>NZ_CP194228.1:3100000-3431250 GCF_050908145.1 Flavobacterium sp. SM2513 | reverse complement strand
AGTTTTCTGACAGGTTCTCAACAAGCTGCTCATCACGTTTTGCATTTAGTTGGCTGTATTAAATTTGATTAGTCCCATTTTAAATCCAAACATTTTTTCATTAATAGCTTTGATCGATGAACGATCTGCCAATAATTAGACGACGTGATGTTTAATTCCTGACAAATTTCGTCGCTATTCTTTGTACTTAAATATTTTGAAGTCACTGCCAGCTTCCATTTTGGGGGTAAATCTTCCAAACACTCTTCTAAAACAGCATTGAATTCAGGGTTGTCTAACAAAGCACTTTCTTGGTCGTAATTGGCTTTAATATCAGTGCTTTTCCAACAACCAAAACTACTAAAAAGACCTTCGGAGAGTTCGATACCACTTGTTTCCGTCAAACTAAAACTCTTTTTTGTTGTTCGGGCACTGATGCGGTAGTAATCGATTATTTTATTGTTAAGAATCGAAAAAAGCCAGGTTTTGGGCTGACTTTTACCTTCAAATTGTTCAATTTTCTGAAAAGCAGCAAGAAAAGTATCTTGTACCAAATCCTCGGCCACTTCTTTACTGGAAGTTTTGAAGTAAGCCCACGAATATAGTTCATCACTAAATTGATGTACCCACTGGGCTACTGCAGTTTTCGAATTCTCTTTAAGAACGGCCATACGTATTGCCTTTTTTGTTTTTGAACTCCAAAGGTACATTATTTGCCATTTTCAAAATCTTATTTTTTTCATAAAACATAAAAACGAACACGGCCAAATACTCAAAAGCAATGAGTCCGTACTGTTCGGCAAACCCCGTTCGAGCATAGGCACTGTAGCTTAAAATTATCGTAAAACTCCATAAAATAGGGTAGTGGTATCGGGTGAAAACGCCTATCAACAGTAGGTTAATCACATACCAGGGATGCACGGTGGTAGAACTGAAAAGGTAAACGCTCAACACCACTAAAAAGCTTTGAAACAAGTCTAAGGTTGAAGCGTTTTTAGCCAAAAAACTACGGTATAAAATAAAGCCTACAATTAAAACAGGCGTTATTTTACCTATGGTATGTATGGTATTGTAACCGGTAAAGTAAAAACCAACTTTGCGAAGCAGGTAATAAAAGCTCGCATTAAACTCAAAATTGGTAAACCACAAACCAATAGTAGCTGTGTAGTTTTGAATAAAATCCATGGATAAAAAGGGTAGAAAAAGAATCACATTTACTCCAATTACAATCAGGTAAAAGACAACCGCTTTCGTCCATCCTAGTTTTTTTAGAAACAATGGTAAAAGCAATAAAGGCAGTAATTTTACCGAAATAGACAACGCCAATACAGCTGCAGCCGTTTTCCATTTGTTTTGTTCCAACAAGTACAACGACCAAACAAAGAAAAACAACATCGCTCCTTCAAAATGCAAGTTGCCCGTGAGTTCTATAATCACCAGAGGATTCAAAATAAACCAATAAATACGGGTTTTGTCCAATCCCAATCGTTCCAATAATTTACTGCCGTAGTAAAAGATACCTGCATCAGCAAGTAGTAGTAAAAGTCGCATTGCAATTGCTGTTCCCAAAACCGATTCATTTCCCAAAAAAGCTGAAAGTGCGAATAAAAACTGATTGACAGGCGGATAATTGGAAAAATGACCGGCACTTAAATCGCCCATGCCGTCGTATAATTCTTGGGCATTGGGTAAAGAAAACGAGCTTTCTAAGATTAGATTTTTGGGCAACTCCAAATAAGGATTAAGGCCTTGAAGCAACAAGTTTCCATCCCAAATAAATCGAAAATAATCTTGTGATAAAGAGGGTAAAGCGACTAAAAACACCAATCTAAAAAGCAGAGCTGTTCCTATAATATAAGACATGTTGTCTTTTTGAAGCTGTACAATTTTGTAAAATGCCAAAAATAAAATACTGTATGAAATCAGTAGGTGTAAAAAATCGGCTCTGTCGATAAAATACGCGATATAAACATAGAAAAGCAGACTTAGCAGTACAAAGCCATTCGATTTCCAGTATTTTAGAATAAAGCCGCTCATTTATTTCTTTGAATAGATTGTATAAATACAAAACCAAAACCGATAAAAAGCATCAAATGCAACGCTAGCAAACTAAAATCATTGAGTAGAAATGCACTGTAAATGGCAAAAATAAAATAGAGGGCTAATAGTCCTTCTACAATAACATTTTTTGAAAGTACAGGAGATAGATATACGTTCTGTTTCCATTGTTCTTTTCGTTCTTCAATGTTCAGTTTTGGCGTGCGAATGAAAGCACTTTTTTTGCCACGCAAACCTTCCAATACCGCAATACTGTTGTGAAATGAAAACCCCATGGCAATGGTGTAAAACGTAAAAAACAACTTGCAATAACGGATGAAGTTGTTAAAACCTCCGCCGTGGATACTCTTGTAAGTAGCCCAATAGCTGATGAAAAACAGCAGGGAAGTGATGACGAAAAACAGCAACATATCCATTATTTTGGCAAATGCAGCAAACTCATTTTTAATATACAACACAGGCACACTCAAAACCGCCATCATAAAAATAGCGAGAAACATACTGCTGTTCAAAAGGTGTAAGATACCGTGGACTTTTGTTTTAAAACCAATGGTCTTAGATAGCAACAACCTGCGGGTGTTTTTACTGAAATTTTCAGCACCTCCTTTGTTCCATCGAAATTGTTGCGATCGGGCGGCACTAATGATGGCGGGTAATTCGGCGGGTGTTACTACATTTTCCAGGTATTTGAATTCCCATTGCTTCAATTGAGCACGGTAACTTAAATCCAAATCTTCCGTCAACGTGTCACTTTCCCAATTTCCAGCATCCAGAATACATGCTTTTCTCCAAATGCCAGCGGTTCCATTAAAGTTGATGAAATGCTTTTGGGAATTCCTGCCGACTTGTTCCAACGTAAAGTGGGCGTCCAAAGCAAAGGCTTGAATCTTTGTCAGAAGCGAATAGTCTCGGTTCAAATGTCCCCAACGGGTTTGCACGACGCCAATTTTTGGATTCTTAAAATAAGGAATGGTTTGGTACAGCCAATTTTTTTGAGGCACAAAATCAGCATCGAAAATGGCGATGAATTCCCCTTTCGCATGTACTAGTCCTTCCTTTAAAGCACCTGCTTTAAAACCCGTTCGGTCAATTCTTGTAATGTGTTGGATGTCTAAACCCGATTGTGCAAGGTTTTCTATTAGTCTTTTGGTTTCAATAACACTGTCGTCCGTACTGTCGTCCAAAACCTGAACTTCCAGTCGGTTTCTGGGATAATCCATTTGGGCAATCGTACTCAACAGTCGTTCTACTACATATTTTTCATTAAAAATAGGCAGTTGAATCGTGACAAAAGGAATTTCATCCGGGTTGGATAAATTAAACTGCACGGTATTGTCTGCCTTCTTTTTACTTTTTAAATAATTGAGCAACAAGTTGAAATTCGCTACACTATACAAAAACAAAAGAAAGATACAGAGGCTATATAGTACTACGATAATGTAGGAGAGTGCTAACATTTTTTTATTTGAAAGTATATTTAAAAATCCATCCTATAATCTTGATGCCTGCCATGACACTGCCTTTTACCGTCCCAGAAACTTTAGAAACACCAATTCTGTTTTTATAACGAACAGGGATTTCAAGATAACTCATTTTCTGTTTCAGTACTTTGAGCTGCATTTCAACGGTCCAACCATAGGTTTTATCTTCCATTTGCAACAGCAGTAATTGGTCGTATTTGATGGCACGAAAAGGTCCTAAATCGGTAAATTTAGCCTTAAAAAAGAACTTCATTAAGGTCGTTGCCAACCAGTTTCCGAATATTTGTTGGGGTGTCATCGCGTGTTTTTCTCTCATCGAAGCCACTCGAGCACCCACTACAAAATCAATATCGTCGATAAGAATTGGAGCTACAAGCTGCGTCAAATCTTCGGGATAGTCCGAATAATCGCCATCGAGAAACACTACAATATCGGGCTTTACGTCCAGCGTTGTTATATAGTCCATTCCTTTCAAACACGCATAACCGTAGCCTTTTCGGGTTTCGGAAAGTACAGTCGCTCCGTATTTAGCCGCAACTAAAGCCGTTGTATCAGTAGAATTATTGTCTATCACAATTATTTCACGTACCGACGAAGGAATTTCCTGAATGACTTTTCCAATCGATTGCTCTTCGTTAAAGGCAGGTATGATTACAATACTGCTTTTCATTATTTTTTGTTTAGGAGGTCCAATAAATCAACATCATTACCCAATAAAATTTCATTAGAATTAATCCGACCTGCTGGTGTATCGTTTTCTAATTTCAAAACACCTCTTGGGCAAACAGCCGAACAAATACCACAACCTACACACGAAGAACGAACGATGTTTTCTCCTTTTTCGGCATAACTTCTAACGTCAATTCCCATCTCACAATAGGTAGAACAATTTCCACAAGAAATGCATTGACCGCCATTGGTTGTAATTCTAAATTTAGAAAACAAACGTTGTTGCAATCCCAAAATCGCTGCCATCGGACAACCAAAACGACACCAAACACGGTTGCCTAAAATAGGGTAGAAGCCCACACCTACAACACCACTAAATGCAGCACCAATGGCAAATCCGTACCATTGTTTCAAAGAACTACTGTCGATAAATAGAATGTTTTGATTCCCCGAAAAATAGTTAATCAATAATGATATAATGATAATAGCCACAAGCGACAACATCGTGTAAACCGCATCAGCGTCCAAATCTTTTCGTTTGAAAATATACAAAGCACCTGTGAATACGCTTAAAAAAGCTACAATTCCCCAAATAAAATGGTCTTTTGTTATAAAGCTCATTTCGGGATTATTGGATAAAAAGGTATATACCACGGCAATGGTCATTACAAATGAAAATACAAGCACCAAGTGAATCATCCAGCGTTCAATTTTCCAAGCGGCAACCGACTTATTGGACAAATGCCTGTAACTGTCACCAGCCGTTTCGGCAAGTCCACCGCAACCACACACCCATGAACAATACCAACGTTTACCGTAAAAGTAAGTCAAAATAGGCGAGATAATAAAAATCATTGCAATACCAAAAACCAACATAAACATGCCCAAATTACCTCCATTCAGCATATTGGTTAAGTGCCAATCTTCAAAAAAGTAGTAATTTAAAGGCCACATATTTTTCAAGTCTTTTGCAAAATACGCCTTCTCTGGATTTAATTTCGCTAAGATTTCTGGAATTAAAAAGGCAAAACCCAACTGAAAAAACATAACGGAAAGCGTACGAAACAATTGGTATTTATTATTGCGGTATTTGAGTATAAATTTATATCCCAAACCTACAATTGCAATGGTATATAAGGTTCCGTAAACAAACCACTGACTCGCAGCTTTGCCATTTAAAAAGTAACTCAACGGATCAAAGAACGCTACAATCCCAGTGTTTGCACTGCCCTCTGCGTGAAGTCCTAAATATTCAGGAAACCAGTACAAAACCACGTAAAAGGAGGTTAAGATGATACCCAGCATCCAAGCCCAACTGCCTCTGTTGGTGAAATCTTTGTGCCAAACCCCATTGTTTTTAATACCTGCAGGTTGATTGAGGTAGGTGTTATTGGCATAAATGATAATTCCAATAAATATAGCGGCTATGGAGCCTATTAACCAAAGGGCTTTGTACGGAAAGTGGACATTAAATAACGCCAATGCCATTATGAAAAGACCCAACAATCCCAAAGTGATTCCTACTTTTTGTACCGCATTCAGCTCAATGTTTTCGTGAGCAACAATGGACTTATTTTTAACTGATTTACTCATGTGATGTTGTTTTTACACCCGGATATTGGGTGCTAAATTGTTTTTGGATTTCGGTAGCATAAGAAGTAAAAAATTCAGGGTCAAAATTAGCTTGCTTCAAATGGGCAATCACATAATCCACAGATTTGGCTTGACTTAATACATCATCAAAAAAAGGATGCCGCATACGTATGCCAAAACAATTGATGCCTAAAAAGCTGCGATTGTCTTTGTGAAATGCAATTCGAATGGCTTTCTTGCCCGATGAATGTTCCCAATAAAAATGCTCTTCATATTCCTTGGGTTTCGCCCAGACCCAGCCGTACGTTTGGTATTCGATGTCTAAAAATTTTGCAGAATTAAACCAATGCCCCGGTTTGTAAGCCGTAGGTGTTCCCGTTAAGGTTTGTGCCAAAACTTCGCCCATCATCCGACCCGTGTACCATACGGCTTCTATCGGTCGTCGTAAATCAATGCCTTCATGCTGTTCGGCACAATCGCCAATGGCATAAATATCGGCTATATTGGTTTCTAAAAAGCGGTTGACTTTCACACCTCTGCCTAAGGTTATTCCTGAATCATTTAAGAATTCAATATTTGGAGAAACACCAGCGGTCAAACCAACAATCTCACAGGAAATCGTTTCGCCTTTATCAGTTACAACCGATTGAACGTGTCCGTTTTCATCCGCAATTATTTCTGCTAAACTGGTATCCAACCTCAAATCGATGTGGTGTTCCAGTATGTGCCTGTTGATCATCTGGCTTTCGCCTTCGGGCAAAACACCACCCCAAAACGTTCGCTCTCGTACTAAGAACGTTACACGAATTCCTCGAGAAATCAGCATTTCGGCCAACTCGATGCCAATCAAACCGCCGCCTACAATTACCGCCCGTTTCGTTTGAGGAGCCCATTCTTCCAACGCTTCTAAATCCTGCTTGTGGTACAATCCTGTAACGCCTTTTGCATCAGACCCCGGCCATCCGAAATTATTGGGTTTCGATCCAGTTGCTAAAACCAGTTTGTTGTACTTTATTCGTTCACCAGTAGATAAAACAATTTCTTTGGTCTCAGGTGCTACTTTAGTAACTAAAGCTTGAACGAGGTCAATGTTGTTTTTCTTCCAAAAATCGTTCTCGTAAGGTTGGGTATGTTCAAACTTCATATGACCCATAAAAACATACATCAAGGCAGTTCGGGAAAAGAAATAGGGACTTTCCGAGGAGATAATTGTGATTTTTACTTCTGATTTTTTTCGAATATGACGGGCAAGTGTAACTCCTGCAATTCCGTTACCAATAATGACGATAGGATCCATGTAATTGAGTTTTTGTTGGGTTAACGATGACAAGTAGGAGCGGTGCACTATAAAAGTAGCTTTTAAATGGCAACCGTACTGTTTTATTTAGTTTTAAAATCCGCTCCTGGCGTAAAAGTGTCTGCATTAACAGTAACGAATTGAATAGTACTCAACGAACCCTTTCCGATTTGTTCTGTTAAACCTGTTCCTTCTTTCCATCCCCAAAATGCCCATTGGGTAGCAATAGGAATTCCTTCCACCTCCTTGTAATTCAAATACTGAATGGCATGCGGATTTTCATTTGCTTTTTCAATATCACCTCGAACGGTTACAATATAAGCTGCTTTTTCTAATAGATGCGTTTTTGCATCGGCATAGACCACATACCAATCATCCGGTGCGTCACCTGTTCCCGAACTGAATGTTAGCTTTTCTGTCAAATAATTGGCTTGGTCTTTTTCTGTACTGGTATACGGATTCCAAATCGTTCCGGGATCGCTTAATTTATAAGGAAATAAAAAGAAATAGCTCCACGTATAAGCATCAAAACGAACCGCTTCTTCATTGGCTAACGTTGGCGAATAATACACCTTGCTTCCATCCGCAATTATTTTGGTACCGTCTTTAAATTCAATAACACTTTTTGTAGAGTTGGTTAGCAAAGTTAATTTGGCATCCATTCGTTCTTTGCCTCCAAATACCAAGTTAAAATCAAATTGTATTGCCTCTTTAGCGGCAAATGCTTCCAAATGGTGTGCTTTTTCAACTTTCTCTGTAAAGCCCAATTCTTTTTCTTCTGTTTTACATCCTACGAGAGTAAGAATAAGTACGCTAAAGGCTAATGCAATTTTTTTCATGTTAAATGTGTTTAAATTAATATAATTGAGGTAAATAATAAACTTAATTGTTTCCTCTCATTAAGGAAATTACTGGATTTTTTTACGGTAGTAAGCCAACATACTTTCTGTAGAATGACCTAACCGACGTTTGAGGTGAATAATGCTAAAATGGTACTGCAAACGCCACACGCCATTTTGTAAATATTTTCGAGCAGAAGTAACGACCGTCGCCGGAAGTACTACGAACTGCTTTTGAACATAGAGTCTAGAAATAATCTCGTTGTCTTCATAAATGCGAAAACGTTCGTCAAAACCTTTAATTTCTTTAAATAAGGCTTTGGAGACAAATAACGACTGATCTCCTCCTCGGCAAGAAATATGATTGAAGCGGGTAAACCATTGCGAAACCAACAATACCGGATGCCAATAGTCAAATTTCATTCGAAAACAGCCTGCCAAATGACCCTTATGAACCGCTTCAACAAGCAATTGGTCAAAATGCAACGGAGGCAACGTATCACAGTGCAAAAAATAAAGAATACGACCTTGTGCTGTTTGAGCACCTGTATTCATCTGTTTTGCTCTGCCTTTTTCTGAACCGACCACATGAATCATAGGAAAAGCACTAAGAACATTCAAGGTTCCATCCGTACTTCCGCCATCCACCACAATTATTTCTACTTCTTCAGGTGAGTGGGCGACTTTACGTAAATGCGAAAGCAGTTTGGAAACGTGAAGTGCCTCATTAAAAACAGGCACGATTACCGAAACTTTAATCATTTAAACTCCAGTTGTAGTCTTTGTAACTTACTTTTGCTTTAGGGCTGATTTTAACCGTGCTGTATTTATTTAAATAATCGATGATTGAACCTTTTTCTTTGAAATCACCTCCAAACCAGTCAAATATTTTAGATATTTCAACCTTCGAACTGCTGATGGTGTTTTTGGTAGCATCGTTAATAAAACTTTTTGCCGCTGCATCCAATTGCTTTTCTAATTTTGCTCCGGTATAGGCTTCGTTTAATAAATTGGGACAAGAAAAGGAAGCACAATTAATGGCAAAATGAATCCGAGGTTCGTTCATTTTACGGAGAATTTCATGCTCAATTTCTTCTAAACTGTATTTTTTAGTACCCAAAGTAAAAAACTTTTTTCCCCAAGGATCTTTGATGTCTTTGATGCTTTTGGTCGGATAATGATTTAAAATCAATCGCACCGTATACGCATTATAAGCATTAATCCAGTAGGCAAGCACTTCGTTCTTAGACCATGAAGTAGTGGGTACGTTGGCAGCCAATTCATCAAGGTATACTTGCAATTGCTTGCTGTCTTTTTGAAAACCTATATAATTTACAGCACCTGAACAGCTTACATGCTTTTGCAACAAGGTATTCCACTTGTCGTGTTGCATGGGAGCTGTTGCCACATCTGCCTGTACCGCATAAGCTTCCACAGGTATTTCAGCAGACTTGGTGTTATTTCCACAAGAAAGCAAAGGCAATAAAAACAGGCTTAAAATATATTTTTTCATAATAATCGATCTTAGATATAAGTAGAGACGCTAACCACTCCACTTCCTGACAAAAAAAGAATTTATTTTTTCAATGGATACAATTCTTGGTCTAAAAAATCAGTTGGAAACTGTTCATCATCATGAAACCCCAACTCTATATCCCGACCGTCGAATGGAATATAATTGGTTTTAAAAAGATAATCCCACAAGCTCAAGGATATACCAAAATTAACCCCATACTTGTTAGGCATCTTTTTACTGTGGTGCCAAATGTGCATTTTGGGATTGTTCAAAATGTATTTTAAATAACCGTAATCCCACCCGATGTTAGCATGGTTCAAATGGCCAATCGCAATGGTGATAAAGTGTACGATAAAAACATCTGCCAAATCAACGCCTCCAATCAAAATAACGGGAAGGTACAGCAATGATTTGTACACAATAGGCTCCATCCAATTGTACCTGAAATGAGCTGCAAAAGCCATTTCTTTGACACTGTGGTGCGTTTTGTGAATTTTCCATAAAAATGGAATGGTATGCAGCAACCGGTGTACATTCCATTGCAGGAAATCACTGATGAGAAAAAATAAGAGTAAAGCGACAGGTTTAGGCAATTCGGAAATGGAAAACAACTGTATCGAAGCCAGTTCAAAACCAAAAACACCTACAAAGTCATTTAAAAGTTGTTCGGTCACGGAGGACAATGCAATCAGCAAAATCAAATTTAACAGAAAAAAATTGAAGAACAGGTAGAACAAATCCAACCAAAAATCTTTACGAAAAACAGCTTGTTGCTTTCGCCAAGGAAACAACATTTCAAGCAACCACACCACCAAAGAAATAGCAATCAGACCGTAAAAATAGTTGTCCCATTTCCAGTACAAGATTTCATTTTTTAGATAATTAAAATAGCCGCTATAGGAATTGAGCAGCAGATCAATATAAGTTTCCAAATTCAAATTGTTTTAAAATTTTGTGTAAATCCCAATGTTAAAAGTAGGAGCTAGCGGAGCATTGTCAATACCTGTTGCACCAAAAGCAGCAAGGTTAACACCGTACGCCTCTTTTTTAAATTCATAGTTGGCCTTTATACCCAATGCATTAAAGGTCTGCCTGTCCAAATAAGAAGGCCATTGTGCAGCATCCGTATAATAAGCATCCTCTTTAGAAACAACATTTCGGGTATCCAAAACAAAAATAAGATGTCCTTGCTCAATCACTTCATAACCCACTTCGAAAGTCAGTTTCAAATAATCGGAATAATCATTAGTCATCAACCCGTAACCCACGTTCCCATAATAATACCACTTGTCATGACTCGAACCCACAGCAAGGTAGGGTAAAAACGTGGTGGCATTAAATCCGGTTGACAATCCACTTGCAGCATCTTTTTTGATGGTGTTAGCAGTATAAATAATTCCTGAACTCACTTTCCAGCGTTGATCAGAAAGTTTGTATTTCAATCCCAAAGACACATTTCCAAAACCAGTCAGACTACTTGAAGGAACTAAAGCATTTTCGACGGAAACCATTTTAAAAGGAACAATGACCAATGCTTCCAACTGATTAGTAATTCCATATTCGCCATAAATTTGAGTGGTTATATCGGTAAAGTCACCTGCATTCTCCACTTTTTTTCCATCAAATTCATACGAATCATAAAACAATCCCGTAGCACCTACCTGCAAAAACGTTTTCCCCTTCGCCCTTGTCCATGGACTTTGAGCATAGCTGAACGAAATACTTAATAATAACACCAATGTAATTAATTTCCTCATAATTTATTTATATTTTCACAACCCACAACCCACAACCTATCAAATATAACCACTCTTTTCTAAATCTTCAAATGTGTCAATGTCATTCAAAGCAGGCATTACAAATGTTTTTTCAGTTTCTAAATCTTTTAAAGTAGCTACATAAACGGTACTGGTTCCCCAATCCTTATTATGGAACAAAGCAGGTTTACTTTCTTTTAGCCCTAAAAGATAATAGCCCCCGTCTATTGCGGGTCCAATTACCGAGTCATAGGCATCCAGGTTTTCAAAAGCATTTTCAATAAGAGCCGTTTTTAGTTCAAATAAATCACTGCCTACGATAATGCAATTGCTATAACCCATCTCAAAAAGAACTTCAAAAGCATGCTGCATCCGTTGCCCTAAATCACCCTCCGACTGCAGTTGCTTGTGGTAAATAGTATCCAACCAAATATCTTCTTTTGGAATATAGGTGTCGTAAAAAACAAACTTATCACAGTCAATCGATTGGGTCTCATTTCGGGTATGCAAAAGCAAATCTTGATACACCTTCAAAGCTTTTTCTGGGCCAATTGTAGCGGCTAAACGGGTTTTTACTTTGCCCAATTCAGGGTTTCTAGTAAAAATAAGTAAGGCGTTAGTCTTCATAAACCTTTGTTCCTTTTTGTAAATACTGGCTCCATTCGCTATTATAGGTATGCACACTATCGGTGGCAATGCCTTGCATGTTTACCACTTTACGACCCTTATTTTTCCATTCGAAAATACCGCCGTATAAATTATACACTTTCTTATAACCCAATTTCAATAATTTTTCACCAATAATTTCACTTCGAACGCCCACCGAACAGTACACTACAATCACGCTGTTTTTATCAGGCAAAAGAGCAGAAAGGTTAGTGCGGTCAAAAGTATCAAAGTCAACAAAAACAGACTTTTCAAGGTGACTTACCTCATATTCCTTGATTGCTCTTGCATCCAAAAAGGTATAATTCACTTTAGGGTCAATGGCATCCACCTTAATATAAGGAACGGTTTCTTTATTCAATTTTTTCAAAACAGTTGCAATACTTTTCTGAGAAAAAGCGGGTGCTGCAATCAAAAAGAAGGCTAAAATAAATAAGTGTTTCATAAACATATAAGTATTGGACAAATAGTAAATCTCAAGTATTGGACGAACAAAAGGTCATTTCCTGACAAATTAAAAGTAATGTAAGAATCATTTTGATTACTAAATGTACCAAATAATTCCTATCGTGTAAGTTAAGTATTATTATTTAATAAAAAAACAAGTAGCAATTCAAAGTAGAAGAGCATTTTCAATTGCGCTATCTGCGTTAGATGATCAGTTGTGGGTTATATATAGAGGTTTTTTTTGAATGGGTTTCCTGCGATTGAATTAATAGAGGAGTCAGAATTGATTTTCGAATAGAATTTAAACAATAGCAGGGTCTCAGTGTTTATTAAAATGGAACGAAACAAAAAATGTATCGTCCCCGTTAGTTCGAATGTTTTTTCTGCAGAAAGACGGAACAAAAAATGTATCAAGAACCCACTGTCAAAATACGTGTTTTTTATGCGAAACACTAAAATTAAAACAGTATCCATAACCGTTTTTAACGAAATTATTTTTATTCTCGATACGATTCTCTATCTGAAATCAGTGAAACGAATTAAAAATTAAAATCAAAAACCAATTTCACCCAAAGCCTTAACCTATAAAAAAAATTAAATGTGAATCGCACCTAGTGGCTGTAATGATCAGGGAGGTAATTATAGTTTAAACACCCCTTCATACCTAACTAAATTTTTATTTTCCTTAAATAAATTCTCATTAAACAAAATGTTATGAATTTTTATTCTATGCTTAAAAAATATATTTAATTAGTGAAATAGCTTATAGTCAGTATTTTTTATCGAAAACATTCATTTTTTCACCACATATAGTTTATTTGTTTAAAAAATAGTACAGAATATATAATTGAATAATTTTATCTATTTTTAGGAATTATTAACCAAAATTTCATTAAATGAAAAAAATTACTTTAAGCTTACTGCTCTTTCTGTTGGGTATTGGATTAGGCTATGCTCAAGTTTACGTCGGCGAAGGTACTAATCAGGAACAACACGCACCTATTGAGCCTTTTTATGGCTATTCCTATTCTCAGTCTATTTATCTTGCATCAGAGATTAATGCAAACGGCAGTATTACTTCACTGCAATGGTATTTTTCTGGTACCTCGACTTTGACTAATAATGCCAATGTTGTGGTTTATTTTGGACTAACCGATAAAACGGCCTTTATTGATGATGTTGACTTTGTTGCTGTCGCGGACATGACTCAGGTGTATGCTGGAACATTATCTGCTACGGGTGCACCTGGATGGGTTACAATTACATTGCCTATTGGATTTGCTTATGATGGTGTTTCTAATTTGGTTATCGCTGTTGATGAAAATACAGATGATTATGACGATTATGAAGATGACTTTTATAACACCAATGTAACGGATGAACGTACTATTTTTGCTTTTTCTGATGATACTAATTTAGATCCCCTTAATCCTGCTAATGACGGGGATGGTGATTTTGCATATGTCGAAAGAGGTCGGTCTACGTTTGTACCTAATATTATATTGGGCGGTATTCAACAAGCTTGCCCGAATCCTACGGCAGTTGTTCATTCGAATGTAACGGTAAGTAATTCGACTGCGACATGGAATGCCGCTACGGGTCAGACCAACTGGCAAGTTATCATGCAAGAATCTTATTTAGACGCTCCTTCAGCTACGGTATCAGGAGTGGCTGTATCAACAGCAAGTTATACCAGAACGGATTTAACACCTAATACTTCTTATCGTACTTTTGTTAGAGCAGTTTGTTCTGACATATTGAATAGTGGATGGGTATCTTCTTCAAGCTTTAGTACGCTTTGTGTGTTTGCAGGGGACTTTGTTGAGGATTTTGATACCACTGCACTGGAATTGGTTCCTAATTGCTGGACGGCACTTAATTTAAGTTCAAATGAAAATGCTTACATACAGACGGTAGATTATAATAGTGCTTCAGGTGCTAATTGTATTGAAATGTATAACTCTGGCGATGCTGCTGCACCTTTGTATTTAATTACTCCAGGATTGACAAGCATAGGAGCGAATACGCACCGTGTGAAATTTAAAGCTAAAGCTCCAGGAGGGTATACGATGGTAATGGGAACGATGTCTGATCCTACCGATGCTTCTTCTTTTACAGCATTAAATACGTATACCTTAAATAATGATTATACCACTTATAATTATACCTTCAATAACAGTACAACGGATAATTTTATTGCTTTCAAGCATGGAGGTGGTGAAACATATACCTATGTGTTTATTGATGATGTGGTATGGGAACCAATTCCTACACTGGTACCTGGATGTGTTACGGACTTAAATGTAACGGCTGATGAAGGATGTGGGAATTTCCCAAGTTTGTTTGAATGGTCGGCAGTTCCTGGAGCTGATGGTTATAAAGTTTCCATTGGTACCTCTATGAATGGAGCGGACTTAGTGGTAGATAACTTAGATTTAAACAGCAACCTGATCTATTCTTTTAGCGGTGACCCAAGTACTACATACTACTATTCAGTTACCCCTTATAATGCCTTAGGTACAGCAGTAGCTTGTTTTGAAGATAATTTTACCACCTACGATGATGGTTGTTATTGTGAGTCTGTTCCAGAAAGTTATGATGGTGCAGGAATTACACTGGTTCAATTGAACGAATCTGAATTTATGCACGATCCGATTTCTTATTATGATTTTTCTGAGGACGGAATGGTGGAAATTTCACGTGGTGTCATTAATTCTTTGAATATTACATTCGCTACCGGTTTTCCTTATACGGCTAACGTATGGATTGACTACAATGATAACTATACTTTTGAAACGAGTGAGTTGGTATTTTCTGGGCTTACAGGAAACACAAATCCAGCTATTTTGAATGCTTCTTTTCTTACTTCACTAACAGCTACTTTAGGATCACACCGTATGCGAATAGGTTCTGCTGCATACGGGCAAGAAACCCCTAATCCTTGTTTTAGCGATTATGGAGGTGTAACTATGGACTTTCTAATCAATGTTTTAGAAGCACCTGCCTGCTTGCCACCATCAAGTACATCAGTGACAGCAATTACTGCTACTACTGCACAAGTAAATTGGGTTTCTGGCGCGGCCTTGTTTAATATTGAATATAGTTATGCCCCATTTGCCCTAGGATTAGGAACATTAGTTTCAGGAATAACTGGCAATTCTACAGTGTTGACACAATTAGAAGGACAATTGAATTACAGCTACTACTTGCAATCGAGTTGTGGCGTGGAGGGTACCAGTCCCTGGATTGGTCCTTTTAACTTTAGAACGGCTTGCGAAGCTTTTGGTGATTTTACTGAAAACTTTATAACACCGGAATCAATTCAAGCTCCAGAATGTTGGTACACCATTATAAATAGTACCAATGAGTATGCAGACATTAGCGTTTCTTCCTTTGATGAAACACTTAGAATGTATAATTCAGGCGATATAGATGCCGAACTGTTAATAATTACACCAAGTTTAACCGCTTTACCTTTGGGCGATCACCGTGTCAAATTTAAAGCATCCTCTTATTCAGAAGGCACTTTACTAGTAGGAACCATTTCAGATACCAACGATAGCAGTACTTTTACTTCGGTACAAACGATTGTCCTAACGGATGTTGATACCGAGTATATTGTCCCTTTTATACAAACAACGGCAGCAATGCATGTTGCTATACAATTTGTTGCAGCAGACACGTATTCTACAGCTTATGTAGATGATTTTATATGGGAACCTATTCCTACAGTAGCACCAGGATGTATTTCTGATTTGGAAGTAGCCCTTGATGCAAATTGCGGAAATTATCCATCGACATTTACTTGGACAGCAGTTCCTGGTGCCGATTTTTATACATTTGCTATAGGAACTACATCAGGTGCAGGTACAGCTGTAAACATAGGTAACGTAACTTCTTATACTTATGTAGGTGATTATGGTACTACTTATTTTTATACACTAGTTGCAGGAAACTCTTTTGGACCAGCAATAGGGTGTGTTGAAGGAAGTTTTACTACTTATGCTGATGGCTGTCATTGTCTATCTGTTCCATCATCTATTGATGGGGATGGAATTGGTGCCGTTTCTATCAATGATTTTGATTTTATAAGTACTGCCGACAGCTATACTGACTTTTCAAGTGATCAAGATGTTACCTTATCACAAGGTGCTGCCGTAAATGTGCAACTTACATTTGCCACAGGTTATACGTATGATACCCATGTTTGGATCGACTTAAATGACAATTACATCTTTGAGACTTCAGAGTTGTTTCAATCAGGAATGTCTACTAATGCTGACCCAACCGACTTAATTTTGTCCTTCACCTTACCAGCAGATGCCGCGCTTGGAACACATAGAATGCGAATCGGTAGTGCTGATAGTGGACAAGAAGAACCAAATGCTTGCTACAATGACGCGTATGGCGTAACTCTTGATTTTAAAGTAGTTGTTCAAGATCCGCTTTCTGCTGGTCAATTTGATCAAAATGTGTACCGTGTTTATCCAAACCCAGTAAAGAATCTATTGAATGTAAACGCTACACAAGACATTTCAAATGTTGCCGTTTACAATTTACTAGGACAGCAAGTTTTATTCATGAACATGAATGCAAACAAAGGTCAAGTGGACATGTCGCAATTGCCTACTGGAACGTACTTGGTAAAAGTAAAATCAGCAGATACAGTGAAGACAATCAAAGTGATTAAAGAATAAATTTCTATTTATTGAAATAAGAGAGCCACCTTCGGGTGGCTTTTTTTGTTAGTACTAAGAAATTAAATCAGGGTAGTATAGTTAGAGGGTTTTTATAAATGAAAAAATTAGTTACTGTTTCTAAAAATTGTATCTGCGTCACTTTGAGTAATTTTTTAGTCAATTAACCTCTAATTGATAAGAAGCGATTTCTTAAAATGGATATAAAAGTTTGGCTTAAAGCCAAGAATTACGGTATTTTTACTTTAAGTAGGAAAAGGTAAAAAGCCTTTTCTTTAATTAAATGCTAAAAATATGAAAAAGTCGTTAATGCTATGGGGAACATTTTTAGTTCTCACGGTACTATCTTGTAAAGATACATCGGAAACCAAAAATGCAGTTGATACAGAAAAACCAACAGAAATCCAACTTCCTGTTCGAAACGCGCCAAAAGAGGTCGCTTTTACATTGAAGGAAGGTAAAGAATGGCTAGCAGTCAATAAAGACGATGCTCAAAAAATGAATTTAGTTTTGGCAGTGAATAGAACGGATGCCAAACACATTTCCAGCTTAGATTCCATTATTGTTCCCACTGATTTTTCTGGCGATGTAGCCTACTATTTATCTTTTCCCTTGCAAGTTCCCGAATTGCAAGAAGTGGACAAAATCATCTTTTTTTCTTATCCTTCGCAAACATTTGCCACTTACGAAAAGGGTGCTTTAGTACACACAGGTCCCACAAATATGGGAAGTAAAGCACATCAAACGCCTACAGGGTTGTTTTTCAGCAACTGGAAAGCAGAAGAAACGATTAGTACCTTTGATGATGAATGGAAATTAAAGTGGAATTTTAACGTCGAAAATTTAGAAGGTATTGGATGGCACGAATACGCTTTACCGGGTTACCCTGCATCGCATTCTTGCATGCGACTTCAGGAAAAAGATGCTAAAATTTTATACGATTGGGCAGACCAATGGATTTTAGAAGATAGCGAAACCGTTAAAATAAAAGGAACGCCCACAATTATCTTTGGAACGTATAATTTTGACGCTCCTAAACCATGGTTGCAACTGGTAACCAATCCTAAGGCTCTTACGATAACTACAGATGAACTGCAAAAAGTGGTCAGTCCTTATAAAAGTAAAATTATAGAAGAGCAGCAAAAAAGAAATGCAGAAAAAGCGGTTGCAGCTAATCAATAAATCGGAACTGTTTTTATACTAGAATTTTATGCTATTACAATGGCTCTAAATTCTTTTTTGAAGCAAGTGGTAGTTTTTAATGCAGCAATACCGTAATTAGTTGTACAATAAGCCTAATTCAGTTTTCACGAATAATTTTTAAATAAAAAGGAATGAATTAATCCTGCAACATTCAATTCAAATCTCATAAATGAAACACGTTTTAGAATTGTATTTTTATACTTATTATTTATAAATAAAAAACCTATGAAAACTACAAATCAACCGGCAGATTTTTACGATAATGCACAAGACCCACAACCAAACTTCATGTTCAACACGCAATCCGACGAAGATCGAAAAGAACGTGAAGAAGAACGTGAAGACGAGGAAGCAACAATGGACGATTGGGGAGAAGTAGATCCAGCAGGAGGACCGGCTCCATCCGCTCCTGGTAGTGCGGTATAAATAAATTAAAAAAGCTACGTTTTCGTAGCTTTTTTTGATTTTATAAAATAATTACTAAAATCCGTCCTTCTACAGGATTCTAAATGTGAATAGGCAAATAAAAAATGAAGTGTAAGTGAAGCGACATTTTATACGTAGTGGATGGAGGATTAAATCCCTCTATTGTCCTACATTGTATATCAGAATGCTTCCTAAATTTTTCGCTCTTCGTCCTATGTTAAATGAGTTCTTTTATCTTAATTTAAACGCCCAGTTATATTAATATATCCAGCTCCTCAAACGGATAGGGTTAAACACTTATGACAACGTATTTTTGGTTACAAGCGTAATAGACTATAAATAGCGATCTGCCCAAGTTGCAATAATGTGGCCTACATATTCAGAGTCTTTTTTATCTGAAAGTAAATGATCGGCACCATTTAAAGAAATAAAACTTTTTGGATGTCGTGCTGCCTTGTATATTTCAGCGGCATTTTCAATACCCACGGTGGTATCCTGTGGCGAATGCATGATGAGAATGGAATTTCTAAATTCGTCTAATTTATGCTTGATGTTTTGGTCTTGAATATCGTCTAAAAATTGTTTTTGAATGGTAAAATCTCTGCCGCCAATCGAAACAATCGCTTTACCAGAGGTGTTAATTTCATTAAAACTATTTTTAAAAAGATGGGAAACATGTTCAGGATTTGAAGGTGCTCCAATAGTGGCAATAGCCTTTACCGATGGAATTTTAGCCGAAGCAAAGATAACCGCAGCGCCACCGAGCGAGTGTCCTATTAGTAAGGCAGGTGCTCGATAATTTTCTTCCAAAAATTGGGCGGCACTGTAGAGGTCTTCAATATTTGAAGAAAAATTAGTGTGTTCAAAATCACCTTCACTATCACCCAAACCCGTAAAGTCAAACATCAAAACGGCAATGTTTTTACTTATTAATGTTTTTCCAATGCTGCGAACTGCTGTCAAGTTTTTACTGCAAGTAAAGCAATGGGCAAATAAAGCAAAAGCCTTTGGTTCGCCCTGTTCAGGAAGTTCTAATCGAGCGGCTAATTCTTGGCCTTTCGCGTTTTTGAATTTTATTTTTTGTGCAATCATGTGGTGTTTTTTAAAAGGTGAATGTAATAGAGTACTACTGCTGAAGCCATTTTCACAAATGACTCCCAGACTGTAAGAAACAGTCGTCAGTTTTAGAAATCAGTAGTTCTGAATGCAGTCTTTCCTATCACTCCTCCAGTTTCATAAAAAGATTGTTGAACGATTCAGAATAAGTGGGATGTGCATAAACACCATAACGAATTTGATCATAGGTAATGCCGCCGTCCATTGCCATTTGCAAGACCGACATCAATTCGCCGCCAATACTAGACAAAATCGCAACACCAATAATTTTCTTTGAATTCACATCCACAACCGCCTTCATAAAACCGAGCGTTTCTCCCGTTTCTATGCCACGCGCCACTTGGCTCATAGGTAGTTTCGCCACTTTGTAATTCAAACCCTTTTTCTTGGCTTCGGCTTCAGAAACTCCAATTCGTCCCAGTTGTGGATCGGTAAACATGCAATAAGGAACGGGTCTATCTGCAATACTGAAATTTTTGTTCTCAAATAAATTGCGGTACACAATCGTATAATCGTTGTAAGCAATGTGGGTGAATGCGGGACCACCTTTCACATCTCCTAAAGCATAAATGCCAGCGATGTTGGTTTTAAGGGTGTCATTTACAACAATATAATTTTTATCATCGGTCTCAATTCCAGCAGCTTCTAATCCCAAATGCTTCGTTTGGGGAATCCGACCCGTGGCTATCAACACATGCGAGCCAGAAATTTGATGCTTATTTTCGCCCACCTGATAATGCACGGTTACATTGTCCTCATTCTTATCTATCTTGATAATTTGCGTATCGGTCAGAATGTCGACGCCTTCTTCCTTTAGTATAGCACTCATTTCAGCAGAAACATCTTCGTCTTCTCGTCCCATAATTCGAGAGGAACGTTCAAGTACAGTTACTTTACTTCCAAATCGGCTAAACATTTGTCCGAATTCAAGACCAATATAATTCCCTCCAATGACTAAAAGCTTTTCGGGAACCTGCTCCAAATCTAATATAGTGGTCGACGTTAAATAATCGACTGCATCTAAACCTGCTATATCCGGAATAGAAACAGCGGCACCCGTATTAATAAAAATCAACTCTGCCTTGTACGTTTTTTCGCCATCACTGTTTTTGACTACGAGCGTTTTCTGTCCTGTGAAACGTGCTTCGCCAAAAATAAGCGTGAGATTTTTTGTTTCTTCGATGCCTTTTTGGGATCCGTTTCGAAAGGACTTTACAATTTCATCCTTACGTGCCTTTATCTTTTTTAAATCTACAGTCACATTTTGCACGTCAATCCCGAGTGCAGCCGCATGTCTAGCATCATGAGCCGCTTTCGCTGAAGCAACCATCGCCTTGGTGGGTGTACAGCCATCGTTAACGCACGTGCCACCCACAAATCGCTTTTCAATTAAAGCCGTTTTTTTTCCAAGCTCAGCCAGTTTTTTTGCTAACGGTACGCCAGCCTGACCCGCACCAATAATTATTGCATCGTAATGTTCCATTTTTAGTCGGTTTAGTGGGCCAATACCCAATTATTTTCTTTTCCAAGTTAATGAAATATACCGAAACTGGCAGCGGAGCTTATAAGTTAAAATTCAATTTAACAACGATTTAACGCCTCTATAAGTACAAACGTGACTATAAATCCACCTTAGATTTCAATTGCAGACCTTTTCTCACCTCCAATACTACATCCACGACGAAAAAATAAAACAGTGACCACTGCTCAACTCCTGAGCAATAGCCACTGTCCACTTTCACCAATTCATAATATTAAACTGATAAACAAATATTTATTTCCAACCACCGCCAAGTGATTTGTATAAATTCACGTGTGCCAAAAGTTGTTCTTTTTTGGTTTCAACCAATTCTAATTTGGACTCTAGTGCATCGCGTTGCGTTAGCAAAACCTCCATATAATCAGCTCGAGCCGACAGGAACAGTTTATTGGTAATGGCAATAGAATTGGTAAGTGCTTCTACTTGTTTTTCCTTTTGGTCGTAGCTCTTAGCTAAATTTGCAATTTTAGACATACCATTTAAAACTTCGATATGTGCGTTTAAGATGGTTTTTTCATAGTCAAAAATAGCTTGCAATTGTTTGTCATTTGCATTGTAATAGGTCGCTTTTATTGCGTTTCTGTTGATTAACGGTGCTACCATATCGCCGGCTAAACCATACATTACAGAAGCAGGAGTCTCTGTAATGTATTTTAAATTAAAGGATTCTAAACCTAATCCTGCTTTTAGCGTAAAAGAGGGATAGAAATTAGCGCGAGCTGACTTGGTATCTAATTTACGGGCTTGCAGTTCAAATTCCGCTTGCCTGATGTCTGGACGATTTGCCAACAACTGCGAAGGAATACCCACATTGATGTCGTCGATTTTCTTTTCTATAAATGAATCGGAATTGCGAACGATGGGTTGCGGCATACTACCTAATAGAAAATTGAGTTGGTTTTGCACCTCCACAATTTCCTGTTCAACAGCATACAATTCCCCCGTATTTTTATAGACTTCCGCTTCTAAACGCTGTACACCTAATTCGGTAGCTTTTGCAGCTTCTTTCTGCAAGCGAATCGTTCGTAACCCCGTATTTTGAAGTTGTAAATTTTGTTTTAAAATAGAAAGTTTACTGTCTAACGCTTGAAGTTCATAATACGAATTGGCAATTTCAGCAATCAAGTTGGTAACCATAAAGTTTTTTCCTTCCACAGAAGAAAGGTATTCCATGGCGGCTGCTTTCTTAGCATTTCGTAATTTTTTCCAAACATCTAATTCCCAAGTTGCAAAAGCACCTACTTTGTAATTCGTCAAAGGTTCTGGAAATTCTTTACCGTCCTTGATTTCGGTATTAGCGTCGTTGGCACCTTGGCTGGTGTATCTTCCCACTTTTTCAACTTCACCTGCCGCTTGAATGCCTAGAAAAGGAAGGTATTCACCCTTTCTGGCTTTTATTTCATTTCGCGCCATGTCTACTTGTTGCAACATGATGTTTAGCTCTTGGTTGTGCACCAAAGCAGAGTCAATTAAGGTAGTGAGGTCCTCATCGTTAAAGAACGATTTCCATTGAATTAATGCAGTGCTATTCGTATCGGTTGCAGTTGCATTGGAAAACGTATCGGGTAAATTTGTTTTTTCACTTCGAATGGTCCGCGTTGGAACACAACTTTGTAATACGGAAACCGCAAGCAACAGTGCAAGTGCAGACTGCGGTATTTTATAATTGAAAATCGGTTTAATCATTTTCATTTTTTTTCAGTAATTGTTTAATTTGTTTATTCATTGCTTTAAGTTTGGCTTTTAGCGAACCTTCTCCATCACTTTTTCGCATCAGTTCTTCTGAAACGGGTTCAAATTTTTCATCTTTGATTAAACTTTTACCTTCAGACATTTTAGCAAATACATAATAGAGTCCGGGAATGAGGATGACACCAAATAAAGTTCCTATCAACATACCTCCAAGTGCCGAACCACCAATAGTACGGTTACCAATAGCACCTGCTCCAGTAGCCATAACCAGCGGAATTAATCCTGCAATAAAAGCAAAAGACGTCATCAAAATAGGACGGAAACGCATTTTAGCACCTTCAATAGCGGCTTCTAAAATTGTGGCGCCTTGATTTTGTTTTTGAACGGCGACTTCCACAATAAGAACGGCATTCTTACCTAAAAGTCCAACGAGCATAATGACACCAATTTGGGCATACACATCATTTGACAGACCCATGACTTGCAAAAGCAAGAAGGAACCAAAAACGCCTACAGGTAAAGAAAGCAGTACTGCAAACGGAAGTAAGAAACTTTCGTATTGAGCAGCAAGTACGAAGTAAACAAAGATGAGCACGATTCCAAAAACATATAACGCATCGTTACCTCGGTTGGCTTCATCATACGATAAACCCTCCCATGCAATGTCATAACCATGAGGCAATTTCTCTTTGGCTACCTCTTTAATCGCTTCAATCGCATCGGCACTTGTAAAACCTTTAGCAGGAAGTCCACGAATAGAGGCCGAATTGTATAAGTTGTACCGCGTAATTTCATTAGGACCTAAGGTTTTTTCCATGGTCATGAAAGAAGAATACGGAACCATTTCTCCAGCTTCATTTTTTACAAATAATTGTTCTAAATCAGAAGGGAGTTTGCGGTATTCTGGAGCAGCTTGGGTATATACTTTAAAGAAATAACCGTATTTAATGTACCCTTGTTCATAGGTACTACCAATTAAAATGTTTAAATTTTCCATGGCACTTCCAATAGAAACGCCTTTTTGCATAGCGGCTTTATTGTCAATATCTAATTTGTACTGCGGATAATTGGCCGAATAAAAAGTAAAAACACCCGAAAGTTCTTTTCGTTTGGCTAGCTCGGCAAGGAAATCATTGTTGATTTTATCAAATTCATGGTAATCTGTTCCGTTGGTTTTGTCTAACAAACGCAAGGAGAAACCACCAGATGAACCAAAACCAGGTACTGCAGGTGGTTCAAAATATTCAATTACAGCTCCTAAGTCTTTGGATTTTTCCTCCAATTCTTCCATGATTTCATGAACCGTATGTTTTCTATCGGACCATGATTTTAAGTTAATCAAACAAGTCCCTGCATTAGAACCACGTCCTTCCGTCATGATTTCATATCCGGCAAGAGACGAAACCGATTCTACTCCTTCTACTTTTTCACAAACTGCTTGCAATCTTTTGGCTACATCATTTGTTCTTTCCAAAGTAGCTCCTGGAGGTGTTTGAATAATGGCATAAATCATACCTTGGTCTTCACTAGGGATGAATCCTGCAGGCAAAGTGGCATTGGTAATATACGTTCCGACACAAAAAGCAATTAAGATTCCAAAAGTAATTACTCGACGGTTGACAATGTATTTTAATAACCCAACATAGCGATTGGTAAGTAAGTCGAATTTTCCGTTGAACCAATCAATAAATCGGTTAATAGGCGTTTTTTTACGCGGTTTTCCATGCGGATTTTGAAGCAACATTGCACATAAAACAGGTGTAAGCGTCAAAGCTACTACAGCAGAAATGATAATAGAACCTGCCATTGTGATAGAGAATTGTCTGTAGAAAACACCAACCGGACCCGACATGAACGAAATAGGAATGAAAACAGAAACCATCACCAAAGTTATTGCGATAATGGCTCCACCAATTTCACCAAGGACTTCTTGAGAAGCTTTGAAAGGGGAGAGGTGTTCCTCGTGCATCTTGACGTGGACTGCCTCGACGACGACAATGGCATTATCAACCACAATACCAATAGCCAATACCAGCGCGAATAGGGTAATTAAATTGATAGAAAGTCCAAACATTTGCATGATGAAAAAGGAACCAATTAACGAAACAGGAACGGCAATAATCGGAATTAAAGTCGAGCGCCAGTCGCCCAAAAATAAGAATACAACAATAGCTACTAAGATAAAAGCATCTCGTAACGTATGCAGTACTTGCTCAATCGAAGCATCCAAGAAATTGGAAACATCGTAACTCACTTTATATTCTACGCCTGGAGGCAAATCTTTACCAAGGTCGGCTAGTTTTTCTTTCACCTTTTTAATTACATCGCTACCGTTACTTCCAAACGTTTGTTTTAAAACGATGGAAGCGGATGGATTTCCATCTAAATTAGAATAAATATCATAAAATTCACTCCCTAATTCTACATCTGCAATGTCGCCTAAAGTAATGGTTTCTCCTTCGGAGTTTGCTTTGATAATGATGCTTTTATATTCATCCGGTTCGCTAAAACGGTCGCGGTACGTAAGCACATATTCTAAAGATTGCGACTTTTTACCGGAACTTTGTCCTAAACGACCTGGACGTGCCAAGATACTTTGCTCTTGCATGGCTTCCATGACTTCGGTGGCCGAGATTTTATAAGCTCTCATTCGATCTGGTTTCAACCAAACCCGCATCGCATATTTTCTACTTCCTAGAATCTGGGCACTTGCTACACCTTTAAGACGCTGAATTTCAGGAATCATTTTGGTGTACGCGTAATTGTACAAGAATTTTTCGTCGTTGTTTTTGTTTTTACTAAACAAGTTGATGTACATTAGCATACTTGGCTGAACAGGAGTGATTACAACTCCTTCTCTTTGAACCAAATCAGGCAGCAAAGGCATCACTTGATCGACCCTAGTTTTTACCCTAACCACAGCGTCATTAGGGTCGGTTCCTGGTTCGAAAATGATACGTAAAGTTCCTTCTCCCGCACTCGTAGCATCTGAAGCAATGTACCGCATGCCTTCCACACCATTAATGGCGGTCTCAAGTGGAATTAAAGTAGATTTTACAAGTACATCGGAACTCGAACCTGGATAAGCAATGAAAATATTAACAGTAGTAGGGGCAATATCGGGAAACTGTGAAATAGGCAATTGCTTGATTGCCAACAACCCCATAAATACGATTATGACCGAAATAACTATTGCTAAAACGGGTCTTTTTATAAATTTTTTAAACATGATTTATTTTTTTAAAGGGTAATTTACTCAGCATAAACATCTAAACGCGCCATTACTTTTTTAGGGTCTTCGAGTTTGTATTTAATGATGTCCTTGTCTTTTACCAAGCGAATTCCTTCTAGTAAAATTTTATCACCAGCCTTTAAACCGTTTTGTACGACAAATAAGTTAGGTAAACTAGCCCCTACTGTAATTTCTGTTTGATGTACCACATTTTTACTGTCAATTACAAACACATAACGTTTGTTAAGCACCTCAAAAGTCGCTTTTTGTGGAATAATCATCACATTTTTTAACGGCACCGTCATCAAAATTGTTCCCGTTTCTCCGTGACGCAGTATATTTTGTGGATTGGGAAACGAAGCCCTAAATGCGATATTTCCTGTTTCGTTATTAAATTCCCCTTCAATAGTTTCCACAGTTCCGGTTTGGTCAAAAATCTGACTGTTGGCCATCAATAATTTCACTTTTTCTTTTTCACCTTTTTTAGCAAGCATCATATAATTAAGGTATTCTGCTTCAGAAACATTGTAGTACACCCACATTTGACTGTTGTCTGATAAGGTGGTAAGTAATTCGCCTTCTTCTAAAATGCTTCCTTCTCGTGCTAATAAATGATCCACTACGCCATTAAAAGGGGCTTTGATTGTGGTGAAACCCAAATGTGTTTGTGCCAATAATACTTCGGCTTTTGCCTTGTTGACTTTCGCTTTTGAAAGTGCCAATTCATTTTCCGAAACGACTTTACTATCGGCCAATAGTTTAGTGTTTTTGTATTCAATGGTAGTAGCATCCTCTTCTGCCTTAGCTTTATCTAATTCAGCTTGATAGATATTACCCATAATTTTGAAGAGGTTTTGGCCTTTCTGAACTTTTTGACCTTCATCTACAGCTATATGTTCTAAATAGCCTCGTTCCATGGAACGCACTTCAATATGGCGAATGGAGTGAATTTGACATACATATTCTTTGGTAATTAAAGTATCCATTACAATTGGAGTAGATACCTCAAAAATGCGTTCTTCTTTTTTTTCTTCTTGGTGTTTGTTACAACTAATAATAGAGGATACGGTCAACAGACCTATGAAAATTGAAAATTTTCTCATGATTGCTTTTGCTTTTTAAATCGAAATTTTTGGATTTTATCAAGTGTAGATTAAAAATCAACACGAAAATTTAGCCTATATAAAGAGTTATCGTGAAGATAATGCGCTTTATAAGGTGCATTTTAATACTTTAAAATGGCTGCAAAGCAAACAATCAAATTCTAAAGACCTCGAAAATAAGGTACAGCGAAGAAGCTGTTTTTGATTGAAAAAATAGAGGGTGGGAAGCGGAAGAAGTACAGCTTTTCGCTAAAGGTAAAATCAATTGCAGTTGCTGTTTATGATAAAAACAGGCTGCATCATTTTGAGCTGAAAATTTCTTAGTGGCGAAATGTTCCGTTTCATCTTCATCATTTTCAGGTAGGAATTCATTTTTATCAAATTGATTCTCTGAAAAATTACGCTGTAAGTAGCCACTTTCTTGATCACACGCAGAATGTAAACTGCTCGAATGAAGAGCAGCTACGGTAGGAAAGGGCGTATGTGAAATAGCTTGCGTAGAAACATTCGCAACTAGTGCGTTGCAGCAAATAAAGACTGCAAGTAGTAAAAATGCGATATGTTTAAACGGTTTTTCCATAAAGAGTGCAAAACTATATACTGCAATCAGTTTCAACAAACACTTACTACTAAATGTTTGTTAAAGTGCAGCGATTACTTCCACACCCTCGAAGGGTTCCACACCCTGCTAGGGTTCAATACCCGAAAGTAATAACGAGTTATAAGCACCTAATCATAAGCACCCCCAATAACACCATGCAGTTCCTTATAAAACTCTTGAATCAATCCAGCCGTTTCCACATCTACAAATACATCCGACTCCGATTCAAAAAACGGCAATAAGTCCAGCACCTCGCTAGTAAAACGGTTCCAGATGCCCGTAATTTCTATACTATGAAACACCGCCAAACCTAAAAACAATTCGACATCATCACAATAGGGATCTAAATAAAAAAGCTCTTTATAAGCATACGCCTGAAACATCAAAAGCAACACGTTACGCAAAGTTGTTTTTGGCAGTATAATATGTGCATCAGGCAAAGTACTGTTTTCCGCAAAAAACAACACCAGTTCTGCAAGGGCATCTTCCATAGAACCATAATAACTACCAAGGTCATCTTGCATATCGTCTATTGATCTTTCCCAATGAAAATCTGGCGCATAGGGGTCTTTTTTATAAATGCAATTGGAATCCGTTATTTTATCTTTAAAAAACGATTGACTAAAATATAACAAACGCTGAGCAGCTATTTTTGAAACAACCATAAAGCTGCATTCAAACGTTGCATCAGGTAGTTGCGTTTCCATAAGTAACCGTACCTCTTTTCCGGTCAACTTAGATTCGGGTGTAGCAAACACAATCAAAAAATAATGCCGCTTGATGGGTCCTGCTACTAAAAATTCCCTCGTGTGGTACACATATACTTCTTCAACGTTGAGGTCTTGAGCCAAAACCGAAACAAGTTGCTTTAGTTCAGGCTCGTTAGCACTATACTCAGGCAAAGCCAAAGGGGGTAAAAGCTTTCGCTCTTGCAAGGCCTTCAGGTGATTCAAAACCAATTCCACCGCATCCTGCAGTTGCGAAAGCAATTCCACCGTGGCGTCCCACCAATCTTCCAGAAAATAGTCCTCCTCTTCATAGTTCGCATACATGCGGTCCAACAAGAAAAAGCGGTCCTTATCCCGCAAGAAAAAACGTTTGGTAAAGGGCAGAACGATATTCAGTTGCAACACTCTTTTCCGCAAAGAAAGAGTAGGGAAGGCGGTACCTATGGCCAACTGCTCCAGCACGCCTATGTGATAACCAACAGCTTTACCGTAGAAATACCCGCCGCCCACTGGAAAATGGGTTTGAGAGGGTCTAATTAATCCGTTAATAAAGCCCGTAACACTGGCATTCCGTTGCCGATACACTTCGTGTTGTTGAGATTCGGTATACCAGCTAAAGGAAAAATCATCCGCACCATACACCCACTTTTCCTTTGTGCAGTGCACACTTAAAAAAAGGGTTCCCTCGTTTTCATGTGCCGCAAGGGCGGTAGTATCCAAAAATACAAACACGGCTTCGTTCGCTTCCAACAGCTGTTGCACGGATGCTAACTTCCGAAGTTTTTTGCACTTTGCGGCATCGTTCACGTGGACAACCACCAAAACGAGAGATTGTGTAGGCACCACACTACACCAAATGTGCACGACTTCTTTTTTGTCTTTTAACTGGTCAATAAACTTGTCGGTGGCAAAAGTCCGCTTTATTACGGGCGACTTTTCTGAAAGTAATTGTTTCATAGTATAAAATTTTAAAATGAATAACTAGAAATAGGAATGTCTGTTGTGAAATACTCCACGAGTCCAGCAACTTCAGGAGCACTGATTCGTATGCTATTTCTAACGTAAATTTCCTTAACCCAAAGAGGATAAACTATTCCAAATCCGGATAAAAAAGTGAAACACCTGGCTATTTTACCCACTCAACAACCCAAAAACAAAACTTGATTTTTAGATTTTTTAAATCTTATAATGAATGAGCGTCCATACGACTCCAGCAAGGTGCTATTTTATAGCAACCGCACAAGTTGTCTTGCAAGAAACTAATCTTCTCACATTCCGTCCCTTCGAGTGATTCCTAGAAATGAAATCGCTATTTTTTATTGCTAAAAATAGTATTGTGCTCTCCGTCACTTCGAGTGATTTTTACGTCACTTCGAGTGATTTTAAAATATAAAAACGCTAGTTTTCATATTTGAAAACTGACCCGAGGCGTTAGCCGAATTGAGCAAAGCTAATCGAGGCTTTCGTCACTTCGAGTGATTTTTACAAATAAAAACGCTAGTTTTTATTTGTAAAAATAATATCGAGAAGCTTCTAACTAAACTTCTCGCATTCCGGCCCTTCGAGTGATTTTTAAAATATAAAAACGCCAGTTTTTTTTATTTAAAAATTGACACGAGTCGTTAGCCGAACGGAGCGAAGCTAATCGGGAAGCCTTCCGCTAAACTAAATAGTTGCAGTACCGTTCTCAATACCATTTTATTCCATTGCAGTACGCAAAACCAGTTGAACTGACGACAGTGGGGGTTCTCGATACGTTTTTAATTGCACTTCTTTTACAAATAAAGGTTTACCTCTTTAGTCCTTATTAAAGGAGACATGCTGAATTAGGTCAGGTACGTAAATTACATTTAGGGGGTATTTTTTATGGTTTGTTTTTTTCCTAAAATAAAAAACAGTAGTTTTGTAATGGCTTTAGGGGTATTCTGAAAAGAATTGAGATAGTCCCTTTGAACCTGATCCAGTTTATACTGGCGTAGGGAAAAGTTAGAATTATTATTTTTCTTCTTTATATTTATTTCACTTTTTTGAGTGAACCTAGTAGCCATAATTATATTTAATTTAAAAAATTATGGTCCATTTACTTTGGGAAAACATCCTTTCCGTACGAAAAAAATCACCTTTGGTTCACAACATTACCAATTATGTAGTTATGAATACTACGGCCAATGCATTATTAGCTATCGGTGCTTCCCCTATAATGGCGCACGCCCCAGAAGAGGTGGAGGACATGGTAGGAATTTGTGATTCATTAGTCATCAATATTGGAACTCTAGAGGCTTCATGGGTGCAGGCAATGTTGCAAGCTGCTTCTAAAGCAAATGCTTTACATAAACCCTTTGTAGTAGATCCCGTAGGTGCGGGTGCTTCTGCCTACAGAGATACCGTTTTGAGTCAATTAGTAGCATTACGACCCACCGTTATACGTGGGAATGCTTCTGAAATAATGGCATTGGCTCATACTAATAAATCGGCAACCAAAGGGGTAGACAGCACGGAACAAAGTAATGAAGCCCTAACTGCTGCAGTAGTATTAAATCAAAAGTTCGGATCCATCATTTGTATTTCGGGAGCTCAGGATATTATTGTAAGTAAAGACCACTATGTTCAGGTGGACAACGGAAACGCTCTAATGACAAAAGTGACTGGGTTAGGTTGTACAGCAACCGCTCTTATAGGAGCTTTTTTAGGTTGTATTGAGGATCAACAGCAGGCGGTAATTTCTGCCACGGCATTAATGAGTATTGCGGGTGAAATAGCAGCTGAACAGGCTAAAGGACCAGGAAGTTTACAAACAATTCTCCTTGATACATTATACACCCTTACTGAAGACGAATTTAAAAACCGTATAAATCTTACTACTCTTTATGAAAAATAATTTTCCCTTTCAGCTCTATCTGATCCTATCAGAGGAAGCTTGTTTGAACGAAGATTTTTGTAAAGTAGCAGAACAAGCCATACTGGGAGGTGTTGATTTGGTTCAATTACGAGAAAAAAATTGCAGTACGGATAACTTTAAGCAAAAAGCTTTGCGACTACAAGACGTTTTAACTAAACATTCCATCCCTCTTATTATTAACGACAATTTAGAAGTAGCCCTGTCGGTGGGTGCCTATGGAATTCATGTTGGTGCGAATGATATCGCCCCTCTTGAAATTCGTAAACAATGGGCTGCTTGTCAGTCAATAGGTTATTCTATTGAGGATATCCAGCAAATGGATAGTATTTCTGCGCAACTATCCGACTGTTTTGGGGTAAGTCCAGTCTATAAAACGAATACTAAAACAGATACAATCATTGAATGGGGATTGGACGGCCTTGAAAAAATCAGAAAGAGTACTGATAAGCCCTTAATTGCAATAGGTAATATGAATACGGCAAATGTATACGAGGTGATAAAAGCGGGTGCCGACTGCATTGCGATTTCTTCATTCATTTGTCAAGCAAAGAATCCACAACAAGTTGCTTATGAAATCAAACAAATGATACAGCGTGCTTTATGAAAAAATACCACTATTCACATGCTTTAACTATTGCCGGTTTTGACGGCAGCGGCGGTGCAGGAATTCAAGCGGACATCAAAACCTTTTCAGCACTGGGTTGTTACGCTACATCCGTTTTAACAGCATTACCTATTCAAAATACGTTGGGGGTTCAATCCATTTATCCCATCCCAGAACTTGTCGTTCAAAATCAACTGAATTGTATATTATCAGATATATTTCCTGATGCAATTAAGATTGGTATGGTTCACAACAGCGCTTTAGTGACGACCATTGCCGCTACATTAGCCTCTTACAAAAAATGTCCGGTTGTGTTTGACCCTGTTATGGTGGCGACGAGTGGCGATGCATTAATAACAGAGGAAACCATCAAAACAATTATAGAACAGCTTTTTCCCCTGTCGGATATTATTACACCAAATTTAGATGAAGCCGCCATTTTAAGCGGTATAGCTATTGCGTCTGTTGAGGATATGTATAAAGCGGGAGCGTTAATACATAAATTAGGTGCAAAAAACATTCTTTTAAAGGGTGGTCACTTAAAAACACCAACCCTTACTTCCTTATTATTTTTGGAAGACGGTAGCGTAAAAGAGTATCATTTTGAGAAATACGATACGAATAATACACATGGTTCTGGTTGTACCTTATCTTCTGCCATTGCCAGTTATTTAGCGCAAGGTCAGTCTTTAGAAACGGCGGTTGCACAAGGGCAAAATTACGTACAAGAAGCCATTTACCAAGGCATGGATGTAGCAATCGGAAAAGGAAACGGACCTTTAAATCACTTTTATAACCCGCAAAAATTATTAAAAAATGAATTGGAGTACTAACGCATGGGAACAAATAGAGCCTATTTATAAATCAATAGTAGAAATGCCTTTTATTACAGAACTGATGGAGGGTACATTGGAGTTGGAAAAATTTCAATTTTACATGGCACAGGATTCTTTTTACTTAGAGCATTTTGGAAGAAGTTTATCTAGCATTGCCAGTAGGATAAATGATATTGACGATGCTCTTATTTTTATGAAGTTTGCAGAAGGGGCACTAGTTGTAGAAAAGGCTTTACATGAATCGTATTTTAAAGATTTTAAGGTTACGAGTAGAGGAATTATCGAACCTACTTGCCATCACTATGTACATTTCTTAAAAAGCACCACAGCATTGGCAAGTATTCCTGTAGCGGTAGCTGCAATAGTACCGTGTTTTTGGATTTATAAAGAAGTGGGTACTTATATTTTTAAACACCAAAATAAGGCTGCGAACGGGTACCAAAAATGGATTGATACTTATTCGGGTGTGGCGTTTGAAGAGCTGGCGACCTCAGCGATTGCAATAGCAGACCGGTTGGCTGCAGATGGTTCCGAACGGGAACAAACGTTAATGACAGAAGCTTTTATTACCGCTAGTAGGCTTGAATTTGAATTTTGGAATAGTGCGTATCAGTTAAAGCGGTGGTAAGTGTTGTTGCCTTCAACTCGTTATTTTAGTACGATTGAGGCACACGCTTTGAAGTAATCACAAATCAGAACTAAAGTTACTGCTTTAAGTGCAAAGAGAAGGTATTCATCAGTGTTTTTAGGACTGTGGCAGTACACGTTGAAAAGACTATGTATGGGGATAGCACTGCGGAATAAGCTGTTTTCGGCCAGCTGATGCCCTATCTAAGACTTGTGCACTACCTAGCAGCCATTAAGAAAAAACAAACCCCCTCGTAGTTATAAAGGGGGTTTTTAGTTGTGTGTAAAGTGCAGGTAGTTATTTTTTACTGAATTTTTGAATTGCCACTCCCGTGTTGCTTTCTAACTGTAAAACATACAATCCACCTGATAGTGCACTTACGTCTATAGTATTGCCGTCTGTAAAGTTAACTTTTTTTGTTTGAAGTAATTGCCCTGAGCTGTTGATGATGCTGTAGCTACTAATTATAAGTCCTGCGGGTAAAGTTAGGTGCAAACTGTTAGCCACTGGATTGGGATAGATGAGCGTACTTTTTGCCAAAGCACTGTCATTTGTTCCCAAATTACAGTCGGCATTTGTCTCCACTACAAGAGGCATGCCTTGGCTCATACTATCCGGACAGAATTCGGGAGCACCCTCTACATAGTAAGTGCCCGGCTCGCTGATGCTGTAGGTTGGCATAGTTGCTCCTGGAATGGCTACATCGTCTTTGTACCACTGAATATTGGCCGTATAGGGACTGCCTAAAGTACTGTTAAAACTTCCACCAGGGCAAAGCATAAAATTTCCATTGCTCATATTGGTACTAACGAATTCGTTCATTTCCGTACTTACAATCAAACTACTCCAAGCATAACTGTCAATTTGAATGCTATTCGATTCGAAGGTTTGCGTTCCCGAAGTAACAACGACTTTAAATAAGGATTGGTCGTACGTATACCAATCGTAGGTAAAGGATGCTTCTGTAGCTCCAGTAATAGGCTGGTAGGGATCGGAAGTAAACCAATATTTGGAATACCATTGATACGTGTCATAAGTACCATTAGTAACGGCAGCTGTTCCATTGGTGTAAGGGCATAACATAGTGTCCCCCTCAATTACGGGACTTTGAGCAAATGCCTGTCCTAGGCCATTTACAAACAGAAGAATAAGTAGTGCTTTTTTCATAAGATAAATTATTTTATACGTACAAATATAAGCTTGAGTAGCTGTTAAAAGCGGTTTTTTAGCGTGACAAATTGTGACCTCCAGTAGCACAAATTGCGACAAGTACAGCAGGTACAGTAAATAGCGGCTTTGTACCATTATAAAAACAGCGCTTTTAGAAAGGGGCAAATTAAATTTGTACTAAGTAGGCATTTAAAGTCATTTCTGCCGCTAAGCCCAATCGTTTTTCAATGCGCTCTTTTCGTTTTCTGCAGGCTACCGGAGTAATGTGCAGTAGGGTAGCAATTTCTTTAGTATCTAAATTCAGGTAAACATACGACAAGTAACGCATGTCGGTTGTAGTTAAATCAGGATGTTTGGTGATCAATCTTTTGATAAATCCTTGGTTGACTTCATCAAAATGACGCACGTAATTGTCCCAGTCGTCGTCCATTTTAAGGTGATAAGCCAGGGCTTGAACTTGCGTCACTAACTCAGGGTTGTTTTTATAATTTGGAAGGGCTGTAAAGGAATGGATGAGGTCTTGCAGCAATTGATTTCTTCCAGAATGGTAGAGTGCTCTCGAAAGAATACGCTGGTTTTTTAATTGAATTTCATTAGTCAAGCGGTCTTGTTCTAAAAGTGTGGTCTTTTCCTTTTCTAACAGCAGTGCCTTTTCTGCCTTTTCTTTTTCAAGGGTAAATTCTGTTAATTCTTGCGCTTGTTTTGCCCATACCGCTTTTTGCTTCACTTTTATAAAATAACTTCGAAAAAGCAGCAACAATAGAATTATTGCGAGAAATACCCCCACAAGAATCGAATAGAAAAGGGCTCTGTCGCTGGCCATTTTATGCTCCTTTTCTTTGATTTTATCTTTATAGGTTTGTACTTGAAATTTTACTTCATTACTTTCATACAGTTTACCATTTTTAAGAAGATGAAGTTTATTTTGACTGGCAAATAAGGAATCTTTGTACTGAAAAGCCACGGCATAGGACTGCAGCTTGAAGTATATCTCAGAAAGTAGCGCAAAGAGTTCTGTTTTTCTTTCCAAATCGGGATTTTCGTTAAAGGAAGCGTTCGACCACCGCAACGCAGCCGCCAGATCATCCTCGCTCAGGTAGGATTTTGCTATAATAACGTTCAAATCCATGCGGTTGTCTGCGTTGGAGACCCCTTTCAATGTGGGAAGCAGTTTCAGGGCAAAATTTCTAGCTTCTTTTGTACTTCCGCTTAAGAGCTGTGTGTTGTAGAGCGCAATGGTAGCAGGAATCTGCACTACTTTGTTTTTGGCGTATCTAAGTGACCGATTTAAGTAACTACGGGCATGGGTGTATTGCTGTTGTTGGTTGGCCAGAATGCCCATATTCATACTGTACAGTCCCATTTTTAAGCTGTCGTTGTACTTGATAGCTAAACCATACGCTTTAGTGAAGTGCATATTGGCTTTACCATATTTTTTTTCTTTACTGTACAATATGGCAATATTGTTCAATACAATCATTTTTTCAGAATCCTGTAGGTGGGTCGTGGCCAGTTGATAACTGGCAAAGTAATAATGGAGTGCCTCCCCATAATCCAGTAACAGGTAGAAATTGTTTCCGATATTATTTTGAGCCAAGAAGTCTTGCAGGTGCCATTGATTTCGAGCGGCCATTTCACGAGCTTCATAAAGCAGTTCTAAAGACGCAACATGTTTTTTCTCTAGCATTAACTCGACGCCCACTTTAATGAGGGAATCACAGTAGGTCTTCGTAGCTGGGGCTGCGCTAACATAGGTACTAGATAAAAACAAGGCTATTAAAGCAAGAAGCGTTTTGATAGAGTCAAATTTTGATTGTGATTTCAAAAATACTGTAAAATTTAAAAACAAATGCCTTCTCATGAGATAATTATACGTACATTCTGTATAAAAAACTTTTATGCGAAATCGCTTTCCAATTAAAAGGCATTGTTCCTCTAACTCGTATGCAATTCCTGCTTAAACTACGTTGCACAGTAGTTTGAAACCCACCCAAAAGAGGGGTTTTTGCTCGCTTTCGTCTCAATAGTGCATTCAGAAGCGGATGTAAAAAAACGTACTTTTTTAAATGAGCATTGGGGCAACGGTAAAAAAAATAAAGTTTAAGCTGTAAATAGGCACATTTATGGCTTCCTAAATAATGATAATTCAAGTGCTGATGAAGTTTTCAAAGCAGTTTTTTAGTAGTGCTGATGTCGTGGAATATACCGTACACTTTCGTACTGGTCCCTTCGTTAAAATCTGATTTTCCGGTAGTGTGAATCCACAATTCTTCACCTTGTTGTGTTATAATTTGGAGGTCCAAGCTCCAAGGAGTACCATGTTCAATAGCCTGTTGTACCACCTTTGTAATAAGGGATCTACTTTTGCCCTTTTTGTAAAAATGGATGCCGCTCTTTAATTCAGGTTGGTAGTGCGGCTCCACCCCATGAATTTCTTTGGTCATTTTACTCCACGTCAATGTATTGCTAAGCAAGTCGAGTTCCCAGCCTCCAATTCTGGACACTTTGCTGGAATATTCTGTCATCAGGTTGTACATTTCGGCGGAAAGCTGCTGTGCCTTTTCGGCTTCTTTTAGGACAGTTAAATCACGGGTAACTTTTGTAAACCCGATCGTTTGGTTTTTTTCATTATGAATGGCAGTAATCACAGTACTTCCCCAAAAGGAAGAACCGTCTTTACGTAACCGCCATCCTTCGTCTCTTGCAACACCTGTTTTCTTCGCTAGTGCAAGGAGGGCTTTAGGACGTTGATTTTTAATCGTAGTGGGCGGATAAAATATAGTAAAGTTTTTACCGAGGATTTCTCGGGAGGTATACCCTTTTATTTTTTCAGCACCTTTATTCCACTTCTCAATAATTCCTTTTTCATCCAAAAGTAAAATCGCGTAATCTTCAATCTCGTCAACAATCTTATTGAAGCGAATGGTTCGCAAATCTTTACTACCCATGGTTTCTGCTACTATCGAATGAATAATGGTGTCAAAATTCTCGGTAGCCGTACCAAACAATTCCAACCATTCTTTATCCACTTCTTGGTATCCTTCTTTAATTACGCTGATTAAGCTCATTAGCGTGGTCAGCGGTTGCCTGATTTGATGGGACTGCAGTTGGGCAATTTTTATCAAACATTCGTTTTTAGCTTCAATCTCCTCCATTTGTTGATGAAGTTGCAGGCTGCTCAGTTCTAATTCCATCAGCGTCGTTACCTGCTTTGCAAACAGCGCCAACGTTTTTTTCTGGATGTCTGTCAATGTATTGGGTTGCTGGTCAAAAAGACAGAGTGTGCCTATTTTCTCCCCATTTTTGAGTATCAAAGGGGCCCCTGCATAAAAACGCAGATTAGGGTCCGAGTAGACCAAAGGATTGTCATTAAATCGTTGATCATTTAATGCATCTTCAATGATAAGTACATCATTTTGCTGAATTCCAAACTGGCAAAAAGAGGTTTCCCTCGGCATCACATCAATGTCCGTCCCGTGCTTGATTTTTAGCCAATTAAATTGATTATCAAGAAGCGTAATTAATGCAACGGGTTTATTACATAACGCAGCCGCCAACTCCACAATATCTTGGAAGTCGGTAGATTTGCGGAAATCCAATTGTAAAAATTTTTTTACTTCCGCGAGTCGCTTGTGTTCTCTGTTTTTCATAATGCAAGTGCCTTAACGAAGAGCTTTTAAAATGAAAAGGTATATACGAAAGGACACACCAAATATAATTTATTTTACTTTATTAAAAATATAAAATTTAAGGAATAGTGTATAACATTTGAGAAGATAAAATGTGGATTGGGTTAGATTTTGGGTATGGTCTGAAAGAGTAATACAATTTTTAACAGGTTGGTCAAAGCGCATTTTTTATTTCAGGGACTGGCACAAATACAGTTGGATGGGTGGTTCTTGATTAGCAACCCTCAGTTCCGCTGCGCCTGAAGTCATTATTGATGCATAACGCTACATTACGTTACTCCAACTACGGGAAGGGAACTGCAAATTGTTATTTCGTAATTTAGTCGTCTCGAATTCCGTCACTTCGAGTGATTTTTATACATAAAAACGCTAGTTTTTATTTATAAAAATAGACTCGAGCCGTTAGCCGAACGGAGCGAAGGTAATCGAGGCTTTCGTCACTTCGAGTGATTTTTATACATAAAAACGCTAGTTTTTATTTATAAAAATTGTACCGCGCCCTCGTCACTTCGAGTGATTTTTAAATATAAAAACGCTAGTTTTTATGTATAAAAATTGTATCGAGAAGCTTCCAAATAAACTAAATATTTGTATTGTCTATGGTCCTAATTCTTAATACATCAATAAACAAAACTTCTCATAAATCAATCGCATAGACTTTTTAGTACTACCATCTGACTGCTCGAATTTCTCAATCAACTTATAAAACGCCTTTAAAGATTTCTCAAGTTGCTCTTTCGCATAATCTTTATAAATCATTTCTAAATAATACTCCTGACTGTAGGTGCTCAATGCACGACACGAACCTGTCCCAGTCATCAAATACCTAAAATAATGGACATAGTCTTTACTTGTAGTAAAAATTTAATGCCACATTTTGTATGAATATTCTCAGCACCTTCTTTAGCAGACAATTTATTTTCAAAAATCCGTTTTGATTCTTGATAAGTGTAGGGGATAGGCTCTTGAGGTATTTTCATAGGTAAATTTTTAAAAATCAATATCATAAAGGTTCTTTTCGATACATTGATTTAAATAATTTTTATATTCTTCTTCAGTACCCGCTTGCCCGTTCCAAAAAGTAGCACCATAAAAATACATCAACTCAAATACATCCTCTTTTGTGGCTGCCAAAACATCCAGATATTTCAAGTCGCGTCCATAGCAGAAATAATCTTCATCATAGTTCTCATCCGTTTCCCCTAAAATCCTTTTCTGAAAAGGATAGCCTTCTACTTCATACCCCTTGCTTTCACAATAAGCAATAAGTATATCTCTAACTTCACCTTCATAGGCTTCCGCATAAGTATCGTCGTCCATACTCGGACCAAGAGCCGCCCATCCATCATAAATAGATTTTACCTGCAATTTTATTTCGTCTAGTTCCATAAATACTTCTTTTATTCGATGTTCCAATCGACCTCTCCTAAATCCAACTTGCCGTTCATTTCGACTTCAAGCCACGAAGCAAAACCTCCATCAACACAGTTAAGATTTAATCCGTACCCTGAAAAGGTTTCATGTTCGATATTAAGTGCGGTATTTCTCCCAAGATAATCCATCATCTTTTGATGTTGTTCATCGCTTATTTCAATGATAATTCTTTTCATGAATTTTGTTTTTAATTCCGACAACCTTAATACCCCCAATCGTTATAGGCAACCACCGAGTAACAATCAAACCTACTTTAATTCTATTCCATAACAAAAGTACAGTACATTTAAGGTGCACTACTTTTTAAATGGTAAGAATACAAAAAGGAATGGATTCTATTTTACGGTTTTCCGTAACCTATTTATATATTTTGAAATTTATTTTGGAAAGTAGAAATGGATTCAATTATAATATTTTATCAGATCAACAAACTAGAGCAAACGGTTGATTATTAGGGTATTTCAATCCAAACACAAATAAGCTTCAATACCTTCTAATTAAGCAGCATCGATGTAGTATTTGGACAAGCTATAGTTTACCTATACAATAAAAAGTATTCCGTTACGGGAAACCGTAAAAGAGAACGTATAGCATTGTCTATTTTTACGATATGCTTTAGACGCAATAAAAAACAGGTGTTTTTACGTGTAGGTAATTAAATTAAAAAATAGTAGGTTTGAACAATACAAGTCATTAAACAAAACATGAGTAAAAATACTGTAAAAGCCGATATTAATTTTGAACAAGAACTTTGGAAAGCGGCTAACGAACTGCGTGGTGCCGTAGCTGAAAATCAATACAAAGATTATGTGTTGCCGATGATTTTCTTAAAGCACATGTCGGAACGCTATGAAATACGTAGAGAAGAATTAACCACTTTATTAAACGATAAAACATCTTCTTATTTTACCACAGATGCTGCCGAAATAGATTATGTGTTGGAAGATGCCGATGAGTATTTGTCTAAAAACATTTACATCATCTCTAAAGAAGCGACTTGGGAATACTTAAAAGCTAATGCCGAACAAGACAATATCAAAGTAATTGTGGATGATGCTTTTGATACTTTAGATAGTACTTTAGCAGTAAGCCGACCAGACTTAAAAGGAATTTTACCTCGTATTTTTGTGAAGAGTCAATTAACAGCTCGACAAGTGGGCGGTTTGATTAACTTACTTTCAAATCCTAAATTATCTCAGAAAGAAAACCCAGAAAGCGATGTCTTAGGTCGTGTTTATGAATATTATATAGGCAAGTTTGCTATTGCCGAAGGTTCTGGTGCAGGACAATTCTTTACTCCTGGTAGTATTGTACGCTTGTTGGTGGAAATGATTGAACCTTATGAAGGTAAAATCTTTGATGCCGCTTGTGGTTCTGGTGGAATGTTTGTGCAATCGTTGAAATTCTTAGAAAGCCATGGTGGTGATAAAAAGAACATTGCCATTTACGGACAAGAGCGTTACGATGGTACCTTGCGTTTGTGTAAAATGAACTTGGCTTTACGCGATTTGTCTTTTGATGTTCGCTTGGGAGATTCTTTATTGCAAGATAAGTTTCCTGATTTGGAAGCTGATTTTATCATTGTAAATCCTCCTTTTAATGTAAGCCAATGGCACCCAGAAGACTTACCTGAAAACGACCCACGACTATTTGGACCCAAAGAAGAATTTACTACCGATGGGAATGCCAATTTTATGTGGATGCAAACCTTTTGGAGCCATTTGAGCGACATAGGAACAGCCAGTGTTGTAATGGCAAATGGAGCGATGACTTCTAACAACAAAGGAGAAAAAAACGTACGTGAATTTATGGTAAACAATAGTATGATTGACTGTATTGTGCGTTTACCCGACAAGTTGTTTTTAACCACAGGAATACCTGCTTGTATTTTTATATTGAGTAAAAACCGTGATGGAAAAGACGGCAAACACAGAGAACGTACCAACGAAATCTTATTCATAGACACCAGTAAAATGGGAACTATGGAAAGCCGTAAGTTGCGTATTTTTACTGATGATGATATTGACAAAGTAGCAGCCACTTACCATTCTTGGAGAAATATTTCCCCTCTTGAGAGGGGTGCCGAAGGCGGGGGGTGTTACGAAAACACCGATGGCTACAGCTACGCTGCCACAATAGAAGAAGTACAAAAACAAGATTACAAACTAACACCAGGTATTTATGTAGGTACTGAAGAAGTAGCAGACGATGGTATTTTGTTTGAAGATAAAATGGCAGCTTTACAAACTACTTTGCAAGAGCAGTTTGCTAAAGGAAATGAATTGCAAAATAGAATTATTGATAATTTTAATAGATTTTAATTATGATAATAGGAGTATTCTTAAGACATTATAAATGTTATAAAAACCTGCATTTTATACCTTTCATCACTAATCACAATCATTCTAATCTTAATTTAATAATTGGAAAGAATGGTTCAGGTAAGACTTCAATATTAGAAATTTTAGATGTATATTTCAATAAAAAATCAATTATTTTATCACATGAAGAAAAAAGAGGTGATGCATATATCGCACCCATAATTTGTGTAGAAAAATCTTTTGTTGAAAAAATCAAATCAAATTATACAGGTACTAAAGCAGATGTAGATGAGATTATTAAGATAATGAGTGAAGCATTATGGGAATTAAAAGCACCAAACAACAGTAAGCAACAATCAAATTTTCAAGATATTAGAGATAATTTTCATGCCAAATTTTCAAAAGAGACACATTACCTTTTAGTAGATGGTATAAATATTGACGGAGATTTAAAACTTGGGCCATTTGAAGAATTACAAAAAACACTACTAGAGATTACAGATAAAAAGAAGTTAATTGCTTTTTCAAATGCATTAAAAAGTTCTTATAATTATATTTATATTCCTGTTGAAACTAACATAAATGATTACCTAAGATTAGAAAATAATAGTCTTCAGTATTTAATTGGACAAGATATTAAAACAAAAATTGATGATGTTTTTGATAAACAAGTTACAATTGATGGGAGTTCTAAAAAAATCATTCAAATAATTAATGATAATTTAAAAGAATTTGTTTCTTCTGTTGAAAAAACTATACAAAAAATTGATAAAGATTATTCTTTTAACACAGATCCAAATGTAAAACAAAAAGTAACTTCTAAAGATTTAAGAGGTAAAGTTATTGAAGAGTATTTTAAAAATAGAAGTTTAAAGAATAAAGACACAAAAATAAATTCAATGAGTTCTGGTCAGAGAAAAAAAGCTTTGATTGACATAATTTATTCTTTAGTAACTGAAAATAGTAATATTAATGATGAGAGTAGTATTATATTAGGTATTGATGAACCTGAAGCATCACTAGATGTTACAAATTGTTTTGAACAATTTGAAAAAATTGAAAAAATATCACAGCAAAATATTCAGACATTAGTTACTACTCACTGGTATGGTGCATTACCAATAATTAATGATGCAATAATAACACATTCTATAGAAGATGAAAAGAGAGTTCCTCAAATCTCTTGTTTTGCCTCAAATAATTTGTTTGATAATCATGAAGCACATAGAGTAGAAGATATTTTCTTTAAAAGTATTTATGATTTAGCATCGTCAATATTATCTTCTTTAAGAAATGGAAATAGAGATTGGATAATTGTTGAAGGTCACAGTGATAAAATATATTTACAATCCTATTTTAATGGTAAGAATGTTAAATTTTTGTCAATTGGTGGTATTGATAGATTGATAAGTTTAGTTGACTTTTTATCTGTACCACTTAGAAATAAAATGGAAACGGAATACACAAAAAATAAAATAATTTTTTTGTCTGATAATGACATGGAATATAAATCATCTATAACTGAAAATTCAAAAATATTATTTTTCAAAAGATATGTTTTTAAGGATGGAAAAGTTAATTTGATTGATTATTCAGATAATAAACATGGTGAAGAAATTAGAATTGAAGATGTTTTAGAATCTAATAATATGTGGCAATCAATGAATAATCTTGCAGAAGAAGTTCCTGAACTTTCAATTGCCTTACAAAATTTCAAACATGTAGAAGACTTTACTATTAGTAAATTTAGTGGTGATTATTCTTTTATAGAAACTGAAAAAAAAGGACAAGAAAAAGTAGACGCATTTAAAGAAATAATTGAAATATTAAAACCTTTAAAAACACGACTAGCACTCAAATACAATGAATTGCCTAATAATAAAACTCCTGAATGGATTTCAGAATTAAAAAAACTTTTAAAACCTGAACCTAAATTAACTTTTAGACCAATTAAGAGAATAAAAAGTCAAAAATAAATGCCAAACAACTGGAAAACATATAAACTCGGAGATTTAATAAAGATTAAACATGGATATGCTTTCAAAGGAGAGTTTTTCTCTGATGAAGCCAATCAAAATGTTTTATTAACACCTGGTAATTTTAATTCATTTGGTGGAATTAAATTTAATTGGGATAAGCAAAAGTTTTATAATGGAGAAATACCTGAGGATTATTTATTAAACAAAGGTGATTTGATTATTGCACTAACTGATTTAACACAGTCTTGTTCAATATTAGGTTCAACGGCAATTATTAAAGATAGTAATTATAATTATTTACATAATCAAAGATTAGGTTTAGTTAAAGATATAAATGAAAATGTTGATTCAAATTTTCTTTATTATGTATTTAATAATTCAGCTTTTAGAAATCACTTGATATCAACAAAAACTGGCTCAACTGTATCACATACAGCACCTGAAAGAATCTATAATTTTGAAATACAAATCCCAAAAAACCTCCAAGAACAAAAATCCATAGCCCAAATCCTATCCACCATAGACGACAAAATAGAAAACAACCTAGCCATAAACAAAACCCTAGAAGAAATGGCAATGGCCTTATACAAACACTGGTTTGTAGATTTTGGTCCTTTTCAAAACGGTGAATTTGTAGATAGTGAATTAGGAAGTATTCCTAAAGGTTGGGAAGTGAAAAAGTTAGTTGATTTTGTAAAATTAACAATGGGACAATCTCCAAAATCAGAATTTTATAATTTAGATAATGAAGGATTACCTTTTCATCAAGGAGTAACTAATTATGGAGAAAGATTTCCAGAAGATAAAACTTATTCAACAGAAGGTAATCGTTTTGCGGAAGAAGGAGATATATTATTTAGTGTTAGAGCTCCAGTTGGTAGATTAAATATTGCAAAAAACAAGATTATTTTAGGTCGTGGTTTGTCATCAATGAGTTTAAAAAAATACACTAATAATGGATTTTTATTTTATTCATTAAAAAACTTTTTTACAGAAGATGATAAAATTGGTGAGGGTACGGTTTATGGCTCAGTTAATAAAACTGAATTAGAAAACTTAAAATTCATAGTTCCTTGTAATGAGACTCTAGAAAATTTTAATGATTTAGTAAAAGATATTGATTCTAAATATTTAAATAATTATAAAGAAAACCAAACCCTAACCCAATTACGAGATACTTTATTACCAAAGTTAATTAGTGGTGAAGTGCGGTTAAAAGAGTTTAGAGAAGCAATTACGAATTAAAAATTATGAATTACGAATTGGTATGCTATTGTATCGTAATTTGTAATTCAAAATTCATAATTAAAATATGACAACAGAAGCTAAAATAGAACAAGCCACTATCGATTGGTTAACGGACTTAGGGTATACCCATATAAACGGTGGTACTTTGCCTCAAAATGCTAATGAAGTGGTTTTAAAAGACCAGTTGTTGGCTTTTATTCAAAAGCAATATCCGCAATTACCTAGTGAGTTGCAAGATGTAGCTGTTGCTGAATTTGCCAATACCAAAGGAGCTGATTTGTTGTATCGCAATAGAGACTTTCATTTAAAGCTAACCAAAGGGTTGGATTTTGAATACAAAGATGCTCACAAGCAAGACAAAGCCGTCCATATTTATCCTATCGATTTTCAACATCCAGAAAACAATACGTTTTGGTGTGTCAATCAGTTTAGTATTGTAGGTAAAAACAAACGTCGTCCCGATATTATTATATACATTAACGGTTTGCCTTTAGTGGTTTTTGAATTAAAAAACTGGTTTGATGAAAATACCAATATTGCTGAAGCTTTAAACCAAATAGGACATTATACCAAAGATATTCCGCAATTGTTTGAATACAATATGTTAACCGTTATAAGTGATGGTAACGAAGCCCAGCATGGTATGTTTAATGCCAAAAGCGAATGGTATGCCGCATGGAAAAGCATGGATGGAACTACTTTAGTAGAAGATGATTTTCAAATGCATACGTTATTGTTTGGTTTGTTTCCAAAAGAGCGATTGCTCAATTATATTAAGAACTTTATCTTTTTTGAAGACCATAACGGTACTTTAATTAAAAAAGGAGCCAAATACCATCAGTTTTTTGGAGTTAATTTTGCGGTTGAAGCTGCTAAAAAAGCCATAAAACCTTATGGTGATGGACGAATTGGTGTAATATGGCATACACAAGGCAGTGGAAAAAGTATTTCTATGGCTATGTATGCTGGAATATTACGCAGTTTACCCGAATTAAAAAATCCAACCATTGTTGTACAAGTAGATAGAAGTGATTTGGATTTTCAGTTGTATGAAAACTTTGTCTTGGCTAAAGATTTAGTAGGCGATGTACAACATGCTGATTCTACCAATGATTTAAGACGCTTGCTTTCTACAGGAAGTGGTGGCGTTATTTTTACTACGATTGAAAAGTTCCGTTTAAAAATGGGTAACGATGAAAAATTAGGAGAAATAGAACATCCTATTTTATCGGAACGAGAAAACATTATTGTAATGGCTGATGAAGCCCACAGAACGCAATATGGGTTGTTAGATGGTTTTGCTTCTAACTTACGAAAAGCGTTACCTAATGCTTCCTTTATAGGCTTTACAGGAACGCCAGTTGACAGTAAAGATGCAGACACGCAAGAAGTTTTTGGAGAAACCATTCACGTGTACGACATTAAGCAAGCGGTTGAAGACAAAGCAACTGTTCCTATATATTATGAAACTCGTTTGGCTAAGTTGCATTTAGGCAATGAAAACATTGACGAAGATGTAGATGCTATTACGGTTGATGAAGAAGATGCTTCTAATTTAAAATGGGCCGCGATTGAAGATGCAGCAGGTTCAGAGGAACGTGTAGCAAAAATTGCTGTCGATATCTTAAATCACTTTAAAAACCGAACGGATACTTTGCCAGGAAAAGCCATGGTGGTTTGTATGAGTAGAAGAAACAGTGTTAAAATGTATGATGCTTTAACAGCCTTAGAAGGTTGCCCAGAAATTGCGGTTGTAATGACAGGTAACATATCCAAAGATCCGATTGCATGGAATCCTCATATTAGAACACAAGATGCTACAGAAGCTTTAAAGAAACGTTTCCGTAATCCTAAAGATCCATTAGAAATAGTCATTGTGAGAGATATGTGGCTAACAGGATTTGATGCTCCTTGTGTGCATACTATGTATGTAGATAAGGTTATGAAAGGACACAGTTTAATGCAGGCTATAACTAGAACTAATCGTGTTTTTAAAGATAAAACTTCAGGAGTTATTGTCGATTATATTGGTATTGGAGACCAACTGAAAAAAGCTACTAATAAATATACTGGTAGTGGTGGAAAAGGAGAACCAACTATTGATATGCGTCAAGCCTTAGAAATGTTTTTTAATCAAGTTGCGATTTGCAAGTCACTTTTAGAAGGTGATGTAGATTATAGCAATTGGAAAGGATTGCGAGATAATGACAAAATGTTATTGGTTCGTAGTGCTTTGAATCACATTATAAAATTTGATGAAGTTGCCAATCAATATATGTTGGAAGAAAAGAAATTGACAGGTTTGTTGTCTATCGTAAAATCACAACCAGAGATTCAAGATTTTGCTATTGATGTTTTGTTTGCACAGCATTTATCTAAAGCTATTAGAAATGCTAAATCGGTAAAATCTGGCAAACGCAATACAGCAAACGAAGTTAAAGAATTAATTAGTCGCAGTATTGAATCGGATGATATTATAGATGTTTTTGCGATGGCAGGCATTGAACGAGCTGATATTTCGATTTTAGACGAAAACTTTTTGTTGGGTGCTAAAAAGGATAAAGACAGTATGGCTATCAAAATAGAGTTGTTAAAAAACATTTTAAAAGATGAAATAAAACTCCGAATGCCAAAGAATATTAGAAAATATACTTCTTTAAAAGAAGAGATTGAAAAGGTAATTGACCGTTATCATTTAAATGCGATTGATTCTTATACGGCTATTGCAGAATTGGTTCACAGAGCCCAAGAAATGCAAGACGAAGACAAGCGTAAATCAGAATTAGGTTTGTCTGATGAGGAATTGGCTTTTTATGATATTATTTCGGCTAAGAAAGAAATCATTAACGAATCGGGACCTATTCAGAATGTAGTTCATGCAGTAGTAAAAGCGGTTAAAAGCAATTTACAAATTGATTGGATGAATAAGGAAGATGCCAAAGCAGCTATTCGTTTAGCGGTTAAAAAAGAACTAAGAGGTAAAGTAAGTATCTCAGAGTTGAATGGTATTCTTCAAGAGATTATGGATCAAGCTGAGGGGCAATTTAGTGAATGGAGGGCATAGGATTGTTGTTTTTTTATCAGTTTAAAATATTAAAAGCGATGAGCAAAACCAAAAATTCACATCGACTAGTGATTGGTGTTTCCTATGTTTGTGAATGTTCAGGTTAGGGTTGGGGAAGTTGAGGAGGAATTGAGGATGGTTGCGGAGGAGGATGTTGTTGAATATAAAAGAAGTTAGAAATGGAAGATAGAGATATAATACATCTATGTATTGAAGTTTTAGATAAAATAGTATTGACAGGTTGGGAAAATGACATTATTGATCCAATTGGTCAGCTAATATTTCCAGCAAAAAGCGAAGATATTCGAATTTCGGAACAAGAATTAAAACAATTGTTTATTGATCAATTTAAAGAGAAACACAAGACACTTTTTTATTCTATTGAATCTCCAACTAGGGCAAAATATAATCTAGGAAAAAACTATGAACAAATAAATATTTGTAACGAGATCAATAATATCATAGGTCAAGCTGCTTTAATTGACATGAGTATATTAAAAAAAAGTAAAGAAACTAAAAAGTATATACGAATTTTAAATATTGAGTTTAAACATCAAAATGCTCCTCTTAAAGATATTGGAAAAGATGTTTTAAAATTAATTCACGAAAGCGAAAAAGGTGTTTTTATATTTTTACTTGATAATACTAATAAAGGATCACTAAATAATGAAAGTTTAACCAGAAAAGGTGTTTTAGATAAATTAAAAAAGTCATTTGATGATTTTAAAGAATATTGGGATGGAGATAAAAGCGTATTACTAGTTATAATGTCTTTAAAAGAGAAAGTTTTAATTCATCGTTCTGTGTCTTTTCATCAAATTGCTGATTTTGAAAAAATATTTTCTATAAATACGAATGGATACGGTAATATTAGATCGGTTAGTGAAAACAGTGGTTGGAAATTAGAAGTAATAGATTAGTAGCAGTCTAATTCAGAGGTATTAGTTATGGTTATTGAGGAGATTATTAAAAATAATAAGAGGTAAATATGAATGGATTTAAATTGATTGCAATAAGACCAACATCACGATGTGATAAAAATTATTTGAAAGTATTAAAAATTAATACACCTTATGTTTTTTATAATGAATATGACTTTTCTAATTACAATGAAAAAACAAAAAAAATAAAGAAGCGTGAAATAGAACTCGTTGATTTATTTTCATTTAAAACAAAAAAAAAGATAGAGGTTAAAGTCAATATCTCTGCAATTGTTGGGGAAAATGGTTCAGGAAAAAGTAGTCTTGTCGAGTTATTTTATATAACATGTTATAATATTTCTGCAATTAAAGGGATTCTCTATGACGAATACAAAGAACGTTATTTAACCTCAAGAGATCGGGTAAAAAATATTAACGTTGAATTTTTCTACGAAATTAACAATAATACATACTTAACTAAACTGCGGGACTCTTCAATTTCGCAATATATTTTAGAAGGTGATATTTTTATTCTAGACAAAAATGAATTTAATCTCAACGATTTTTTTTATACAATAGCAATTAATTATTCACTTCATTCATTAAATTCAGAAATTCTTGGGCTCTGGGTAAAAAAAATATTCCATAAAAACGATGGATATCAAACACCTATAGTTTTGAATCCATATAGAGATAAAGGAAATATTAATGTAAATAAAGAAGAATATCTTGTTCGTTCACGATTAATATCAAATATTTTAGGAAAAACCGATAAAAATGTAAAGGCAGAAGATAGCTTGAGAAATATAATTGATGGTAAAATAGCATATCGTTTACATATAGAATTAAATAGAGATAAATTTAAATTTGATAAGGATGAAAAACCAAAATTTATTTTAACTAATTTATATGGTAGTTATATTTTACCTGTTCTATATCATCATTTTTTGAAAACCAGAGAATTTATACCACAAGATACAATCTTAAATAAATATGCGATCGAGTACATATTATACAAATTGAAGAGTATTGCAGAAAAGTACCAACCATATAAAAATTTATTTAGTACAACGTATGAGTTAGAAGAAGGTGATGCTGAAGGGTATTTTCGTATGTTATCTGAAGATAAAAGCCATATAACCTTTAAACTTAGACAAGCGATAAATTTTTTAAAAAATGAATTATATTTTAAAAAAGGAGAGAAATTTGATTTGACGGTAAGTTATTTGTCAAATCAACTAACAAAAAAAATGAAAGTAGATAATAATGAATTAATAGACATACTTCCTCCAGCATTTTTTGATGTTGATATAGAATTTAAAAATGGTGACCGTTTCAAACAATTAAGTTCTGGCGAAAAACAAAGGATTTTCAGTTTGTCAACTCTAGTATATCATTTAAGCAATATCAATTCGACATCGAAAGTAGCGGTATTGAAATATAAAACAGCAAATATTATATTTGATGAACTTGAACTGTATTTTCATCCTGATCTTCAAAGAACATTAATTAACGATATACTCGAAAATATAAAAAAGATAAATCTTACAGATGTTCTAAATATAAACATTCTTTTTGTTACGCATTCCCCTTTTATTTTATCGGACATACCTAGTCATAATATTTTAGTACTTGAAAAAGATGGATTACCTCTAGAGGAAGGGTTACGGTTAGAAACATTTGGTGCAAATATTTTTGATTTATTAAAACATAGTTTTTTTTTATTAAACGGACCAATGGGGGAGTTTGCCAAAAACAAAATCAAAGAAACTATTGATTGGATTAATAATCCAACACGAAACCTACAAGAGAAAGAATACCACAAATTAATAATAAAAATTATAGGTGAGCCTATTTTGCAAACTAAACTTGCTGAAATGTTTGATATCGTGATAGGTGAGAAATTTGAGAATGAGATTATTCAAAAACAAATATTACATCTTCAAAATAAACTAAAACAAAATTCTTAGAAAATGTTATATCTTCCCCATCACTCCTCTGATAAAATCGCATTATATTTTAATTTGATAAAAAACAAAATCATTTTAGCACGGAAGGCTTCATCTTTAGATAAAACTGCAATTGATTACCTTACTGATATGAAAATTGAGCAAATAATCTTTAGCAAACCTCAAAAATTACTTGAATTTCATAAAGAAATCATTTCAAAATTATTTGTCGGCGCAAGTATAAGAGAATATAAAGAATATTGTTTAATTAAAAATAAAAATGAAGCAAATCGACTCCCACAAGAAATTTTAATTTATAATAGATACTATCCGCATATTGAAGAGTTAAAAAAAGTTTTTAATTACAATGATTTTATTACCAGACATAAAATAACATCATATAAACTTGCAGAAATTTTAAATCAAAACACATGTGTTTATTGTAATAGACTGTATACTAGTACTGTAGTTGTAAAAGATGAAGTAACTAATCGTGTAAATGATTCAACAAGGATAATGAGGCCAACTTATGATCATTGGTATTCAAAAAGCAAGTATCCAGTATTATCATTATCGTTCTATAACCTAATACCAAGTTGTTCTGTTTGTAACACTTCTGTCAAAGGAGATACAGAATTCTCAATGATAAAACATATTCATCCCTATAAAAAAGAAAATAATCAAGACTTCAAATTTAATTATATTTATAAGGATGTTCATAAAAATAATGTAGTTATTGATTTTCCAAATCAATCCAAAATTGGTAGAACCTTAAAAGATTTAAAGATAAAAGATATATATAATGGACACTCCGAGTATGAACTTAAAGATTTATTAGAATTGAGATATAAATATTCAGAAAATTATTTAGATACACTTTTTAATAAAACTTTTGACATACATATAGGTAAAAAGGAGCTATATAGACTGATTTTTGGAATAGAGCCTAAAGAGGTTAATTTCCACAAAAGACCTTTTAGTAAATTTAAAAAAGATATTTTAGAAAAACTTGGTATAAAAGTCTAATATGGAAATTTCTCAAATTATAAAGATGGGCTACATTATTCAATCTTTCCTTGAAAAAGAAGAATTGACTAATGCTAAACCTAAAGACTTGATGCCAATATTAATTGAAAAGGGTTTTTTCAAAAAAGACCATCGAGAAGGCTTGCCATTGAGAGAATTGAAAAGTAAAAATGAACTATATTTAGTTCTCCAAGTTAGAGTTGATCAAAAAGCAAAAAATGTAAGTTGGTTTTTTAATCCATTAAAAATATAATTACATGAACGAAAATTTATACCAAGCCAAGCAAGATTTTTTAGCAGAATGGCCTTTATCGCGTATTCATAAAATGACTCTTGAAGAATATACCAATCTAGATAAAACCTCTTTCTGTTACTGGTTGGAAGCGAAAACATCTAATTTAGGCAGCATCTGGGGTGGTTCTTCTTACAAATTTGGTATTTACAAAAGACGAGATAGAAAAACTCAGGTTGCAGCGGGACATAGAATTACGGATGGAGAATACGCATGGTTTGAGAAATATGGAGCCACACGAAATGCGGCATTTGGAAAAGTAAAAACAATTTTAATCTCAATTATTGAGGCAGTTCAGAACGATGAATTAGAAGAAATTGATGCCGTAGATTTAGGCGATGCTTACAAGTGGAAAATAGCTTTTTTATATGGAAATTGGAACGTTGTAAATATTTTTAAAAATGAATCTTTAGATGAAGCGGCAAGATCTCTAAACTATAAGGAAGCGGACACATCATATTCAGCATTAAATCGTTACATTTTAAAGCATAAAGAGGCGACATTGGATTATTTTGAATTTACTTCTGAGCTGTGGAAGAAAACTTTTTTAGCTAATCCAACCAGATATTGGCTTTATGCACCGGGAGAACAAGCGAGGTTGTGGGACGAATTCTACAAAGACGGAATAATAGGTTTGGGCTGGGATGCTCTAGGCGATTTAGAGGAATATAAAAATAAAACTGAAATTCAGGCAAAACTGCAGGAGCTCGAAGGAGTTACAACTTCTAAAAAAAATGATACTACAGCTAATTATGATTTTTATAAATCTATTTCTATTGGTGATGTTATTATTGCAAAGAAAGGTACTAGTGAATTATTAGGATATGGATTGGTAGTTTCTGATTACTATTACGATGAAGAAAGAAATTCCTCTCAAAAGTGTAGAAAAGTTGATTGGAAACGGAAGGGAAACTGGAAAGGTGATTTTAATTTACCCATAAAAACGCTCACGGACATTACTAAATATCCAAATGATGATGCCAATTATAATAAGTATTACGAAAAGTTAATGAGCATTATGGAAGAAAAGATACAAATTTCTAACGTTAAGGACAAATTTGTTGATTGGATGGTTGCAAATACTAATGGCGGAAATTATTTTGAAAAGCAGTTTGGATCAAATCGCTCGAGATTTGAGAAAGAACTTAGCGAGTATGAAGCGATTTATAAAACAACATTTGACGGAGTTTTATTTGATTTGAATCTTTCTAATTTATCTCAAGAAATTGCAGTTTTAAGCAATAATATTTATAGCAAAGCAAATGCGTTTTACGAATATAGTAAAAACAACGCCAGCGATAGACCAAAGGCAATTTTAGGTAAAAATAATTATTTGAAATTTTTAAATGAAAACTTTATGGGTAATGATAGTACTGATAATAGATTAGGTGTTTCCCTTCCCTCAGATTATCCCTTAAACCAAATCCTCTACGGCCCGCCAGGAACTGGAAAAACCTACCACACCGTTTTAGAAGCTGCAAAAATCGTAACCAGAAATGAATCGATTACTTACGACGAAGCTTTAAAAGTATTCAATGAAAATTTAGGAACGCAAATCGAGTTCATCACTTTTCATCAGAACTACAGCTACGAAGATTTCATTCAAGGATTACGTCCCGATACAGGCAATGGAACGGCTTTGACTTTTGAAAAAAAGGATGGAGTTTTCAAACGAATTGCAGATCGGGCAATGGAAAATTTAAATTTAGCATCCAAAGCACCCGAAGAACTTTCAAATGAAATTTTATTTTATAAAGCGTTGGAGGCATTCAAGGATAGTATTTTAGATACAGAAGACAAGTATTCTATAAATGATTCCGTTTTTATATTTGAAATTGATGAGGAAGCTTTCAGGTATACGGGTACAAATTGGGAGAAGCACAGTAACGGAATTCGGATGAAATTTTCGGACTTGAAAGAATTTTACAGGAATGATGTAAAAACCCGTAAAGACATCAAGGCATTAACCACAATTTCAGGTTTAGCAAATCAACACGCTACTTATTATCTTTTGGTATATCAAGCAATTCTTAAGTTTCTTCCGGATCATTTGGAACAACAAGTACAGATAAAACAAAAAAACTACGTCATCATCATCGACGAAATTAACCGAGCCAATATCTCTCGTGTTTTTGGCGAACTAATTACGCTAATTGAAGAAGACAAACGGTCCCACGGTAAAATACCTATGCGGGTTACACTACCGTCTGGAGATACATTCATCGTTCCGTCTAATTTGTACCTCATTGGAACCATGAACACGGCAGACAAGTCAATTGCATTATTGGACATCGCCTTACGAAGACGTTTTGAATTTGTTCCGATGTATCCAGATGCTACTTTAGATACAGTTCACGATAAAGAAATTCTTACCGATATCAACACCGCTATTTTACAGCGAAAAAGCCATGATTTCACCATCGGTCACGCCTATTTTATGGGCGATAATTATGATAGAAAAAAAACACTCAACCACAAAGTGATTCCACTGTTGCTGGAATATTTTATGAATGACGAAAAGGAAGTGATTGCGATTCTCAAAGAAGCTAATATATCAATTGGAAGTTGGCCATTAAAAGTGCTTTAAATGATTAACCTCTTCGAATACCAAAATAAAGTGGCTTTTCCTGAAAAGCATTTCGAAAATCTCGAGGTGTTTCTCGATGCGATTTGGAACAAAAGAGAAAAATCAGCGTATTACAGCGAAGACGAAAATAGGGAAGAGGTACAGCATTTCATCCAGTTCCTGCACAAGAACAAAGAACTGAAATCCAATAAGTTTGTAGGCGTTATTCATTTTGAAAACCAAACCATCAACTTATTACCTAAAATCTTCTACAAAGGGACAGAAGCAACGGAGGCGGATGTCAAAATCAGTAATGCACACGTGCTGTGGTGGCTGAGTTATTGCCGAAAATTAAAATTCCCCAACTACCTATCAGGATTGGGCAACCAACAAGCCGACTTCTTTGAAATTTTAATTTACTTGTTCAGCAAATACACGAAAGAATTATTGAATTCTTCCGTATATCAAAAGTACGTGGACGTAGATGACGAATTGTCTTTTGTAAAAGGCCGTATGAACTTTAACGCCTACATCAATCAAAACCTAGCCCGAGGACGAAATCATAAAGTGAATTGCTGTTTCGATTCGTTTGAGATGGATAACTCCTTTAATCAATGCATCAAACACGTTTCTGAAATGTTGCTGTCGGCAACAAAAGACATACAAAACAAACGAAATTTAAATGACATTCTTTTTGTTTTGGATGCAGTTTCCGATGCCTGCATTTCAGCAGCTGAATGCAAAACCATTCAGTTTAATCCAATGCTTTCTGATTTTGAAACCGTCCGAGATTATTGCGTGCTGTTTTTAGAAAATAGTGTTTCGTTCAATTACAAGAACGATTTAAAACTCTTCGCCTTCTTATTACCAATGGAATATGTCTTTGAGGATTTTATTTTTGGTTTTATAAATAAAGAAATCGAGCGAGTACATTCAAAAGCACAAACTTCGGGGACGTACCTGGACGAAGCGAAATATTTTGGATTAAAACCCGATTTAGTATTGCAATGTCAAAACCGCAGCATTATCGCCGACACCAAATATAAAATGGTCTACGTCGAAAGTACCGATAATAAAAAAGGCATCTCGCAAAGTGATTTGTACCAAATGATAGGTTATGCGATTCGTTTTGGTATTACGGACATCAAACTTTTTTATCCTAATACCATAAAGAACACTACTGCTATTGATTTGAAAACAATCATCATTGTAGATAAATTTGCACAAGAAAAGCAAATTAGCATTACAGCCCACCAACTTTCGATTGTAGATGGTTCGGTTTGCATTGATAATTTGAATAACTCGAAATTGTCAGAATGTTTTGAACCGTTAAGGCTTCAGTTGAAAGGAGAGTTGGAGGGGATATTGGGTGTTGGGCAGAGGTTTAAAGTCGGTTAAAATGTGAGAGTCTAAACTGAATCATTTCGTCATTTCTTTTACAATTTCATACGAAGTAGAGGAAATTCTACAAAAAGATGTTAAATTTTCTACTGGATAAAATGAATTAAGTAAAATTTATTAGGTAAGTTTGATTACTATTGAAATTAATGATTCTTAAATGAATTAAAATGATATTTAATTATATGAAGAACTACTACATACTATTTATTTTGTTTATTTCACAGTTTGTTATTTCACAAGAATATGAAATAAAAAGGGAAGCACATCAATTAATAGAAAACAGAGCGTATTACTTAAATGGAGGGTTAAATGCTTCATTTGGTGGTAACTCAAGAGCTTTTATAAAAATAGATTTACCTCCTAATACTGTTGAATGGTATTATACTTTTTCTACAACTCAAGGAAAAAGTGGGACAAAAAACTTAACCTTAGCACTTCAATTAATGAGTATGCTAAACAATCCAACTGGATTGTCATCAAAAGCATTATCTTCCTTTGAAGTACCAAGCGGTGAAGCATCTGCAGATATTTATTTACTTAATAATATTAATTTGAAAGGCTTTAGAGAAAAATACGATCAACTTGGAGGCTCATTTAGTTTTCTTCCAGAAGGAACTGTACAAAACGTAAAACAAGCCATTGTAAAAGTTGATGATGTTAAATCGGGATCATGGTATCTTGGGTTAAGAAATCCAAGTACAACTACTGGATTAAATATAAATATAGAAGTTGTTGCAATAACAGAAACTAAAGTTAGTATCACGAAATCGGATAACCAAGTAAAAGCAGAACTCTATACAAATTTGGGGTGGGCACAATTTGAAAACGGAAACTATAAAAAATGTATTGAGTACTGTGATAAAGCAAATGCCGAATCAGAAATTGGAATTGCTTATGCAAATAAAGGTCTTGCCTTATTAATGCTAAATAAGGACTCAGACGCAATGGATGTTTATATTGCAGCTATAACAGTAATTAAAAAACAATCGAATTCAAGTTACTATTTGCAAAATGCTGTTGATGATATAGATAAGGAGCTTACAAAAAATCCAAATATTGTTGGTGCAAAAGAGATTAAACAAGTTTTATTGCAATCGTTTTAAATACTAATTTTTAAAACCAAGAACTTGCATCTCTTCGGGATTGGTTGTTGCCTATGTTAGTGAAAGTTTAAGTCAGTATAGAAGGTATTAAGGAGGATTTAGTATGGTTGCGTAACCAAACGGAGGATATAATAAATAAGAAAACACAAAATCTAATTATTTAAAATTTTAAAAATTCGAATTAAAATAAGTATAAAACCAAAATAATAAAAAACATATTATGAGTTTAGATAATTTTTATAAACTTCGCAGTGACTTTACTTTAATAGGTTTAACAGGACGGATGGGAGGAGGTTGTAATGATATTGCCGAAATATTATCGTCTCCTACCAATCCATTCGGTGATTTGAAAATCCCTGAAAATCTAAACATTAACGAGCAGCAAAAATTTCGAATTTGTAAAGATTTTGTAATTAATGAAAATAATGAATGGCAACAATTCAAACTATTAAAATATAGGGATGTTTTATTATTATTCTTTTTAGCAGAACTGGCTGCAAAGGTAGGTAATAATATAAAAGATATAAACTTGGAAATAGTTTTGTCTTTATTTAGAGGTGTTTATAATGAAGATTTTGTTAAAACAAGCAGAATTGGTCAAGAAGATAAGACTAATAAACTTATTGAGCAAAAAATATTCCCTTTTATAAAAAACAGAATAGCTGAAATTGATAATTATTTTAAAATATTTAATCTTCAAAATTCAATAATTGAAATTCAGAATATTGACACTAATTGTGCAGAAAAAGGTCTAAAGCCCGTAGAGTTTAATGAATTATTTTTTGGTAATTTTTCTGATTTTTGTACAGATTTTTTTGAGCTTATTGATAAATGTAATCCGTTAACGAGACAGATTTTTTTACAAGATGTGGCCTGTAATTTAAGAAGTAATGGTACTGTTTTTTATAGTGAAACTCAAGACGCAAATAATATTTACATAGTTGCAAAAATTATAAAAAGTATTATTAAAATTAACAAACGAGCCGAAGGTCAAGTCAGGCTAGTTATAGATTCCCTCAAAAACTCTTTAGAAATAAACTTCTTTAAAGAACGCTATTCAGGTTTTTATCTAATTTCTTCAAACAGAGATTTTGCCGATGTGAAAAAATATCTAGAAAATAAAGTTAGTAAGTCTTTCTTTAATAAAGTGAAAATACAATTAGATTCAGGAGAGAATGAAAAAGTTGATAATGCGGTAGAAGAATTAATCGATTTAGATAATGTACACTATAAAATTGGTGAGTTTAAGAAAGGGCACTTTAACTATCCAGATTTGGAAAATTGTATTCAAAAAGCAGACTACTATGTTTTTAATAAAAGTTTAGAAAAAAGTGATTCATTTGAAAACGATTCTACTAAAGATAAATCTCAAAACAAACTGAAATTTACGTACTACACTTTAGAAATGCAATTGTTGAAGTTAATTGCTTTAATACATAAACCTGGTATTATTACACCCAACGCAATGGAAAGAACGATGCAACTTGCTTTCAGTTCAAAATACAATTCAGGTTGTATATCTAGACAAGTTGGTGCTGTTGTCACAGATGAATTTTATTCTGTAAAGTCAATTGGTTGGAATGAAGTGCCTCAAGGGCAAACACCGTGCTCGTTACGAAGTGTAACCGATTTGATTGATAATAAAAATTCTGAAATTTTTACAGAATATGAAAAAAATGGAGGAAATTATGATGGACTATCTTTCCTAGATAAAACCAAAGCATTAATTCCAAAAGATAAAAGTATTGAAGAATTTAAAAGCGATTTAAATGGTCATAATTGTCCATTTTGTTTTAAAGAGTTTCATAATGCATTTGAGGGAAAAGATAATCAGGTTCATACAAGATCTCTACATGCGGAAGAAAATGCGATGCTCCAAATCTCAAAGTATGGTGGTCAACCTATTAAAGGTGGAAATCTTTTCACGACAGCATCACCTTGTGAACTCTGTTCTAAAAAAGCATATCAGCTTGGCATAGAAAACATTTTTTATATAGATCCTTATCCTGGAATATCTAAAACTCAAATATTAAAAGGGGGACTCAAAAATCCTAACTTATATATGTTTCAGGGTGCTGTGGGGAGAGGTTTTTTTAAACTTTTTGAACCATATATGTCTATTAAGGACGAAACTAAATTGCGATCAGGATTAAAACCTGTACCATCGCAAAAAGTTGTAGCAAATCAATTAAAAACTATTCTTGCAGAAAATATTAACATTACTAAAAACGAAAAATTAAAAAATTACCTTGATGGACTTGAAGATGATAATTTAATAATTGAAAAAGTAATAGAGTTAATGAATAGTGGTTTAACTAGTAAAAAAGATTAGAATGATAATAGCTTACTTTAAAAACTATAATTAATAATTTTAATTTATGGAAACAGACTTACTAAATAAATCAGTCAATGAGCTAATGGAAAAATTTGGAGCTGGAAACCATAAACCAGGCTCTGGTAGTGCAGCTGCTTTTCAAGGAATGGTTTCAGCTAAATTAATCTCAACTGTTATTAGCTTAACTGCTGATGAAAAAAGAAAACACTTGTATTCTAGTTGTATTCCTGTTTTATTAGATTTTCATAAAGAAATCGAAGATAGAATTTACCCACAATTGGCAGATTTGTTTAAAAAGGATTCCATCCAGTTTGATAAAACAATTAAATCACGAATTGCAAGAGATCAAGAAAAAGATGAATTGGTTAAAAATCAACTGCGAAGGCAAGCACTTGAAGATTTAAAACTTTCCATAGAAATACCCTTTCAAATCGCTGCACTTTGTAAAGAACTAGCAGAAATGTCAGCCTACGTATTTGATAATGGATTTAAAGCTGCAAGAGGAGATTCACAAGTTGGATTGAGTGGTGCAGTCTCGGCATTAGCAGGCTGTCTGGCAATAATTAGGCTTAATGTACTTTCTTTTAGTAGTGATGAGTTTGATTATACTAAATCGGTAGTTAAAGATGTTGATAATTTGTACATTGATTATAAAGAATTAATGGCTCTTGCTGATTCTAAAATTGAAATTCTTCGAGAGGAATTCGAAAAAAAGATACCCTTATTTGAAGGAATAAATAGTATAATCATAAAGAGTAAAAAAAGTAAGAACGTTGATATTGAAAAATGCGTAAGAGAGTTTCAAAATCTAATTTGGGACAATAGACATTTAGTATGGAAAAAAAATGTACCTCAAAATCATTTAGATATTTTAAGTTCAGATTTAATCTTAAAGAATGCGATGGGTTATGATTATATTTCTAGTGCAAGGTATGCAGTAACTACTACTGAAGATGAATCAGTAGAGGTTTGTGGTATAATTGATCAACCTAACAAAATTGTTGCTGTTTCCAATAGGTTTTCTGATCAAGTTCAAAATTTTACAGCAGCACATGAGCTTGGTCATGCGATATTACATGAGCAAGCTATACTTCACAGAGATATACCGGTAGATTGTATTGGAAAAAGAGGTTCACGTGATAAAGTTGAAATAGAAGCAGACACTTTTGCAACCTATTTTTTGATGCCAACTAAGTTGATAAAGCAAGAGTTTGCAAGAAGATATTCTGATGAAATATTTCAAATAAATGAAAACACAGCATTTAAATTTGGTGGTCGTAGTACAACTGATTTAAATAAAGAGTGTAAAACTACCCGCAGTCTTTCAAGAAAGTTAGCAGCTACGGAATTATACGATTATAAAAACTTCATTTCTTTAGCAAAACAATTTAATGTTTCTATTGAGGCGATGGCGATTAGATTAGAAGAACTCAATTTATTGAAATATTAGTTTCACATTTTTAAGATTCGTAGAATACCTTTTAATTATTGTAAATCTTAAACTCTTAGTAATAAGAAAAATCATACCAATATTGTCTTGTCTTATTGAAAGCTAAAAAGGCTCAACATTCCGTTGAGCCTTTTTTTTTGTAAATAAGAATTATTCTTAAACTATTTGTTGATTATTTTTTCAAGCCTTGCCATCATTTCGTCCTTCTCTTTCAGCATTCGCTCATACAAGGCAATCTTTTCTTCATGAAGTTTCTTAAGTTCCTCAATTGGATTGATGTTAAACGTTGGTTTTGCATTACCAATATATGCATCCTTTTCAATATTAAAGGTATTAGAAATAATATTAACCGCCTGTTCCTCATCAAAATTCTGAAACGCTTCCACCGGAATCTTCAAAGAACTGGAGATTTGCGTGAGGATAGTGGTGTCAATCACCTCTTTTTGCTCCAACATAGAAATCTTCTTTTGGTTCCAGTCGTTTCCCAAATCATAAGCCAATGCTTCCTGTTTGATGCCTAGCATTTCCCGGAAACGCTTCACATTTCTTCCTTGATGTATTTTTTGTTCCATAACGAATGTCCATTTTTAGAAGGGCTAAAGGTAGTACCCTCGGATTAAAAATTGTGCAAACCAAAGATAAAAAAATATACGCTAAAAAAGCTCCTTGTAGTAACTAAAATATCCGTATTTGCAATAGATATCGCTTTGTTGGTTTTAATCATAGGTTAGTACGGGTATTTACAGCAGTATAATATAGTAAAACTAGAGAAAGGATAAGTATAATATTATTATACAATATGTATAATTAATTTGTATATTTGTATCACTAATTTGTTCTAGGGGATGAAAGTAAAAATAGTAAAAAGTGACGAAAACAGTTTAGTGCCGGCAACTATTTTTGAGGCAAAATCTGTAGGTCTGGACCTGCCTTCTCTAGCGGATGGATGGCGGTTTAATTTTAAAAAGCATTCCAGAGTAACAGGATATGTAACCTATGTTGTAGTAACGGAGGAGACGCCAACGGTGATTGAAGGTTGTTTGATATTTGAAATGAAAAATAAAGTAGAGCCTTATATGGCTTTTGTAGAACTTGCTCCGCACAATAAGGGTCTACATAAGAAATAGGAAAGAATTGCAGGATGTTTGATAGCGTTTGCTTGCCGACTTAGTTTTATCAAGGCCGATGAACCGTATAGAGGATATTTGGTATTTGATGTTTTAGAAGAAAATCAGGCAGATGAAGTAAAGCTGATGGCTGTTTATTCCACAAAATATAATGCACTGCGATGGGGTGCTACCACGATGATTATACCTCCGGTGGGAGGGGAGAAATTAATTACTGAATTTTTAAATTAAAAGAGATGAAAAATAAGGAAATTCAAATCGATACTATTTGGAACGACGAAAAGAAAGTCGCATTAAAAAAGGTGATTAAGTCGCATGCTTCAAAACAGTCCAAAGAACAGCTAGTGAAGAATCAATTGCTTTCTATTCAATACAGACTGGAAGATTATATCCAAAGTGAAAAGGAGGATGAAGTCTTAAAAATTCTTGACTTTGTTAAGATGTATTTGAAAACCCTCACTATAACTAAAAAAGAATTGGCCACTTACTTTGAAATGAAAGACAGCAACCTCCATAAGTACCTTTCTGGTGAACGGAAGCTAAATGCAAAATTAGCCTTGAAGTTAAGTACTTTTTCTCATACGAAGCCGGAGCATTGGTACAGGGTGCAATTAAAAAATGAAATGATTGAATTGAATAAAGAAAAAGCAAATGTGGAAGCGTATAAAAAATACGATTACCGCAATTTAGTGGAAGCGGTCTAACCAAACTTAAAGAATGTTAAGCCCTTGAAAAAGGGCTTTTTTAGTACCGCCCCTAGCGTCTTAAGCAATGAAGCGACCTTCGGCACCACAAACCGAGGAAGAATTATACCACTATATCTAATCTTATTTGCTTTTGCGTATGGGACCGAACTTCTTTTGTGCGACACCGAGACTTTTGGTTCGGTACAAAAGCATAACCTTATATTTCATCGTTGCCGTATTTTTGTTTCTTTTTAAATAGCTTAATAATAACTAATTATGATTGAAAATATTGCTTTTCAGCGATAAAAAAATATTTGGTGCAACGCTCTTTTTTTAGAGACTAAAATATTCGGGGTTACAAGTCATAATCCCTCGTAGATTCTAAATTGCGTGATATTCTAACTGGATGCCCTGCGGTTAAAATGAAAAGAAACGTTAGAAGATAGATTCGAACAGCATTTTAACCCTCGAAGGGTTCGAAACCCTGCGAGGGTTGTAAACGCGAGATGGCTAAAACCCTCAAACCCGGAACTAAAAGCACCGCTAAATTTAATTGTATTTAGCCATTGGGCACAAGCAGGTGCCCTCGATACAATCGTCAGTTCGAGTGTTTTTTGTGCAGTAAAACGGAACAAAAAATGTATCGAGAACAGCCCTCGTCAGTTCGAGTGATTTTGTGCAACATAGTGGAACAAAATAGTATCGTTTTCGTCAGTTCGAGTGATTTTAATGCAACGCAGTGAAATTAAAATTGTATCGAGAACCCTCCTGTAAAGCTTCTCGATACAATTTGTAGAAACAAAAACTAGCATTTTCCTTTCTACAAATCACTCGAAGTGACGGATAACAAGAAGATTTGGAAGTAAATGAACGATAAGTTATTACATTCAGTCATTTCTAGTGATTTTGTGCAGTAAAACGGAACAAAAAATGTATCGTCTTCGTCAGTTCGAGTGTTTTTTGTGCAATCCCGATGGCTATCGGGTTTGGACAAAAAATGTATCGAGAACCGCCCCCGTCAGTTCGAGTGATTTTAATGCAACGCAGTGGAATTAAAATTGACCCGAGGCAATAGCCGAACTGAGCGGAGCTAATCGAGAACCCTCGCTAAAACTTTTCGATACAATTTTTAGACAAAAAGTATCGTTTTACTTTCAAAAATCACACCAAGAGACGGGAAATAACCGCTAAATACTTATACCAAACGCATTAGAAGAAATGAAATTAGAAGTGGTACTACCTGCTTAATATTAAAAAAAACTGATGTTCGTTTATCCTTCACGTTTTAGATTATGAACTTTCAATAAATAATTAATCGCTTTAAAAGTACAGACTTACGGTATGCGAGTATAAACTCCAATAACTTAGGATTAGTACCATTATAAGGGTTCCAAAAGATAAAATGTTAAAGTTATACAATTAAAGTCTTTCACGTCTCGTAGTAATTGTAATATTTGATAGTTTTATAAAAAATCTAAAGTTAATGTACCGAGTACTCAATCTTCTCATTTTTATCCTATTTGTTCAAACCACCCCATTGATTTTTGCACAAAATATAATGCAAAATAAAATTGACAGTTTAAATACTGTTGTTTTTTCACTAGACAAAAGAGATACTACCCGAATAGTCCAATTGGGATTGTATATCGTAAAGCATACAGCGTCAGAGAAGCAACGGTATGCTGTCCTTCAAAAAATATCAGAATCGTACTTCCGCACTAATGAGATGGACAAATCCATTGCTTACCTTTTTAAAGCGAAGGACGTAGCAGAACGCATTGGTGATCCTGAAATGTTAGCTCAAGCCTACGGTTCCATTGCTAACCAGTATGCTTACATGAATATCAATCAAAAAGCACGCTTGTACCTAGACCGAGCAATTGGCCAAATCGAGCAGATTCCGAATGGTGAAAAAAAATACCGGCTAAAAGCTTTAAGTGCCATTGAGATGGGTAAAATAGATTTTAATAGCACGAATTATAGAGCGGCAAACATCAATTACCATAAAGCGCTAAGGGAATTTAAGAAGTTTGAACCCTTATCTGAAATCGACCGTTATAATTATAGGCGTTCCTTGTATAATATTGGTAATTCCTATTACTATATGGATGAGCCAGATTCTTCAGAAGTATATTTGCAAAAAGCATTACAGTTTAAAGCCTCTTATAGCCCTGAATTAAAGTTTTACATTTACAGTACGCTATCTGAGGTGTACACCTACAGAGGAAATTATCAGCAATCTGTAGCTACTTTGCAGTCAGTTTTAAAAGATAGCAATTTTAAAATCCCCAGTTTAGAGTCTGAAATATACCATAACCTTTCTAAAAATTATAAAGCACTCGGACAGTACGAAAACTACATCAGTTACAATGAAAAATACCTGGCATTAACCAAACACTTAAAAGAAGAAGATTTAAAAGCAATCAATAAAGCATTTTCAGTTGAGCAAAAGGGGTTTACAGACTCTATCACTCAATCCAAAAAAGAGAAGCAGATGCTGACCTATGCTATAATTTTGACCCTGATTTTAGGTTTTGCAGTATTATATTATGTGCTTAAGAAAAAAAGGCAAGAGGAGAAGATTTACAAAATGGTCATTTCAAGATTAGAAAATCAGATTCAAATTCCGTCTCAATCTGACGATTGCATGGGAAGTGAAACCAAGTCTAATGTTATTATTTCCTCCGAAACTGAAACGGACTTATTTGAAAAATTAAGCAAGTTTGAACGTGCTGAGAAGTTTAGAAATCCCAAGGTTACACTTTCGACGATGGCGGTGCAGTTAAAGACAAATCCTACCTATCTGTCTGCAATAATCAAGATGCATAAGGACAAAAATTTCAATAGCTATATTAATGAATTACGGATAAATTATATTTGTCAAAAAATTCATTCAGACCCTAAATACCTCGATTATAAAATCAGTTATTTAGCAGAAGAATGTGGATTTACTTCCCATAGTACCTTTTCTACCATATTCAAAACTGTTACTGGGATAGCTCCTTCCGTATTTTTGAGAGAAGCAGCTAAAAGACGCGTAAATTTGAGTTAGTTCATTTAAATGCTTTTATATCACTTTTTTATATTTTTATTTTGTCTTCATAAATAACATATTTCTAAAGACTTGTTAAGGTTTTTTATGAAAACTAGCGTTAACTTCGTCCAATAACTAAAACTATAAATATGAAAAAATTATTACTACTTACTATTTTATTTTCTAGCATTATTCCCAAATGCTTTAGTCAAACTTGTACACTGGGTACACAATCAGATGAAACAGGAATTGGTGAAAATATTGGAACAGGAGGCATTTATGAGTATGCAGGAGCGGTTGACTTTGATGTACCCTTTGGAGTCAGTTTTACTACGACAGCAGTCACGTTCAATATTTTAAAAGGAAGTGCAAATCTCAATTATGTTAATGTTGCCTTTCTAATGGAAGAAGAAGGGCTTCCCGCCACAATTATTGTTTCACATTCTAATTTAATTCCTACCACACAAACATTAGTATCCACTTCATCAGACGAGGGTGGACTTGATGTTTATAGCATCACAGTAAACCTACCTGAAGCAGCAACTTTCGCAGCAGGTAAATATTTTTTAACGCTTGCAGCAGCACCAGGCGATAGTAGTGGTGCTTGGTGGGAAATAACTAGCGAAACGCAGACCTATGGAGCATTTGATTTCATTAAATTCGGTACAGAAGCTTGGGCAGGTGCGGGCTATTATAACAAAGTATTTAACCTATTGGGAACTTGTACAGATACAGGAGAAATTCTTCCCGACTTGGGATTCACTTGTGACCAGCAAAGTCTATCTACCTTACATAATAATGGTGTTTCTTTTTTTGGAGGTACAGGCATGGTTTTAAGTTTAGCAGACGATTTTACTGTAGAGGAAAATACTACATTCCATTTAAAGAGATTTACACTAGAAACCTTGCTTACTGGAGGTGCAATGCATAATGCTACTATAAAAATTCGTACAGCAACAATCAACGGGCCAGGCGAGGTATTGCATACATTTCTAAACAAAGGTCCAGATTATGAGGAATTCCAAGGTTACTGGGTGATAACTGGCAGCCCATTCGATTTGGTATCTGTCAAAACAAGTTTTGTTTTTAACGATGCTATTGCTCTTGAAGGAGGCAGGTATTATATTGAAGTCATTCCAACTCCCAACAGTTCCGATTTAATGTTATGGGAAGCAACCGCTGGATCAGGTATAGGAGAATTTAGTTATAGTTCATCAGACGGGGGTAACTCCTGGTTTCAGAATGCTGGAGTCAATCAAAATTTTGCAGTTGAAGGATTCTGCGAAGCCAGTTTAGGAGTACTCAATCCGGAGTCAGGACAACAATTCACCTATTTTCCAAATCCTGTAGTAGCTAATTTAACTATTTCATCACCATCGCAAATTAGCACTATGGCACTTTATACGGTAACAGGACAAGAGATTGGTAATTATAGTACCACTACTACAACAATTGACATGAATGATTTAGCTAGTGGTTTGTATCTATTAAAAGTTCAGTTTGAAAATGGAGTGCAGGAGACCTTTAAGATTTTGAAAAAATGATAAAAAGCAGTTTGAAAAAGTTCTAAAATACCGTCTGAGTTAGTTTATTTACCCCTAAAAAGATTTTTTTAGGGGTATTTTTTTTGAATCAAGATGCTGAATGGAAGAAATGTAATAAGCCTGCTTTATTATCAATATTTCTTGATTTAATATCCGTCTTCAGCAACCCAATATAATTAAAGTGGCTGACAGTCTTTTTTGCAATGTTTTCTTTTTTTTACTCTTTAGCTGTACGCCTCTTACCCCAAAAACCCCCATTTAGCAGAAGTACTGTATCAAGCCGGTTATATTGAACGTTTTGGAACCGGAACGGGAGAAATTTTACGATTGTGTAAAGAAGCAGGTCTTCTAGAACCTGTATTTGATTTGGAGACAGGTTTTAAAATCACGATTTGGCGTCCCGAAGTCATTGGTAGAAAATATAAAAAGAACGGTACCGACCAAGTCACCGACCAAGTCACCGACCAAGTGAATAAATTGATACAGCGGTTGATTTTGATAACCGATCAGGCGTATTCTCGTCAAGAATTAATGGAAATTTTACAACTGAAGCACAATCCAAATTTTAGAGACAATTATTTGAATCCAGCCGTGCAGGAAGGCTATCTATCCATGACGCTACCTAACAAACCGATTAGCACCCACCAAAAATACCAATCAACCGAAAAGGGCCAACAGTTAAAAACACAGTTAGAAAAGAAAAAGGGGTGACATCGATTAGTATAATTTGTAATAATTAACGATTAGTTCGCTTTTGTTGAAAGGTCTGTCAAATACACAATCCTTCAATCTTTCCATCCGTCTTTGCAACACATAATCCTTTATAAATCATAAATAGCGGGATATGTTAACTGGATGCCCTGCGGTTAAAATGAAAAGAAACGTTAGTAGATAGATTCGAACAGCATTTTAACCCTCGAAGGGTTCCAAACCCTTCGAGGGTTGTCCTCCTAAAATAAATTCCCATCGTGAAACATAAAAACCAACAATAACTAAGGTCCTCTAAAACACCTCCTATTTTCGGATAAAATATCCTTATTTAGAATAGATTATCTTTTGCAAAGAAGGGAACTTTGGGTTCAATCTTAAATGCAAAGACGATGAAAAAGCAAGTAATTAATTATGAAACAAATTCTTGGGCATGCTATGAAATTAAAAATCTCTTTGAGGTGCTTGAAGCCTTCATGACCTATGCACACATAGATCATTATAAGCAAATGCTAAGTGATGCAGTACTTTATGCTCAAAAGAACGAAGTATACAATAAAGAAGAACCAGGCCAACTCTTCATGTGCCATGCGGTATTGCGCTCTTTTTTCAGAGCATGTTCAAAATTGGAGAGCATGAGCAAAAAGTGGAAGGTACAGCAAACCAACACCGAGTGCAAGTCGGTGCTGCATCAAGCTTCCTTGAATGAGGAGGAGTACAACAATCCCTTTATGGTATTTAAAAATGCGTTTGCTGAAAATTCGGTAAAAGACTACGAATATTTTTTCTCAACAATGGTTGAAATGGCACTGTCGCACCATCAACTCGATTATGACCCGGACCTATTTAATTTCTACATCCATACAGTTAAAATGCTCGATGCATCACAGCTTATACGAGAAAGGGGACTTGAAAAAAGTAAGAAAGAAACAGCACCAGCCGAAGTAGTTCAGCAAGAAACCAATCCAGTAGGAGAGGAGGACAATGAGACCAACACAACGGACTGTAACCCAGTAAACCAAAGCGAGCCATTGCCAGAACACCAAGAAGCAGAGGCGGAGCCACAAAATAATCAAAACCAAATCACAACAATAATTACGAAGACCTTAAGCACCTGCGGCATCTACTGTTTCGGGGAACGGAAAACAAATAAAGCACATGAGAGCCTTTATTCCGAAAGGAAAGAGTCAACTACCACTCTTTATTACTTGCTCGTTATAGTGCCAACCATGCCTCAAAATATAATAGCCGACTTAGCATTTCTGATCAACACACAAACGAAAGGCCGTTGTACCGCCACTTTACTAATCCATACCCTAAGAGACCTACGAAGAGACAAGACCAAACAAGCCTCCTTTTTTCAAAAAATCGTCTTCGAAGGAGTGACCTGGTTTGAAAATTGGCAAAACACACCCCCTTTAAAACTGGATTCCGTTGCAAAGCGGAAATGCAAAGAAATAGAAAGCTATTGGATGGACCGGAAAATGATAGTAGACGGTTGGCGGGATGCCGCAGTAGCACTCGACTCCAACGACGCTGAGATGCTTAAAATTACCTTCCTGCACCAAACGGTAGAGCAACTCTGTCTGGGACTAATCCATACGTTTCTAGGTTACCGCCCACATCATTTTGCTTTGGGCTACCTCCTCGAGCTTTGCGATCTCTTTACCCCAATCGCTTCCGAGCTATTTCCAAGAAAAACCAAGCAAGAACTGGCTTTTCTAAAACCTTTATTTCGCTCGATTAACGACAGGCGGCACTTCAAAACCATAGGTAAAACCACACCACAGTTACCCTTACTAGAGGAGCGCTGTACGGCCTTTTACGAACAAGCAACACGTGGTGTAGATACAGAATTGCAGCGATTAAAAAGTGTAGAATAACCCCGATGGTTGTAATAATTACCACCTTCAGCCCGAAAGGATTTAGTATACGCTACCGTCAGTGATTTTAATGCGACGCAAAACGCTTAAAACCTTTCAAAAAACCTTAGCTCCTTAGCGTCTTCGTGGCAAAAAAAAATACGTCATGACCTGTAGTGAAGGACTACATAAGCTGCACCAATTGTACCTAGAACTACAACACAAAGAAGACCAAGAAAAAAAACAAAACCAAGAAAAAAAAAAGAAACCATGGAAAAAGAGCCCACCAATTCAAAACACGACAACCTGAATCTAGCAAAGTATTTCACAATGCTGACCCCAGCATACACAACCCGTAAAAATTCCTACAACCTGCAATTCCACATACACGGTTATACGGATTTATTCTATTTGATCATAGATTTACTCAAAACGGCAATGTTGGCAATAGACGGTTTAGAAGCCAATAATGTAAAAGATGTGGGCAGAGAACAGTACATCGGAAGTCTGCTGAAAGTGATAGAAAAATTAATTCCTATTGATGAAGCCGCCTTGTTGGATGAATTACACGAGCAGTTTTGGGACGAACGGAGGGAATCCGATAAAGATGACGTAGAGGCTAAAACTTAATTGCAGTTTGATAAAATTTGTTAGACCATAAATTCTTTAAAAAGTGCAGTAAATTGTAAAAATAAGTTCGAGTGACTAATAGAAAAATCAAAATAACAGCTCCAAAGGACAGAAATTTCATCACAACTTCCACAATTATTTAAAAAAGGCCCACGGAAAAATAATCTAAATAGCTACTGTATAGATACTCCCTACTTCAAGTATAGATGAAGTATAGATAGTGTATGAAACGCGTATTCGGCAAAAAAGGCAAAACGTAGAAAATTTATCTAAATAATTCAATTTAGATAGAAAATAATAAAAAAGGGAATCAGGTAAAAAGGGGTAACCTAAGAAGTAAAATAAAAACAAAGATACTAAAGTTAGGGCAAATCCCCATAACACAAAACGCACCACTTCACAACTCACAACTCCCCACTCACCAAATTCCCCCTTATGGGGGTTAGGGCGCTACTTACCAATACAGAAATTAGCAAATATATTCCCAAGCAACTCATCATTAGTGACTTGGCCCGTAATTGTTCCAAACTCAAACAACGCCTCTTTAATATCAAGCGACATCAAATCAGCAGGTAAATCACTTTGCAATCCCCATTGCACTTTCTGAATTGCTTCCAAGGCCTTGATTAGCGAATCGTAGTGGCGTGAGTTCGTTACAATGGTCTCGTTATTCCGCAAAGCACCGGTATTTACAAAGGAAAGTAAGGTATTTTTGAGTTCGTCAACTCCTTCATTGTTTTTAGCAGAAAGCAGCAAAATACTAGGAATCTCTGTTTCCAGCTTTACAATTTCACGCTCAGAAAGTAAATCTTTTTTGTTCCCAATTATAACAAGGGGTTTTAACGGAAACTGATTCCTAATCCGTTCAATATCTCTTTTAACTTGTTCAATATTTTCTTCAGCAACAGTTCCCCCTTTGGGGGTCAGGGGGCTTAAATAAAGAACCACCTGTGCCTGTTCCATCTTCTCAAACGTCTTCTTAATTCCCATGCTTTCCACCACATCACTCGTCTCGCGAATCCCTGCCGTGTCAATAAATCGGAAACCAATACCGCCTATAACCAGTTCATCTTCAATCGTATCTCTAGTCGTTCCCGCAATTTCAGAAACCAAGGCCCGTTCTTCATTCAGCAACGCATTTAATAATGTAGATTTACCCACATTCGGTTCGCCTACAATCGCTACGGGAATACCGTTTTTAATCACATTTCCAACAGCAAACGAATCAATCAAACGTTTCAACACAAACTCAATTCGCGTCACCAACTCATTAAATTGCGTTCTATCGGCAAACTCCACATCTTCCTCTGCAAAGTCCAGTTCCAGTTCAATAAGCGAAGCAAAGTTCAACAACTCCTCGCGAAGTTTGGCAATTTCATTACTAAAACCACCCCGCATCTGCTGCATAGCAATTTGGTGAGAAGCTTCATTATCAGACGAAATCAAATCGGCAACGGCTTCCGCTTGCGATAAATCCAGTTTGCCATTTAAGAAAGCACGTAAAGTAAACTCCCCAGCTTGCGCCATTCGAGCCCCTTTTCTAAGCAACAACTGAATAATTTGCTGTTGAATAAACGGCGAACCGTGACACGAAATCTCAATCGTATGTTCGCCTGTATAAGAATTTGGACCTTTAAAAAGAGTTACTAATACTTGGTCCAAGGTTTTTTCACCATCCATAACATGACCCAAATGAACCGTATGTGTTTTCTGCTTCGTTAAATCTTTCCCCGAAACCGATTCAAACACCGAAGCGCCAATAGTTACCGCATCAGGTCCCGAAATCCGAACAACAGCAATCGCTCCAGCACCTGAAGGCGTCGCCAAAGCCACAATCGTATCTTGATAAATCATATAAATGTAATTTGGTGCAAAAGTACACATTTTCAGTCAAGCAATAAATAACTCCTTCCAACTAAAAAAATTTTCTGAATCACGGCTCTTGGGCATTCTTTTATCCATGTTCCCGCCATCCTCCCGTCCCGATGAAAAATCGGGGCTCCTTCCTGTCGGGGATAGTCAATCAATCAGAAGGCTTCTTTCATTCCACCGGCTTTCTTTTCCCAACAATCCCTCCACCCAAATCCATATTCCAACTATCTATTCCAAGCTCCCTCTCCTTTGGACAGGATTGGGGTGAGGAACTATTTCCTAATAATTACATAAAAATCAAATCTCAAAGCACCTTAAAAACAAAACTTTTATTAACTTTATGCATTAAAATCCATTCACCATCATAAGATTTAGGACTGATAACTCAAACCCACAACTCATAACCCACAACCCACCACCCACCACCCCAAACTCACACAACACTATGAAAAAAATCCTCTTTCCCACCGACTTTTCCGAAAAGGCAAACAATGCTTTTGTATATGCTTTGAAATGGGCCGAGAAATACGACGCCGAAATTGTGACTTTACACGTTTACGAACTCCCAATTTTGGACATGAGTTATGTGGACGTGCCCATCTACCAAGCGGAAGTGTATCAAAGTTTAGAACTCAATTCCTTTCAGAATTTTAAAGACCAGATTCCCATTTTGCGAGAAATCGCGAGCCGACACAAGCTTGAACACATTCAAATCAGTAATGTCCTATTAAGTGGCGATTTGGTTGCAAACATCTTACAACTGGTAGAATCAGAACACATCAACTTTGTAATCATGGGAACTTCCCGCGTCAGTGGTTTCACCGAAATGTTTCTTGGTACCAATACCGCAAGTGTCATGACGGGTAGTAACGCCTATGTGATAGGTATTCCAGATGATTCATCGTATCAACCCATTCATAAAATAGGGTTTACTACACAATTTACAGACGAAGACCAAGAAGCCCTGCGAAATCTTATTCCTATTGCTAAAAAGTTTGATGCCTCCATTGAATGCATTTACATAGAAACGGAAGGCAACGAAGTCAAAGACGTCATTGTCGCCGACTGGAAATTACTTTTTGCCGAACATAAAGTAACGTTCCATACGGTACGAAGCAAAGACGTAGAAGATTCTATTTTAGATTTTATCAAGTTGCACCGCATTAATTTATTAGCTGTTGCCAAACACAAACGCGGGTTTTGGGACAGTTTGTTCCACGTGAGTTTAACAAAGCAATTGGCCATGCACATCCATATTCCGCTTTTAGTCTTACACGACCAGTAATTTCTTAGTAATTCGCCAAGAGTTGTTTATATTTGTCGGAGTTTCAACAACAAAAAATATGTACAAGCAATTACAAGACGAATATAGAAGTCAACTTAAATCAATAATAACAAAGTACAACACCATCAGTCTGTTTAGATTAATGGTTGCTGTACTTTTTTTAGTGAATGCCTATTTAGCTATTGACGAATACCAAAATTACCATTTCTATATCGGTATTTTACTCGTTGCTCTTTTTCTTTATGTAATGCGATTTCACAAAACAATTGATACGCAAAGAAAGCTGACGCAAAACCTTTTGAAAATCAACACCACAGAATTAGAGTATCTGACTGAAAACAAACTGCCTTTTGAAAACGGTTCAGAACACATCGACTTCAAACACGAATATGCTTATGATTTAGATATTTTTGGTGCTGATTCCCTCTTTCAACACCTAAATAGAACGGCTACTTTTATGGGTAAGAAAACGCTAGCCAATCAATTACTGAACCAACAAACCCAAGAACAGATTCTGCTCAACCAGGAAGCGGTTCAGGAACTTGCTAAAGATTTGACTTGGCGTCAAGATTTTGAAGCCCATGCCAAAATGAGTAGCGATTCTGAAAAATTATATGCCAAACTCAAAACGTGGAGTAGTGCTCCAAGTGCTCCAATAGTTAGGTTTATGTACATTTTATCATTTGTAACGCCACTGCTTTTTGTATTGGCATTAGCCACTTATTTCGTTACGAAACAATATGTCTATCTTTCCATTAGTAGTTTTGTTTTTGTTTTCAACTTAGGAATTCTAGGCAACTTTTTCAAAAGGATTATGATTGAAAATGCCAATTCAGAAAGTATTGACAAAGCTTTGTTGCATTACAGTTCGTTACTTTCAAAAATTGAAAAGGCAGCATTTACTTCTACTTATTTGTCGACTTTACAAAGTCAATTGGTTCAAGACCATCAAAAGACTTCGCTGAAAATAAAAAAGCTGTCGGATTTGTTTGGACGATTGGACAGCATCGGAAACTTAGTTACTACACCAGTTTTTAACGGTACTTTTTTGTTTCACGTTCACACGTTAAAAGCGCTGATTGATTGGAAAAAACAAAACGGAAGTCAACTAATGAAAGCCATAGAAATTATGGGAGAAGTCGAAATGTTGAACAGCTTGGCTAATTTCGCATACAATAATCCCGAATATGCTTTTCCAAAATTGAATGATTCGTATCAAATTGAGTTTACCAATTTAAGCCATCCTTTGTTGAACAAAGAGAATAGAGTAGGGAACGACGTCGATTTTTCTAGACAGAATTTCATTATTCTTACCGGTTCAAATATGTCGGGGAAAAGTACGTTTTTGAGAAGCTTGGGTGTCAATATGGTTCTTGCAGCAACTGGAGCCCCGGTTTGTGCCGATGCAGCGAATGTGCATCCTTTGAAAGTCTTGGTTTCGATGCGACTTTCAGATTCGTTAACCGACAGTACTTCGTATTTCTTTGCCGAAATCAAGCGTTTGAAACAAATCATGGATAGTTTGCAAAACGAACGTTCTTTCGTGCTTTTAGATGAAATTCTTCGGGGTACTAACTCTGATGATAAGCGAAACGGAACGATTGAAGTGATTAAGAAAATGATTGCTAAAAATGCCATTGGTGCAATCGCCACCCATGATATTGAAGTGTGTTTGACTACCAACGACTACCCGAATCAACTTATTAATAAGTCGTTTGAGGTAGCAATAGTCGATAACGAATTGTACTTTGATTACAAGCTTCGCGATGGTATTTGCCAAAACAAAAGCGCTACATTCATCATGCAAAAATGGGGGGTGATTTAATTTCTTTTTAAATTATATTTTTTGTCTCGCAAAGTCGCAAAACATTATTTATATTGCTTTGCGTCTTGGCGACTTTACGAGATGTTGTTTAAAATATAAAGAATATAATTACGGCATTCGCAGCTATAATAAAATAATTTGAGTCCCTCCGTTTTTCCCACCTTTTAAACTCTTAACCTCTTAATCTTTTAACCTTCCTCAATTAATCAACTGTTAAACTTAAATTAAGCGTTCCTATTTTTCCTACAGCAATTCGTAATTTTAGGATTGCTAATGAAAAAATAAATAACTATTATGAGTATTCAAACCACGAATCCCTACACTAATAAAGTAGTAAAAAGCTTCAAACCTCTAAATGAAGATGAATTAGAACATAAAATTTCCGACGCTCACAAAGCGTTTGATACTTGGAAAACAACTCCCATTGCTGAACGAGCAAAATACCTGCTCAAAGTTTCTGAGTTGATGTTGGAACGCAAACAAGAACTCGCAAAAATCATCACACTGGAAATGGGGAAACTTATTGAGCAAAGTGAATCAGAGATTGAAATGTGTGCTTCCGTTTACGCTTATTTTGCTAATAACAGCGAGGCATTCCTCAAAGATAAAGAAGTACAAGATGATGGCGGAAAAGCCTTTATTCGTTACACGCCCAAAGGAGTAATTCTTGGTGTCGAACCTTGGAATTATCCCTTTAATCAAGTCGGTCGTTTGACAGCACCAAATTTGATGGCGGGAAATACGGTGGTCATAAAACATGCTTCCAATGTGCCACAATGTGCCCAAATGATTGAAGATTTGTTTCACGAAGCCGGTTTGCCAAAAGGCGTCTACACGAATTTATTTCTAGAAAGCAAACGAATTGCAAAACTTACAGCCGACCCACGAATTGTAGCCATGTCGCTAACAGGAAGTGAAAAAGCAGGTGCTAGTCTTGCTGAAAACGCAGGTAAAAACTTAAAGAAATCCATTCTTGAATTAGGAGGAAGCGATGCCTTTATTGTTTTAGAAGATGCTGATATGGATTTGGTGATGAAAGAAATAATGATTGGTCGTTTTGGAAATATGGGTCAAGCCTGTACTTCTTCGAAACGGATTATTATTCACGAGAGTTTAGCAGATGAATTTACTGAGAAACTAAAAAAGGAATTGTCAATACTAAAAGACGGCGACCCGATGGATAAAGCAACAACGATTTCTCCAATGGTAAGCCAAGAAGCGGCTGAACATTTACTAGAGCAAGTGACGGATACGGTGAATGCGGGAGCCAAATTAATTGTGGGAGGAAAGTTGATGCAAAGAGAAGGCGCCTTTTTTGAACCTACGATTATCACGGATATTACCTCACAAATGCGAGCGTATCACGAAGAATTATTCGGACCTGTTGCTGCAATTTACCGTGTGAAAAATCAGGAGGAAGCGATTAAATTGGCTAATGATTCGACTTTTGGTTTAGGAGGTTCGGTATTTAGCGAAGATATTGACAGGGCAATTGAAGTGGCCAGTTTGATTGATACGGGAATGGTTTTCATCAACGAACATTCGGCTTCAAAACCGGATTTACCTTTTGGAGGAACGAAACGTTCGGGTTATGGTACAGAATTGTCGCCTTCAGCAGTTACTGAATTTGTCAATGAGAAATTGATTCGGATTAAGAATAGATAAAAACATTCAGAAATAGAATATAAGTAAACCGTAGCATCACACTACGGTTTGTTTTTGTAAAATCATTTGATTAGGACTGGTTTTACTCCCATTTATTTTCAAGTTTCCCTATGGTATGGAAAGTAGGATACCAATGCACATTCAAGTTTCTATATAGAAAGATGAGTTCTATAATTGGGCTATAAAGTCTCCAGTTAGAGCGCATTTTGAAACAAATAAACCGTAGCATTACACTACGGTTTTTTCAATATTAAATCTTTAAAGTTTTCTATTAGTTATTCAACATCACTGGCATCACTAACATAGTTACTGTTTCGCCATCTTCTAAACCGTCAATTGGTGTTAGAATTCCAGCACGATTAGGCAACGACATTTCCAACATGATTTCGTCTGATTGTAAGTTGGTCAACATTTCTGTTAAGAAACGAGAGTTGAACCCAATTTGCATGTCATCACCTTGGTAATCACACGTCAAACGTTCTTCGGCTTTGTTAGAATAATCAATGTCTTCTGCAGAAATATTCAATTCTGTTCCTGCAATTTTCAAACGAATTTGGTGTGTAGTTTTGTTAGAGAAAATCGCCACACGTTTTACTGAACTCAACAATTGTTGTCTGTCAATCAATAATTTGTTTGGGTTTTCTTTTGGAATAACCGCTTCGTAATTTGGATATTTTCCATCTATTAAACGACACATCAACACGTAATTGTCAAAAGAGAACGTCGCATTGGAGTCGTTGTATTCAATCTTGATTTCTGCATCAGAAGTAGAAAGAATATTCTTTAAAATGGTCAATGGTTTTTTAGGCATAATAAAATCAGCTACTTGAGAGGCGGTTACATCTGTTCGTGCATATTTTACTAATTTATGAGCGTCTGTTGCTACGAAAATCAATCCTTCTGGTGAAAACTGGAAGAAAACCCCCGACATTACCGGACGTAAATCATCGTTTCCTGCTGCGAAAATGGTTTTGCTAACGGCTGTGGCCAAAACACCAGCGGGAACTAAAGTAACGGATGGGTCTTCTAATTGAACTGATTTAGGAAACTCGTCACCTGGAGCATACGCCAATGCATATTTCCCTGAATTTGAGCTAATTTCAATCGTACTATTTTCTTCAACGGTAAAGGTCAAAGGTTGTTCTGGAAAGGTTTTTAAAATTTCCAATAGTAATTTAGCGGGTACAGCAACGCTTCCTGTACTTGTTGAATCGATATCAATTGTAGATGACATCGTCGTTTCCAAATCGGATGCGGAAACAGTCAAAAGGGTGTTATTTAATTCAAACAAAAAGTTATCTAGAATTGGTAAAGTATTGTTACTGTTGATAACGCTACCCAAAACTTGCAATTGTTTTAATAAGTACGAACTCGATACGATGAACTTCATTTTCATTTATTTTTATATTTAAAGCTTTCAAAGCCAAAAATTTTATATTGCACAAATATATCTTAATCTAACCAAATATCTAAAAGAAATTTATCAAAATTTTACTGATAGCGTCTTTTCCGAATGTAGGTAAAAGCAAATCCAAATACAACGAGTAATACAATTGGCAACCCGACAGTTACAATTTGCGACAGCGTATATTTTTCATTTACTTTTTGCTCGTCCAATAAAGGTAGCTCGATATTTTTACTTCGTATGTTAATCAATCCATCATCATCCAGTAAATAATTGATACTGTTGATTAAAAAATCTTTATTGCCATAAATTTGTTGGGTCCACTGGTCGTAACCGTTTTGAACCGGTTTTTTATTGATGTAATTGTAATTTACAATATCACCATCGGCAATGACAATCATTTTAGTAGCAACGCCTTGGTCTTTGTTATCACTGATTTTAAAAGGTTTAATACGATTGTTGAAAGCAGAAGTAAAGTTTCCTTCCAATAAGGTTCCAATAATTTGATTTCCTTCATTGAATTTACTTTCGTCTAAATCATCCATGAATTGGTTCAAATTAACTAAAAGTGGTGCTCCAACGGGTTTGGACTGTGGCGAACTTTTTAATAAAACCGTTTTCTTAATACCGTTATTCAACGTATCCATTTGATTGGCAAATTCCAGTTTAACCAAATTTATATTTTTATTTATCGGATGGTTTTCTTCCGAACGAATAATAGGTGAATACAGCCAATCAATCGGGAAATCTTCACCCGTAGGCGATTGAGCCGTTACTGGTGTGGAAAGTAAATCTTGGATTAAACGAGGGTTTATTCTAACTCCATATTTGAAAAACATATCGTCTAAATTCAAATTCCGTGGATAGGCTAAGGATTGGCGTTCTTCGTTGTACAAACTGTCTAAATCAATGGAGACTTGATCCATCAGCCACATTGTTTTTCCGCCTTGCATCACATATTGGTCTAAAATGTACTTTTCTTCGTCCGAAAATGCTTGTGTTGGTTTTACAATTAAGGCCATGTCAAAACGCTTTAAATTTGCTAAAGTCTTCGGCAAATCATTGGTCAGTGAATCCAAATTGAATTCGCCTAAAGCGTAATATTCTTTAGCATTCAGCAATAAATCCGACATGTATTTATCTGAAATTTCGCCGTTTCCTTTCAAGATGGCGATTTTCTTTTTCTGTGTAGAAATCAATTTGGTTATCGCATCGGTAAACGCATATTCCAACAATTGAACTGATTTATTAATGTTTTCTTCTGGTTTATTTCCGTAATTATTTACCAGAAGTGGTATCCTTACAGATTTTTCGCCAATATTAGCAATCGCCCACGGAAATATCTGAATCAACTCCTTTTTACCTTTGTTGTTCTGGTTGATGTTAGTAGGAGTAAAGCCGTATCCAATTAATTCAGAAGTAAACTGTTCCGCATTCGAAGCATCGCCGTTTGGGTTGTTGAATTTGAAAATGATGTTGCTGTTGTAGGCTTTGTATTCTTCTAGTAATTGATAGGTTTCGCTTTGCAAACGTTTAAATTCCACAGGAAAATCACCGTCTAGAAAAACGTCGATATTTATCGGTTCTTTTACATTTTTCAATGTATTTAAAGTTGTTTCAGACAAAGTGTACCTTTTATCTGAAGTTAAGTCAAAGCGCTTAAAAAATTGAGCGCTTAAAGCGTTTACAACAATTAAAATAACGATAATTACCGCTAATTGCTTGATATTATTTTTAGTATATGTCGTCATTAGTGTTTTAGTGCTTTTAATTTATAAACCGTCAGTGCTAAAAACAAAACCGTGATACTCACGAAATAAAGGATATCTCTAGTGTCTAAAACGCCTCTTGCCATACTTTTAAAATGAGCATCCATCCCAATTCCTGAAACGGTTGATTGAAAATCTCCAAAGTAACTGGCAATACCTTCAAAACCAAAGTAGAAAATGAAACATAAAAACACGGCTAGAATAAATGCTACAATTTGATTATCAGAAAGAGTAGAAGTAAAAATACCGATAGCGGCATAAGCGGCAATTAGGAAAAAGAGTCCGAAATAGGAACCAAGTGTACTTCCTAAATCGATGTTTCCTTCAGGCAAACCAAGTCCGTAAATGACCCAAACGTATAGTAAAGTTGGAATTATCGCAATGAAGATTAAAAGTAAAGCAGCGAAAAATTTTCCGTTTACGATTGAAGCTATGGAAAGAGGTTTGGTTAACAAAAGTTCTAATGTTCCTTGCTTTTTTTCATCCGAAAAACTCCGCATCGTTACCGCTGGAATTAAGAAAATCAAAATCCAAGGTGCCAATGTAAAAAACGGACTTAAATCAGCAAACCCACTGTTTAAAATATTGAATTCACCATCAAAAACCCAAAGAAACAAGCCGTTGAGTAGCAGAAAAATCGCAATGACCAAATAACCTATTGGCGAACCAAAAAAAGAATTTATTTCTCGTAATAAAATGGCTTTCATTATTTTTTGTTTAAAAGTTTAAAGTTTCAAGTTCAAAGTTTATCGAGTCAATTTTAAACTAAAGAAACCAATTTGTCAACACTCCAAGCTTCTGGTTTTGCATTAAAAAGTTTCTTGGTAAATGCCCAAACATCTATAAACAATTCCGAATGTCTGTAGTTTTCTAAATCAGATTCATTTTCCCAATAACTATAGGTAAAGAAGATATCCGGATTATTTTTATCCTGATACAATTCAAGTAAACGGTTTCCGGGTGCATTTCGTATTTTTTCTTTATTTTCTTCAAAATTTTCCAAAAAGGCAGGAACTTGTTCTTGATGAAATGATAACTTGACGATACGTACAAACATATATTTTATTATTTTATTTAAAAATGATTTCAACCGTGTCGCGGTAGTTTAGTCCAAATAAACTAGAAGCACTTCCCAATGATTTCGGATTACTTCTAAAAACGCCTAATTCCAAATAATTGGCTTCATTGAAAATCGCTACTTTTTCTCCTTCATAATTACTGACAGAAAAGGCATTGTTATTTGCAATGTCTGAATATTTTGCATAAATGGTTTTTATTGCTTTTTTACTTTTTGGACTTGTTTTAGCATTAAAAAAAATCTCATACGGACGATTTTGTCCCAAATCTAAAAACATTTTTTTTGTAATATTCGTCACAACATTACCAAAATGGTCAATATAAATGACACATCCTTTAATGGTGGAATTGTTTTCGATAGTAGCTTGCAATTGTGTCAAATCTTTTAAAGCAGAAATTTCTTTACCAATTACATTTAGCAATCCTCCTTTAGCTAAATGCGTGGCAACGGTGACAAAAACATCTAACGTACTCGCTTCAATGTCTAAACGGTCGTGAATATTTATGGCAAATATTTTTTGTGGAATTATTTTTTGTGTCAAAATACTCAAAATACCGTTATCTGCCGCAATAAAATAATGGTCGTTCCACTGCATCGCGATGTGTTTGTTTTCATTGTTCATTTCAGCATCAACACCAATTAAATGAACAGTTCCTTTAGGAAAACTACCATAAGCGGATTCAATTATATAACTTGCTTCTGCAATATTAAACGCATCAACGCCGTGTGAAATGTCAATTATTTTAGCATTAGGTAGTTGCGAAATTACTTTACCCTTCAACGCACCCACAAAGTGGTCCTTCAATCCATAATCGGTCGTGAGGGTAATTATTGACATAAATTTGTTGAATATTATAAATATTGTTTCTCAAAAAATGCTAAATTTGAGAAACGCAAAGCTAATAATTATCATCGACTATTTTTAATTAAATACTACTCCATTTGAACGAAAGAACTATTGAACTCGTAGACATTGCTCCAAAAGATTTTTGGGGTGCTCAAGATATACATCTTGAAACGATTAGAAAATATTATCCAAAGCTGAAAATTGTCGCTCGAGGTACTACCTTGAAAGCCTTTGGTGAAAAAGAAGTTTTAGACGAATTTGAAAAACGCTTTAACCGACTTTTGGTTCACTTTTCTCGCTACAACCGCATTGATAACAACGTCATTGAACGCGTAATTGAGGGAGAAAGTCATCAAACCGAACGCATGGCTGATATGGACAAAATATTAGTGCACGGTGTGGCCGGAAAAATCATCAAAGCGATGACACCCAACCAGATGCTTCTCGTGGATACCATGAATAAGAACGACATGGTTTTTGCTGTTGGTCCTGCTGGAACAGGTAAAACCTACACAGGAGTTGCCATGGCGGTGAAAGCGTTGAAAGAAAAGCAAGTGAAGCGAATCATCTTGACACGTCCTGCAGTAGAAGCGGGTGAAAATCTTGGTTTTTTGCCTGGTGATATGAAAGAGAAGTTAGATCCGTATATGCAACCGCTTTACGACGCTTTACGTGATATGTTGCCCAATGAAAAATTAGAAGATTACATTTTGAAAGGGATTATTCAAATTGCTCCATTGGCATTTATGAGAGGGAGAACGCTCGATCATGCTTTTGTGATTTTAGACGAAGCACAAAATACGACGCATTCTCAAATGAAAATGTTTTTGACACGTATGGGAAAAAGTGCGAAGTTTATGATTACAGGTGATCCAGGTCAGGTTGATTTGCCAAGGCGAACGATTTCAGGACTTAAAGAAGCTTTACTGGTTTTGAAAGACGTGGAAGGAATCGGTATAATCTATTTAGATGATAAAGATATTGTTCGCCACCGATTGGTCAAAAAAGTAATTGATGCTTACAAGCAAATTGAAAATATTGAATAAATTTCAAATTAAGAGAAAAAGACACTTTATATAGGTGTCTTTTTTGATAAATTTGCAGTCATAAAACAACAACAACAACAACAACAACAACAACACAACTACAATGAGCTCTACAATAACTGCGACTGATTTTAATTTCCCCAACCAGAAAAATGTGTATCATGGTAAAGTACGTGATGTCTACAATATTAATGATGAATTATTGGTCATGATTGCCACTGATCGACTTTCAGCTTTTGATGTGGTTTTGCCAAAAGGAATTCCCTATAAAGGTCAAATTCTGAACCAAATTGCAACTAAAATGATGGATTTGACGCATGATTTAGTGCCAAATTGGTTGATTGCCACACCAGATCCTAATGTTGCCATTGGACATTTATGTGAGCCATTTAAAGTCGAAATGGTGATTCGCGGATATCTTGCAGGTCATGCGGCAAGAGAGTATGCTTCAGGAAAAAGAAGTCTTTGCGGCGTTTATATGCAAGAAAATTTAAACGAAAACGACGCTTTTCCTGAACCTATTATTACACCTTCAACAAAAGCAGATAATGGTTCGCACGACGAAGATATTTCGCGCGAAGATATTATTTCAAAAGGAATTGTTTCTGAAGAAGATTATCTGGTTTTAGAACATTATACTAGAAGTCTTTTTCAAAGAGGAACGGTGATTGCAAAAGCTAGCGGATTGATATTAGTGGATACTAAGTATGAATTTGGAAAAACCAAAGATGGAAAAATAGTATTAATTGATGAAATTCATACACCAGATTCCTCTCGCTATTTTTATGCTGATGGTTATCAAGAACGTCAAAATAAAGGAGAAGAACAGAAACAATTGTCTAAAGAATTTGTCAGACAATGGTTGATTTCAGAAGGTTTTCAAGGCAAAGAAGGACAGAAAATTCCTGAAATGACGGAAAATTATGTGGATTCCGTTTCTGAAAGATATATTGAATTATACGAAAAAATTGCAGGACAGGAATTTGTAAAAGCTGATATTTCGGATATTAATAAGCGCATCGAACAAAATATTTTAAATTATCTTGAAAAGCATATTAAATAGATACAATTAAAACCGCTATCATAGCGGTTTTTTTTATGTTTACAAAACCAAAATGGGTTGCTTTAGGAGACCATTTTTGTATTAGCGATAATCAATAATCAATAATAAATATTAGAATAATTTATAATTTGTTAAAAAATAGTTAAAATTAAGTTTAACAGTAACAAAAGTATGATGTTGAAGTCTAATTAAACAATCAATAAGTATTAATTATCAATCAAAAATCAATCATCATGAAAAAATCAATCATGTTTTTAGGACTTGCCCTTGCTTTATCTTTTAACGCTGTAGCATCAAATAATACAACAGTAAAAGAATATGACCCACTATGTATTGCTATAAGTAAAAGTGATAACGCTACTGCAAAAAAAATTATTGAATACGGAGCTGATGTCAACGAGCGCTTTAATGGAATGACGCCATTGATGATTGCCGCTCGTTACAACAATGTGGAAATGGTTAAAATATTACTTGAAAAAGGAGCTGATATCACCCTAAAAGGCAGTCATGGATATACAGCGACTAAGTATGCCGAATTATCGAACGCCACACAAGCGCTTGAAATTTTAAAAAGAGCAAAAAAATAAAATTTTAGAGTTAGTTATAGACCATCGAAAGGATAAAAAATTATTTTTTATCCTTTCTTTTTTTTGCTTGTGTTTTAAGCATATTTCTATTTACAGAACCGTGTGTTTTTTTCTTTGTTTTTGAAGGGCCACCTAAATTTACTTTTGTGTTTTTCTTTGATTTTGCATGAAAAGCACCGTCATCGCTCAGTTTTACTTTTTTCATCAAAAACTTAATCACTTGCTTGTCTTTTTCAGGTCCAATTAAAAGGCTGGAAATTTCGACATTTTCTGGGAAAGTTATAACGGGGATTTCATAATTCATTAAAAGTTCCGCTTCCACTTTAAATTCTTGTTCACGAGCGGTTACGAAACTTAATGCTGTTCCCGTTTTATCTGCACGTCCTGTTCGTCCAATACGGTGCATATAAAGTTCGGGCATTTCGGGCATTTCAAAGTTAATTACATGGGTAATTTCTGAAATATCCAAACCACGAGCCATAATATCTGTTGTAATCAAACCTCTTAACAAATTATTTTGAAAATTTGCCATCGTGGTCAATCGGTAATTCTGCGATTTATTAGAGTGAATGACTCCAAATTCGCCTTCAAAATGAGGCTCGATACGTTCGTGTAACATATCGGCTATTTTCTTATTATTCACAAAAACCAAAACCCTTTGCATGGATTCATCTGTTTCTAATAAATGTTTTAATAAATTTATTTTGGTATTGAAATTGACTACGTCATAAGAAAATTGACTGATTTTTTCCAAAGGTGTTCCTGAAGCCGCAAGAGTTACTTCTTCTGGATAGTCAAAATAATCTTCTAAGATTGCATCAACTTCCTCGGTCATGGTTGCAGAAAATAAAATGTTTTGACGCTTGGCCTTCATCATTGCCAATATAGAAGTCAGCTGAACTTTGAAACCTAAATTAAGCATTTCATCAAATTCATCAATGACTAACTTTTGCGTTTCATCAAAACGAATCACACTATCTAAAGCTAAATCCATAACACGACCTGGAGTTCCCACCAAAATATCGATTCCTTCATTGACGTGTTTCTTTTGTGTATTGATATTGACACCTCCAAAAATACCTAAAGTCTTAACTGACATATATTGCGTCAATTTTTCTACTTCTGCCACAACTTGAACGACTAATTCACGCGTTGGAACAAGAATTACAATTTTTGGCGTATTGGTTGGTGTAAATTTATACAGTTTTAAAAGAGGCAAAAGATAAGCAAACGTTTTTCCAGTTCCCGTTTGAGCAATTCCCATCATATCCCGACCAGACATAATTGTTGCAAAAGATTTTTCCTGAATTGGAGTAGGAGTTATAAACCCTAATTCATCAATTGCTTTTTGTACTGATTTGGGAAGATTAAAATGTTCAAAAGTTTTCATTCGCTATTTTTGGGCAAAGATACACTTTTACAATTTAAAAATTTTTGTAGTAAAGTAGAAAATAATTACTTGTTAATGAGGTACTTGTAATGAATTCATAATTATTTTCAAGAATTATGAAATAAAAAAAAATGGAGCTATTAAGCTCCATTTCTATTATATTCTAATTTATGATTAAAACTGGTAACGAATACCTAAAGCGATATCTGGACCAAAGTTGTCATCTCTAAATTCTCCGTAATCTCCACCAAAATATAATTCTGGTCGAATATCAAGTGACAACATCAAAGGGATGTCAAAATTATATTCAATTCCTAAGTTTCCAGCAGCTAAGAAGTAAGATCCACTATCATCGTATCTATCGTCGAAATGTTTTTTATCAACACTGTAGCTACCTACACCACCACCAACTCCAGCATACCAGTTAAAACCGCCTTCAATATTCCAAACCCATTGGTAGAGACCTACTAATTTAAATGAATCATAATATTTGCTATTTCTCAAACCAAGATCTAATTCTAAACGGTTGTTGCTTCCTAATGCTCTCTGGTAAGAAATCTCAGCCCCAAAACCGTCATTGTCTCCTAAACGTAGACCTAATGCATTTTTACTGATTTCCTGAGCATTAGACGCAAATGCTAATCCAATTAACATGATTGCAGATAAAATTACTTTTTTCATAATTGTTTTATTAATGTTTGTCGTACAAATGTAGACCTTAAACCCACCCATTTATTGCAGGATTTAGTATTTACGTTACAACATTTTCATTGATACAAATAAAACAATACTTTCAAAATAATTTTAATTTAAAAATTCTTCAATTGTTGATGCACCTTCTTGTGGAATTGGTAAAGTAACACCCGCTAGCGAAAAGTCATTTAATGAATAATTTATTTCTGTTTTTGCATAAATCATTCCGGCACCTTCTGCATAATAGTGAGTTGAAACAATTACATCTTGCGATTCTAAAATAGAAACAGGCAAAGAGATGGTAGTTCCCGGAATGAGTACTTCAGTAGAAACTTTTAAGTTGACAACAAGTTTCATAACCTTCACATTCGTATAGGTTTCCTTACCTGGAACTGCGAAACTGCTTAATGATTCTTTGAAAGTAGATTTTAAAGTGTAATCGATTTTTAGAGGAAGTTCTTGTAAATCTTGTTCGATTGTCCCTGAAATCGCGTCAAGTTGTGCATTATTGGTAGCATCTTCTTTAAATATAACAAAATCAGTTACGTCAATATTTATAGGTAAAACATCTGCTAATGCAAGTCCGGTTGAACCTGATAAAAGTAACTTGGAACCATCAATACGGATGCTGTTATTATTTAATGAATTGGTATAGAAACCAGCCGGAACATCCTTGACCTTTAATTGTTTGTAAGTTTTACCGTTTAAAGTAGTTTCTCCACTTACATAAAGTGAATCTCGGCCTATTTCTGAGGCATCTAAATTGACATCATAAACCCAAGAAGAATTAGCCTCTAAAGGCAAAAATGAAGTGGGATTACTGCCTGAACTATCGTCGCTACTAGAGCATGAAGTCAAGGCAATAAAAAGTAATGCTGTACCAAAATATAATTTTTTCATCGGTTAAAGATTTAATTTTCAGCTAAAGTACTATAAAATTCATCAAATATTCAAATTGAATAACTGTTTCGTTTCCATTTCAAAATAATCCTCGTCTTTTTGTTTGAAATCTTCTTCATAGCGGTATAATTTCCATCTTTTTTTATTGTATTCTAAAGCAGTTAAATTTTCTATCCAATCACCTGAATTTAAGTACAGAGTAGCGCCATTTTTATTTTCTATTCTGTTTAATTTGGGTTCGTGAATGTGACCACAAATCACGTAATCGTACTTGTTTTCTATTGCTAAATCGGTGGCTGTAGTCTCAAAATCGGAAATGTGTTTGACGGCTTTTTTTACACTCGCTTTTATTTTTTTTGAAAATGAATAAGGCTCTTTTCCCATTTTTATTAAAAACCAATTTACCAACCGGTTCACTAAAATTAAATAATCATATCCCCATCCGCCTAGTTTTGCAATCCACTTTGAATGCTGAACGGATGCATCAAAAACATCTCCGTGAAAAAACCATGCTAATTTATCATCCAATTTAAGCACCAGTTTATCGAGAACGGCAAAATTTCCAATCGTCGCATCGCTGAATTTACGTAACATTTCGTCATGATTTCCAGTGATGTAGTAGACTTGAGTTCCTTTAGAAGCAAAATCAATTATTTTTTTTACCACTTTTAAATGCGACTTGGGAAAATAGGATTTTCTAAATTGCCAAATATCTACAATATCGCCGTTTAAAATTAAAATTTTAGGCTTGATACTTGACAAATACTGATGCAATTCCTTGGCGTGACAACCAAAAGTGCCTAAATGAACATCTGAAATCACGACTAATTCAACATTTCTCTTTTTCAATTTTTATTTATTTGAAGTTGTACAAAGTACGTAGAACGACGTGAATTGAATTTTAAATGAATGTTAAGAAAAAACACCAAAACGGCAATTTAAATGACTTATATGTAAAAAAAAGCCGGTATAAACGGGGTTCTTTCAAAAAATTAAAGCGTATTTTTTTATACGTTCCGCTAATAGTTTACATTTGCTTAAAACTACTAACAATGGCAGGAAATAGCTTTGGGACACTCTATAAATTAACGTCGTTTGGCGAGTCGCATGGCGAAGCTTTAGGAGGTATAATAGACGGATGTCCCGCCGGAATAACGTTGGATTTTGATGCTATTGCAAATGAAATGTTTCGGCGAAAGCCCGGTCAATCTTCAATAGTTACCCAACGAAAAGAGGACGACCAAATTCACTTTTTGTCTGGAATTTTTGAAGGAAAAACTACGGGAATGCCTATTGGTTTCACAATTTCTAATACCAATAAAAAGTCGAAAGATTATTCACACATAAAAGAGGTGTATCGTCCCAGTCATGCCGATTATGTTTACGAAAAGAAATACGGCATTCGGGATTACCGTGGTGGCGGAAGAAGTTCGGCTCGGGAAACCGTTTCTAGAGTTGTAGCTGGAGCCATTGCCAAACAAATATTACCTGAAATAAAAATCAATGCTTTCGTTTCGTCTGTAGGTGAAATTTTTATTGATAAACCGTATCAAGCATTAGATTTTTCAAAAATAGAGTCCAATGCGGTTCGTTGTCCAGACGAAGTTACCGCTCAAAAAATGGAAGATTACATCAAGCAAATTCGCAAAGAAGGCGATAGTGTAGGAGGGACGATTACTTGTGTATTGCAAAATGTTCCAATTGGCTTGGGTGAACCTGTCTTTGACAAACTTCATGCAGAATTAGGTAAAGCGATGCTATCCATCAATGCTGTAAAAGGTTTTGAATATGGGAGTGGGTTTTGTGGAGCGAAAATGAAAGGTAGCGAACACAATGATTTGTACAATCCAGATGGAACGACAAAATCCAATTTATCTGGCGGAATTCAAGGTGGTATTTCTAACGGAATGGACATCTATTTTAGAGTTGCATTTAAGCCTGTTGCCACAATTATGCAAGTGCAAGAAACAATTGATAACAAAGGAAATATAGTCGAAATGCAAGGTAAAGGACGACACGATCCTTGTGTTGTTCCACGAGCTGTTCCCATTGTTGAGGCGATGGCTGCTATGGTTTTAGCCGATTATTATTTAATAAATAAAACACAAAAATGAAGTTAGCTTTACACTGGAAAATATTAATAGGAATGATTCTGGGTTTATTGGTTGGAATCGTGATGAAAAACCTGCAAATGGTAGGCTTAGTAACGGATTGGATTAAACCTTTTGGCACTATTTTTATCAATTTATTGAAAATGATAGCTGTTCCATTGATTGTAGTTTCCTTAATTACAGGACTAGCTGATTTGAAAGATATTTCTAAGCTTTCCAAACTTGGCGGACGAACGGTGGGATTGTATTTATTTACCACGGTAACCGCCGTTTCCATAGGTTTATTGTTGGCTAATATCATCAAACCGGGTAGCTATATTAATGAAAAGTCAAGAGATACACTTTTAGAAAGTTTTACCGGCGATGCCAATGCGAAAATTGAATTGGCTGCTTCAGCAAAAAATCAAGGGCCGTTGCAGCCTTTGGTGGACATCGTTCCTGAGAACTTTTTCCAAGCGTTGACTGATAACGCAAGTATGCTGAAAGTAATTTTATTTACCATTCTTTTAGGCATCGGAATTATTTTGGTTGATGAAAAAAAATCGAAACCTGTTGTCGATTTTTTCAAAGGTTTGAATGAAGTTATTTTGAAATTAATTGACATAATTATGTTGGCCGCTCCAATTGGTGTGTTTGCTTTGATGGCTTCTTTAATGGTTGAAATCCCTGATTTCACAACGCTTGGTGCTTTATTAGTATATGGTTTAACGGTAGTTTTTGGACTTCTAATCATGACTTATATTGTTTATCCAGGTTTGCTTTATAGTTTTGCAAAAGTGGGACCTAAGCGCTTCTTTTCAGCGATTGCTCCTGCTCAATTATTGGCTTTTTCAACTAGTTCAAGTGCGGCAACTTTACCAGTAACTTTAGAGCGTGTTACAGAACATTTAGGTGTTGATGAAGAAGTTTCAAGTTTTGTTTTGCCTCTTGGTGCAACTGTAAATATGGATGGAACGAGTTTATATCAAGCCGTTGCAGCTGTATTTATCGCACAAGCGATGGGAATTCACCTTGATCTAACGACACAATTAATGATTGTTGTTACGGCAACTTTAGCTTCCATCGGTTCAGCTGCGGTTCCTAGTGCGGGAATGGTGATGCTTGTAATTGTTCTTGGACAAGCAGGAATCCCTGAGGCTGGTTTGGCATTGATATTTGCTATTGACAGACCTTTAGATATGTGTCGAACGGTGGTTAACGTTACCAGTGATTCCGCTGTTTCTGCAATTGTCGGAAATTCAGTTGGGAAATTGCGAAAGCCCGAGGATATTGTTGAAAGAGTTCTATAACAAAAATAAAATTATTTTAAAAAGTACCCTTACTGTTGTAAAGCCCTATTAAATCAATGCTTTATAAGGCTTGAACAGTTTTATACATCACTAGATGGTTTTCTTTTCTTTCAATAAGAAATACTTCGAATTTTTTTGGCACACTTTTAGAATACTTCATATTACTAACCAAAAAAACAAAGTATTATGAAAAATTTCTACACAATTTGTCTTTTATTATTAAGTATTGGGGTATTTGCCCAAGAAGCAGGTAAAGCGGGAGAACTTCTGAAAAATGAAGTTAAAGACAATGAAATCAATACCCAGCTCAATAGCCGACATGCAACTCAGAATAACAACGTAACACCAAAAGTAAAAAATAGAAAAGGAACTGAAACAGGACGTAGAAGTTCTAACAGCACTGATTACCGTTGGAATTACAATTATGGAAATGCAGAAGTGTTTTTAAGAATTCCCGAAAATGGTCGGTTTACTGTTGAAATTGGCGACCAAATGATGAGTAATGCTACTGGAAAGTTTCGGTTTTTTGAATTACCAGCAGGAAGTATTCCGATTTCAATTTACGATGATAATTTTCTAATTTACAGAACAAGACTGCTTTTGAGAAACAATACAAGAACCGTATTGGATTTCTTTTCAGATTACGGCTTGTATCTTTTAGGGAATTTCCCGCAACAAAACCAAGCGTATGGTGTGAATGAATGGGATGATATATGGAATAGTCCTTATATGAACCAACAAAACAACTGGAATGGAAACCAGAGTTATTACGGAAGTCAAGAGAATTACGGCACATCTGGATATTACGGGAATGTGATGAGTAACCAAGAATTTAGTCAATTGCTAAAAGCAATAAAACGGGATGCGGATTTTGATGATAGTAAGATTGGAATGATTTCAAGTGTTGCACAACATTCTTTATTTAATTCAGAACAAGTTTATAGTTTGGTAAAAACATTAAGTTTTGAGAAAGGTAAATTGGAAGTGGCGAAACAGCTTTATCCAAAATGTGTGGATAAACAAAACTTTTATCAAGTTTATAAAGCCTTTAGTTTTGATAGTTCTAAGCGCGAGTTGAGTGCGTTTATTTCGAACGGTTAGTAAAAAGGGGGAAACGAAAGTTTCCCTTTTTTTTGAATTAGTACTAACTATATTATTTCAAACTGTTCTTTAACAAATATTTGACTTTTTAAAATTCATGAGTTTAATGAAAAGAACTATGTTTGCTATCAATGAAAAAACTACCACTTTTTAATTTTCGATTTGTGCTTTTCGCAATCGTATTATTATTTTCACTTACCCCTTGTAAAGTGAAAGCATCGTGGTTTGAAACGTTTGGAGGGACCTACGAACAGACTTTAAATCAAAGTAAAACGACATCAAACTGCAATGCGGCTTCGTTTAGAATTGAGAAAGTCAGTAAAATGCAAGTTGTCGCAGCTGTAATTCCTAATTTTACAGATGTACAACTTACGTTATTAGGAAAAGAAAAAGTTATTGAAAGTCAGTTTTTTACGAAAGTGATATTATTACAACTCCCTCCTAAATACCTTCTTTATAAACAATTTAAATTTGACCTAGTGTAAAACTCCACACAAGGTCTTATTAAAATAGTATGTTTATAAAATAATTTCAAATGAAAAATACCTCTTTACTTCCTACCCAAAATTGGGCGGGACTTTTTACATTATCCATCCGTTTCGTAATTGGTTGGACTTACTTCTCTGCTTTTTGGCGTCGATTGGTTTTAGAAAACAAATTGGATCCTGAACAAGCAGGTTATATTGGTGAGAAATTCAATCATTTTCTACCGCATGCTTTAGGGATAAAACCAATGATTGAATTTTTAGTCACTAATCCGGACCATTTGTGGTATTCGATGGTTGCTTTTACAATTATTGAAGGAATTGTGGGGCTGTTTTTGATTCTCGGATTATTTACTCGTTTGATGAGTATTGGTGTTTTTATGCTTGCGATGGGCATTTTATTGGGTTCTGGTTGGATTGGCACCACTTGTCTGGACGAATGGCAAATAGGTGTTTTAGGAATTGCTAGTGGTTTTACTTTATTCTTCAGCGGAAGTAGTTATTATTCGCTGGATTACTATTTTATCAAGAAAAACTTCAACTTTACAAATGCGAAATGGTTCAAATGGTTGGGGTCAGGAGAATTGGATTTGGTAAATATTAAACCCATTGTTTTATCTGGTGCTTTATTTATTTTTGGATTGACTTTATATACCAATCAGTATTTTCACGGAGGCGTTTTTGGGACTTTGCACAATAAATCCGTGAAACCTAAAGTAGAAATTAGCGATTTTACGGTTACTGAAAAAACAATGAATTTCCAGCTGTATCGCGTAGAAGGAGTGGATGTGTACGGTTCTTTCCTAATTCAAATTGATTTATTAGATTCTGAGAATAGAGTGATTACTTCTTTGAACAATGATGAGCTGGCTGCCTTATCTTCAGATGCAATCCGAAATATTTACATTGCTAAAATTAAACCTGGAATCCACAGTTTGATTATTCCACTTGGTTCAAAAGCCGTTGTAACATTACCTGTTGATGAAAGCAAATTAGTGAAAGGACAGCAATATACTTTGAAACTAACAGACATTAGTGGAATTACTTGGACTGCCGAAACCGTTTATTAACTCTTTACAGTTCATCAAATCTTAGAATAAAAAAAAGGACTTATAAATTCATATAAGTCCTTTCTATATTTCTATCTAAAGAGAAATTTATCGCAAAGTAGCTCCAATTTCTGTTTCAAAATTCTTCTGTAATTTCGACATGATTTTGTCAATTTGCACATCCGTTAAGGTCTTAGAAGCGTCTTGAATGGTGAAACTTACCGCATATGACTTTTTCCCTTCTGGTAAATTGTTTCCTTGATACACATCGAATAAGTCAATCTTTTTCAATAGTGCTTTTTCCGTTTGTCTTGCAATTTTATATATGCTGTCAAATTGTACAGAGTCGTCTACTAATAAGGCTAAGTCACGGCGTACTTCGGGATATTTAGGAATTTCAGTGAATTTAATTTTTCCACCAACTAGTTTTAAAATAGCATTCCAGTTGAAATCAGCGTAGAAAACTTCTTGTTTGATATCTAAAGCTTTAGTGATTGCTTTTTTTATGGTTCCGAAGTCTACGATTTTCTCAGTACCTATATACAAAGCCATTCCTTCAGCAAAAATGTCTGAAGTAGTGGGTTGACCTTGTGTTTTTTGTAAACCAAAGCGAGATAAAACCGCTTCTACATAGCCTTTGAATAAAAAGAAATCACTTGCTTTTTGTGTATTTGTCCACGATTCTGGCGTTTTATTTCCGGTAACGAAAAGTGTCAAATGTTTTGGTTCTTCATAACCTGAAGGTAATTTATGATAGGTTTTTCCAAATTCATAAAACTTTAGATCTGTCGCACGACGGTTGATGTTGTAAGACAAAGCTTCTAATCCCGAGAACAAAAGCGACTGTCGCATAGAAGATAAATCACGACTCAATGGATTGAGCATGGTGATGTTGAATTCTTCTTTTAAATCCTCAGAAAGTTTGATGTAATCAGGTGACGTCAACGAATTCGCCATCATTTCATTAAACCCTAAACCTGTTAGTAGTCCACCCACAATGTTTTGCATTTTGTAATCTTCATTTCGAGGAGCCTTGGCAATAGAAGCATTTAATTTTTTGCTAAAGCTGATATTATTATAGCCATAAACACGTAAAATTTCTTCAATTACATCAATTTCACGTTGCACATCTACACGGTAATTTGGAATAATCAGTCCTAAAGCAACGTCAGAAACACTGTTGATTTTGATATCTAATGAAGCTAAAATCTTCTTAATGGTTTCTTTAGGAAGTTCTTCTCCAATTATTTTTGCTGTTTTATTGAAATTTAAAACTACAGAGTAATCCTCCATTTTTTTAGGATAAAAATCTGAAATATCCGAAGTGATTTCTCCACCTGCTAATTCAATAATTAAATTTGCGGCACGTTTTAACGCGTACTCTGTGATTGTTGGATCAATACCACGTTCAAAACGGAACGAAGCATCCGTACTAATGGTATGTCTTTTTGCTGTTTTTCTAACAGAAACAGGATTGAAATAGGCACTTTCTAAGAATAGTGTACTTGTATTTTCTTTTACGCCTGAATTCTTCCCGCCTAGGACTCCTGCAAAACACATTGGGCCGTTTTCGTCGCAAATCATTAAATCTTCTTCGTGTAACGTACGTTCTACATCATCTAAAGTTGTAAATTTCGTTCCTGCAGGAAGTGTTTTTACCACTACTTTATTTCCTTTGATTTTAGCAGCATCAAAAGCGTGAAGGGGTTGACCTAATTCGTGTAAAACGTAATTGGTGATGTCAACAATATTATTTTTAGGTGTAATTCCTATTGATTTTAATCGGTTTTGCAACCAATCTGGTGACGGTTTCACCGTAATTCCAGAAATGGTAACGCCGCAATATCTTGGTGCTAATTCAGGATTTTCAATTGAAATGTCCATTTTGAGAATGCGTTTGTCCACTCTGAAATTAGAAACAGATGGCGTGATGAATTCTGTTGTAATGTTTTTCTGTAGCATTCCCGCCCGTAAATCTCTCGCAACTCCCATGTGGCTCATGGCATCGGCACGATTTGGCGTTAAGCCAATTTCAAAAACTTCATCATTTTCAATATTAAATACTTGTGAAGCAGAAGTTCCGGGAATTAAATCTTCGTTCAAAATCATGATACCGTCGTGGCTGGTCCCTAGTCCTAATTCGTCTTCGGCACAAATCATCCCGTGGCTTTCTTGGTCGCGAATTTTTCCTTTTTTGATTACAAATGAATTTCCATCGGCATCATAAAGGGTTGTGCCAATAGTTGCAACAGGTACTTTTTGTCCCGCGGCAATATTTGCAGCTCCACAAACAATTTGTATCGGCGTTTCTGTCCCAATATCAACTGTAGTTACTTTTAAACGATCGGCATTTGGGTGTTGAACACAAGTCAAAACATGTCCCACAACGATTCCTTCTAATCCTCCTTTTACGGATTGAAATTTTTCAACACCTTCTACTTCTAAACCTAAATCGGTAAGTAAAGTGGAAGTTTGTTCAGAAGTCCAGTCGGTTTTGATAAATTGCTTTAACCAGTTATAGGATATTTTCATTTGCTTGTATAATTGTTTTGCGTACTAAAATTCGATTGCAAATATAATCATTGCGGATTGGAGTTGGAAACAATATTTGCGCTTTTTTGTTGAAAATGGATAGGTGGACCTATTGGGATTATTTATGTGAAACAAGTGTTGGATTATTAGGTTGGTGGAGGTGCTGGTTTATTTGCACGCATTATGAATTGCGTTTAGTTTGGCTGGTTTGGTATTGTTGGAATGATTTCGGTTGGGTTTCCATTATTTGGGAAATTATTCTTATCTTTGATTTTATTTCTTCCTGTTTTTATTGGTGGTATTGTGTTGGTATTGTCTTGATTACCTCATAATCATTGGACTTTATTTACTAATTACTTTTGTTGGTATTATAAAGTTATACTCCTTCATACCCCTTTAAAATACGTTATTCACTGCTAGCACATACGGCACTCATACGGCACTCATACGGCACATATACGGCACATATATGGCACATCTCCCTAGGAAGTACGTAGTAAGTATGGGATTAGGTGCGGGTAAGGTCGGGGATTAGTTGTTGCGTAGTTGACTTTTTTTCTTATTAGGATTTATTATTAGGGTTTCAAATTCAGTTTTTTTTGGGTAAATAGCATTAGTGATTTGATGCTCGTTTTTATCGTAGCGTTAAATTTTAAAATGTGATTAAATAATTTATTACATTTGTTTTTCACTGTAAATTAGTTTGTTATGGCTAGATTAAATGGAATTTTGGACATAGAAGGAACGTTGGGAGGACTTTCTTTTTATAAGGATAAAGCAACTGGGGAAACTTTTGTAAAAGAGTCAAAAGGAGGTCATACCTCTGAGAGTATCATGAATGATCCTAATAAAATTAAGATTAAGGAAAGTAATGCGGACTTTGGTTCTGTTGCAAAGGTTAAAAATTTGCTGTTGCTCAAGGTTAGTCAGCAGTTTCCTGCAAAATTACCTCGTGCTGTACATTCGTCTTTTTTCACTGTTTTGCGGTTGATTGCGGGTGAAGATTCGGTAAATACGGGCGGGAGTCGGTTAGTGTCGATGGGTTTGCAATCGGAAAAAGGGAAGCGGCTGTTGATGGATTTTCTGTTTTCTCCTGAAATGGGTGTGTATTCTTTGTTTCATGGTTTGCCACAAGTTGGATTGGTAGGGGGTAGGTGTAGTTTTGCCGGTTTGACGCTGGATACTTCCGTATTTCCTGCTGAGGCTACTCATGTTCGGGTGCACTATTTTGTCGTAGATTATCATATGGAGGATGGAAGTTTTGTTGCGTATTCGGCGGAGCAGGTGTTGCTGGATAAGGGTGATTTGCCTGCGGTTTTGCCTGATTTTGAATTGGATGGGTTGGTTGATTTGGGTGTTAATGGAGGGCTTCGGGTGGCTTATGTGCATGTGCAGTTTTGTAAGTGGTATGAGGGTGTTTTGTTTGATTTGAAGACTAAAGGGATGATTGGGGTTCGGTGTGTAGGGGTATTTACTTTGTAGGATTTTTATTTTGTAGGATTTTACCACGAAGGACGCTAAGTTTATTATTATTACTAGTGTTTTGGTTGTGATATAAGTTCGCTAAGGCGTTTCCCTTTTTTGGATTTGGTTTATATCTCGCAAAGACGCAGAGACGCAAAGGGTTGGGGCTGTTTACTAGGTTAGGACGATAAAATTGGATTGATTGGGGATGTAGTTCTGACGCAGGGGTCTTGCTTCGTTAGGGTGACAATACTGATTTATTTGTATAAATAGTTTCACCACGAAGGACGCTAAGTTTTATTATTAGTGTTTTGGTGGTGATTTAAGTTCGCTAAGGCGTTTCACTTTTTTGGATTTGATTTATATCTCGCAAAGACGCACCGCGAAGGACGCTAAGTTTATTGTTTATCACGAAGGACGCTAAATTTATTATTAATAGTGTTTTAGTGTTGATTTTAAGTTCGCTAAGGCGTTTCACTTTTTTGGATTTGGTTTATATCTCGCAAAGACGCAGAGACGCAAAGGGTTGGGGCTGATTTTGTTGGTAGGTTACTCGGTTGCGACGGCACAAATTTTTTATGGATTATTAGGTTGTAGTGGTGCTGTTGGAGTATTTTGGTTTGATTGGGGGTTGTGAATGGGATTCTCGCAAAGTCGCTAAGGCGCAAAGGGTTGGGGCTGTTTACTAGGTTAGGATGATAAAATTGGATTGATTGGGGATGTAGTTCTGACGCAGGGGTCTTGCTTGGTTAGGGTGAAAATACTGATTTATTTGTATAAATAGTTTTACCACGAAGGACGCTAAGTTTATTATTATTATTATTATTATTATTATTATTATTATTAGTGTTTTGGTGGTGATTTAAGTTCGCTAAGGCGTTTCACTTTTTTGGATTTGGTTTATATCTCGCAAAGACGCAGAGACGCAAAGGGTTGGGGCTGATTTTGTTGGTAGGTTACTCGGTTGCGACGGCACAAATTTTTTATGGATTATTAGGTTGTAGTGGTTCTGTTGTAGTATTTTGGTTTGATTGGGGGTTGTGAATGGGATTCTCGCAAAGTCGCTAAGGCGCAAAGGGTTGGGCTGTTTACTAGGTTAGGATGATAAAATTGGATTGATTGGGATGTGGTTCTGGCGCAGGGGGTCTTGCTTCGTTAGGGTGACAATAATGATTTATTTGTATAAATAGTATTACCACGAAGGACGCTAAGTTTTATTATTAGTGTTTTGGTGGTGATTTAAGATTGCTAAGGCGTTTCACTTTTTTGGAATTGGTTTATATATCGCAAAGACGCAGAGACGCAAAGGGTTGGGGTTGCTTTTGTTGGTAGCTTACTCGGTTAGGACGGCACAAAATTTTTATGAATTATTAGGTTGTAGTGGTTCTGTTGGAGTATTTTGGTTTGATTGGGGGTTGTGAATTGGATTCTCGCAAAGATGCAGAGACACAAAGGGTTGGGGTTGCTTTTGTTGGTAGTTTATTAGGTTAGGACGACACAAATTTTTTATGGATTATTAGGTTGTAGTGGTTCTGTTGTAGTATTTTGGTTTGATTGGGGGTTGTGAATGGGATTCTCGCAAAGTCGCTAAGGCGCAAAGGGTTGGGCTGTTTACTAGGTTAGGATGATAAAATTGGATTGATTGGGATGTGGTTCTGGCGCAGGGGGTCTTGCTTCGTTAGGGTGACAATAATGATTTATTTGTATAAATAGTATTACCACGAAGGACGCTAAGTTTTTTATTATTAATAGTGTTTTAGTGTTGATTTTAAGTTCGCTAAGGCGTTTCACTTTTTTGGATTTGGTTTATATCTCGCAAAGACGCAGAGACGCAAAGGGTTGGGGGCTGATTTTGTTGGTAGGTTACTCGGTTGCGACGGCACAAATTTTTTATGGATTATTAGGTTGTAGTGGTTCTGTTTGAGCCTTCTGCACTGTGCTCATTTGCTGTTTCGTCATTGCGAGGTACGAAGCAATCCTATTTACGAGGGTTTTAGGTGATGGGTGGAGGAAGTTCCAAGTTTAAAGTTTAAAGTTATTGGATGGTGTAGGTTTGATTGTAGTAAAGTATTTTACCAGGAAGGGCGCTAAGTTTATTATTTTTGTTAATGATTTGTTTGTGTAAGTAGTTTTACCACGAAGGACGCTAAATTTATTATTATTATTATTATTAGTGTTTTAGTGGTGATTTAAGTTCGCTAAGGCGTTTCACTTCTTTGGGTTTGGTTTTTGTCTCGCAAAGACGCAGAGACGCAAAAGGGCTGGGGTTGCTTTTGTTGGTGGTTTATTAGGTTAGGATGAAAAAAAATAATTAGGAATCAAAGACGGAGAGACGCAAAGGGCTGGGGTTGCTTTTGTTGGTAGTTTATTAGGTTAGGACGGCACAAATTTTTTATGGGTTATTAGGTTGTAGTGGTTCTGTTGGAGTATTTTGGTTTGATTGGGGGTTGTGAATTGGATTCTCGCAAAGACGCAGAGACGCAAAGGGGTGGGGTTGATTTTGTTGGTGGTTTATTAGGTTAGGATGGAAAAAAATAATTAGGAATCAAAGACGGATAGACGCAAAGGGCTGGGGTTGCTTTTGTTGGTGGTTTATTAGGTTAGGATGAAAAAAAATAATTAGGAATCAAAGACGGAGAGACGCAAAGGGGTGGGGTTGCTTTTATTGGTAGTTTATTAGGTTAGGGCGGCACAAATTTTTTATGGATTATTAGGTTGTAGTGGTTCTGTTTGAGTATTTTGGTTTGACTGGGGGTGGTGAATTGGATTCTCGCAAAGACGCAGAGACGCAAAGGGGTGGGGCTGCTTTTGTTGGTGGTTTATTAGGTTAGGATGGAAAAAAATAATTAGGAATCAAAGACGGAGAGACGCAAAGGGCTGGGGTTGCTTTTGTTGGTGGTTTATTAGGTTAGGATGGAAAAAAATAATTAGGAATCAAAGACGGAGAGACGCAAAGGGCTGGGGTTGCTTTTGTTGGTGGTTTATTAGGTTAGGATGGAAAAAAATAATTAGGAATCAAAGACGGAGGGACGCAAAAGGGGCTTGGTTTAAAATTGGAGCGTTGGGACTTTAAGGGGAATTTTATGGTTAATTTTCGTGGCTTGTTTTCTTAGCAGTTGTTTTCCAGATTAGATATGCAGTACAGGCGGAAAAGGCCAACCAGAATGTTGTGATTTGTTCGTTTGATAGGCATGGCGGGCAGTCCTCGCAGGGTAGACAGGGTTCGCATTTGGGTTGGTAGTAACAGTATATTAAAAATAATGTGCTTTCTACACTTATAAAAAACAGCGCATGACTTACTGCTTTTCTAACTTTTAGAAGAGCAAGTGCTGCTGCTAGAAGTATTGCTGTTGCGGTGCCTATCGTAATTGTAGCGGCTTTTGAAAGTTCAAAGTTGTGGGTGTTGCTGTACATCCCTTTTAGCCCCAATAGAAAAGCCAGCAGTATTGTAGCTGTTCCAAGTATTGATTTTTTTATCATTTGTTATTTGTAAAACTGTGGGCACTTTTTGCATTCTCGTCCCCATTGCCTGCATGTTTGGTTTGCGAAAGAAAGTTCTGCTTTTGTACTTTCAAAGGTAGTAAACTGTGTTCTTAAAACGGTTCGTGTTTGTTTTTAATTGATTGTGTTCTGATTGGAAATGTGGACGGCGTTGTCGTTATTTTGTGCATTATTGTTTTCGACGAGGGGCTGTATTCCTTACGCTTTGCGATTACGGGAAAGTGTAACCAAGTGGGGTGTGAGGTATCATTTTTGGAACAATTTAGCGCTAGATAAATATCTAAAAAAAATGAGGCAGCACCTGTTTATTATCTTTAAGAAGCTTATTGACTTTATATTTTTTGGAGTTTCTTTACTTGTGTTTAATGTGATTCCATTTGATACTAACTGGAAGGCTAACTGATAGTATCATAAATCCCATATAAATTTAGTAAAGAATACTGAGAGCCTAAAGATAAGATGACGTTAATCTAACTACTTATATAGTCATACTATATGTTTAAAATAAAGGCTTACTAGATTTTAAATCATTTTCTTTATAAATAATAACCTAAGTACGGTTTCCCTTAATCTATATTAGCTTGTTTTTTGTATTATTGTATTCAGATATATTTAGAATGACGATAAACTATTGCGATAACGCTAGTACAACAAAAAGGAGCTTCCTTTCTATTTAAAAATTTTTCGAAAAATACCCTCACTTCCCTTATCCACTTTTCTATTGGTGATGCTTCTAATAATGATTTCAATCAAAAAAGACAATATAAGAATACCCACAAACAAATACAAAATCGTATAAGATTCTTTAATGGAATACAGTAGAAACAACACAATTACCGCCAGCGTTGTGAGTAAAGCAGCCACCACTGCAACAACGGATGCTTTCGTTTCTTTTATAACTTTCAAGTGGCCCAAGTGGGTTACTGCATGAATGAACAGCACTGTAATTGAGCCAACAGCCGCTATTTGTAATAAATTCAGAAAGATAACCAGTAACGCTGTTAACAATACCGTTACTATTAAACCCTCTCTTGTTTGCCCAATTGGTTTAGCAAAGAAGCTAGGCAACTCCCCATTTTTTGCCATTTCATAAGAAATATTGGTGGCGGCATACAATACGGCATTGATGGAGGATGAAATAGCAAACAATGCGGCAATTGAAATAATGGTAAAACCAATGGCACCAAAAATAGGTTGAGCAGCTTCGGCCAACGCAAAGTCTTTAGCGTCAATTACCTGCTCCACTTCCAAGTTGCCAAAAACAGCAACTGCCAATGCCGTGTAAAGGACCATTGTAATGGCAATCGAAATAAAAATGGCTCTAACTAAGTTCTTTTCTGGATTCTCAATATCTTCAGCGGTATTGGTAATAATCCTAAATCCTTCGTAGGAAAAAAAGGTAATAGCAAGGCTAAAGAGTATTTTATTGGAGGAAGGATATAATGCCGGTGCCATTAATTCGGGTTTCATATTGATCAAACCTCCTGTGGCAATGACCACTAATATGGAAACGGTTATAATAATGGCTACATTCTGAAATTTGACGATTTTTTTTATTCCGAAATATTGCACAATACCCAATATGGTGAGTATCGATAGTGCAAATATATTGGTGTACAGCAATGACCCTTTAAAATCGAGTAGAGCAGCGGCATAACTGCCAAAAGCCTTTGCCAATAACGCCAACGACAACAGCGTTGCCAAATACAACATGATGCTTATCCCACCCGTAAAAATATTAATCCCGAAGGACTGGACTACATAGGCTACAATGCCACCAGCTACCGGATAACGTGCTCCTAATTTGGCTAAGGAGTACCCACTAATTGCTGCTACAATTCCTCCCAAAATAAAAGAAATATAAACCGCTTTACCTGCAATGGCTCCAGCCTCTCCCATTAGTGCAAATATTCCCGCACCAATCATAGCACCAACACCTATACCAACAGCCGACCACAGACTTATTTTTTTTGAAGAATCATTCATTTTTATAAGTGCTTAATGGGTTCTAGTTTGACAAGGTCGTCATTTATTCTTCGGCACGCCCTTTTTTGACGCTTATCATCTGATTTTTTAGGTAACTTCCTTTTTATGGGGTTTTTATATTTGTTGAAAATCAGTCTGGGAAAAAACTGTGTAGAAACGCTAGCAAAAACAGAAAATCATAACGCACAAAAACTGCAACTCTAGTTTTTTTTAAGTAGGCAACACGGCATTGGATTTCACCTCTTACCTCCATAATGCAATTCTACGACCTAAATCCCTTCGTGTGGCTTTGAATAGCTAAACCTCAACCATGCTGTTTTGTCAATCTGAATGCGTTTCTGATTCAATTTATGGATAAAAATAAAAGACTGTCCAATCAACGAGGTCCTTTCCTACACAATTTTCTAATCGTTTAATTAAAACCCCATTTTAAATTAGAAATTTCTCAACAACTTTGAAACGTTTTTTGTATAATTGTTATGCAAAAATAGCAACCACAAAATGAACCTTCCCTACTCAGATAATTTACCTATAAACAGACTTGCATCAGTATTTGGTAGCAAGTCTGCAACATATAAATTTTATTGGCTAATCGCTTTAGTAGAATTGGTTGAAGAGGGCACTATTGAAATTCCTAAAAAGAAAATATTCGCACGAATGATAAGTAACTCTTGGTACACCATCAATTATTTTCACATTTCATTCGGCAAACAAGATAAATTTCAAACAGCAGTTGAAACAATTCGTCAAGTGGAAAATTTGACCATTGATGCTAAGAAACACAATATCGATTCTTGTTTAGAAAACTCACAAAATAAAGAAACGCTAAAGCAATTATTCCACTTTGATAAAAATGTCCCTCATTGGTTTTTATCCGCTTGGTTTCCCAAACAAGATAGAAATACAATCTATGCTTCCTCCACAGCATTTGAGAACGATTGTTTGTATGCGTTACACAAAGAACATATCACGATAAATCCGCTTTGGATAAATTATCTTAAGTTGAACGCTAAAATCCTAAAAGATTTTTGTTACTGGAATTTAGCGTTATTTCTGCAAACAAGAAATCCAAACGTTCCTGATATTCCTAATAAATTAATAAAACCCGCTACTAGAAATAGCTTAATCAAGCAAACCAATGACTATTGGAAAAATGTATTCAATAAATTGGGATATATAGAGTGTATTTTTTCGGGAACAAAATTATACTTTGACGAAAAGAACTTCGCAATCGACCATTTCATTCCTCACGCATTTGTTTCACACGATTTAATCTGGAATCTAATCCCTATTGAGAGAAATATAAATTCAATTAAAAGCGATAATCTTCCTTCATTTCATAAGTATTTCGATAAGTTTTATGAATTACAGAAGAACGCCTTTGAAATCAATAAAAAGCACAACCCAAAGAGTAAATATATGGAGGAATATTTAAGCATTTTTCCAAATATTGATACGTTTGAAAAACAAATGTTTTCGAATACAATTCAACCATTAATTACCATTGCCAATAACAACGGATTTCCTTTCATGAATGAGTAACCAAAACCAAAATAGTCATTTAACTGCAATAGAAAGAACTTCTCTTTCCTATCCCGCACGAATACTAATTACCCAAAAAAAAATTAAAGGAAAAGTATTAGACTTTGGCTGTGGCGTTGGAAAAGATGTTGAATTATTAAAAGAAAAAGGATTTGATATTGCAGGATATGACCCCTTCTACTTCCCAGAGTTTCCAACGGAGAAATACGATACCATCTTGTGCTTCTATGTGCTGAATGTACTACTTCTAGAAGAACAAGCCGAGGTATTGATGAATGTTTCACATCTCCTCAAACCAACAGGGAAAGCCTATTTTGCAGTCCGCAGAGATATTCAATTCGAAGGATTTAGAATGCACAAAATACATAAAAAAGAAACCTACCAATGCATCATTAAATTACCTTATGTCTCTGTTTACAAGAATGAAAATTGTGAAATATACGAATACGAATCGTATACCTCGTTACATAAAGGCAATACCAATTTAAGCCCTTTTTTAATTGGTGAAGAAGGTCGAGAATTAATCGTCGAAACAGCTACTGTATTCTCTTTTTACGACAAATTTCCCGTATCCGAAGGTCATGCCTTGATTGTGCCTAAAAGATTAGTTTCTAATTATTTCGACTTAACCTTAAAAGAACAGACAGCTTGCTGGATTGTAGCCAATAAGGTGAAATCTATTCTTCAAGGAAAATACAACCCGGACGGTTTTAATATTGGAATAAATGTCAATGAAGCCGCAGGACAAACCGTTTGGCACTCCCACATTCATATTATTCCAAGGTTTAAAGGGGATGTTGAAAATCCAAGAGGAGGAATTCGAGGAGTAATTCCTGGTAAAAAAGAATACTAATTGAAAACAAAAACAACAATTTTAATCGCATTAATGCCCAATCATAAAGATTGGCAAATTGCTAATGAACAAACATGGTATAGAATTCCTGTAAATAATGCTCCTAAAATAATAAGCGAAAACAGAGCTACATATATTGCATTTTATTTTCCTGCAACTTTTGGAGAAAAAAAGAAATGGAAAGTATCGCATTATGCAAAAATAAAATCAATAAATGAAATAGCAAGAAAAGAGTTGTTTATCAATGAACCTCTAAATACTAAATCAGATAAGTTATATTATAAAGTATCTTTCGAAAAAATGGAAATTTTACCTAATCCTTTCATTAGTAGACGTGGACATAGATTAATATTTATAAGTACTACAGAGAAAAAGTTTTTTTCAGGATCTACTGATTTCAATACCTTATTTCAAAGCAGTTTTTTAGAAAATAAACTAGAAACACTAATTGATGACATGCAGGTAGAATACGAAAGAGAATGGAGAGAATATGTCAATGACAGAAAATTTTATTATTTAGATTTTGCCATTTGGTGTAAAAAAGGAGCTGTCAATATTGAATGTGATGGCGACAAGTTTCATATGGAAAATAACAATGTTCACTTAGACAAAACACGTAATAATGAGCTAGAAAGTTATGGCTGGTCAGTACTTCGTTTTACTACAAAACACATTACAGAGGAAAAAAATCACATTAAAAAAACTGTTTATCAAACAATAAAAGAATTAGGAGGTGCACTAAAAGTTTCTGAACCTGAGCAACCCTATTTGCCTAAAAATAAAGACGATATTCAATTAGGATTATTTGAATAATGTAAAATTTACTCGCAAATAAAAATTATACCACCTCACACTCCAATACCCTAACTGATGATAAAAAAAACCAATAATATCCAACTTTCTAAAAAGGATTACAAACAAAGATTCAAGTTGACAATACGAATTTCAACTATATAAGATACGATATTAATTACTTGAAAACGATATTGAAATTATTGAAGGAATTGACATTAAACCTTCTTTTTATAGGTTTAATAAGTATCGAAAGAAATAAATAAGTACAAGTTTACGGAATGATAAATGCGAGACAAAGAATTCGACTGAAAAAATCGATGAAAATTATAGATGGACTGAAAAATTTAAATAATTAACTATTTGACAAATGCATAATATAACTCTTATCTTTACTATCCATTCGGAAAACGGACAATGTAATTCTGACGCGTTATTTAAAATCTATAAACCTAGAGGTTCTTTTTGATGAAATTCCGCCCCATTTTTCTGATAGGTATTATAACGAAAAGCCCATGTTAAATAACTTTAGAATTAAAATGCATCAAAAATTACAAACAAAGGTATACTATTAAAATTTTACCTGTCGGTATTGATATAAACCAAAATGTCTAAACAACAAGTCGAAATCTTCTTCCTGTTTCCTACATTATCGCGCCCTCGTCACCTCGAGTGATTTTTAAGTATAAAAACGTTAGTTTTTATACTTAAAAATTGTATCGAGAGCTATCAATGACACCATGCAATTCCTTATAAAATCCTTGAATAAAACCAGCCTTTTCCACATTGACAAATACATCCGACTCCGAATCGAAAAAAGGCAATAAGTCCAGAACAGTGCTGTTAAAACGGTTCCATATACCCGTAATTTCAATACTGTGATACACTGCCAATCCCAAAAACAATTCCAGATCGTGGCAGAATTCATCAACATAATAAAGTTTCTTATATACATACACCTGAAACATCAAAAGCAATAATTGGTGCATGTTTGCTTTTGGCAACAAAGTCAACGCATCAGCAGACCCACTGTTCGTTTCTAAAAACACCAGCATTTTTTCATAGGTATCTTGCATACGATCGTAATAGAGTTCAAGATCATCATAATACTGGTCTACCTTATTGGTCCAATGAAAATCAGGGGCATAGGGGTCTTTCTTGTATATGCAATTGGAATCCATGATTTTATTTATAAAAAAAGACTGTACAGAAAAAAGCAAATGTTGGGTGGCTATTTTTGAAACAACCATAAAGCTGCACTGGTAACTTCTCTCAGGCAGTTGCGTTTCCATAAGTAAACGTACCTCTTTTCCGGTCAGCTTAGATTCGGGTGCAACAAACACAATCAAAAAGTAATGCCGCTTGATGGGTCCTGCTACTAAAAATTCTCTGGTGTGAAACACATACAGTTCTTCAATTCGCGGTTCTTGTGCAACCACCGATACAAGATGCTGAAGTTCTGGCTCGTTAGTAACATATTCCGGCAAAGCCAAAGTCGGTAATGGCTTTCGGTCTTGCAAGGCCTTCAGGTGATGCAGAACCAATTCTACCGCGTCTTGCAGTTGTGAAAGCAATAGCAGCGTGGCATCCCACCAAGAATCCAAGAAGTAGCTTTCCTCTTCATAGTCGGCATACATACGATCCAATAAAAAAAAGCGGTCCTTATCACGCAAGAAAAATCGTTTGGTAAAAGGCAAAACTAACCCCAACTGCAACACTCTTTTTCGTAAAGAAAGGCTAGGGAAGGCGGTACCTATTGCCAGCTGCTCCAGCACGCCTAAGTGATAACCAACAGCTTTACCGTAAAAATACCCGCCGCCCACTGGGAAATTGGTTTGAGAGGGTGTAATTAATCCGTTGATGAAGCCCGTGACACTGGCGTGTCGCTGCCGATACACTTCGTGTTGCTTGCTTTCGGTATACCCACTAAAGGAAAAATCATCTGCACCATACACTAACTTTTCCTTAATACAATGCACACTCAAAAAAAGCGTACCCTCTGCTTCATGTGCCGTAAGGCCTTCAGTATCCAGAAATACAAACACGGCTTCGTTCGCTTCCAATAGTTGTTGTACGGATGCTAATTTCCGGAGTTTTTTAATCTTTTTAGCATCGTTCAGATGCACGACGACCAAAGTCAGGGATCGGGTAGGCACCACACTACACCATATGTGCAGGACTTCTTTGTGGTTTTTTAATTGGTCAATCAACTTGTCTGTGGCAAAAGTTCGTTTTATTATTGGCGCCTTTTCTGAAAGTAATTGTTTCATACTAATGAAGGGTTAAAAATGAATAACTCAAAATAGGAATGTCTGTTGTGAAATAATCTACGAGTCCAACCACCTCATTGGCAATGATTCGTATGCTATTTCTATGGTAAAGTTCTATAACCTAAAAAGGATAAACTATTCGAAAAGGGGATATAAAAGGAGAAGAGTAGGCTTTTTTACCGCAGCAACAGGCTTGAGTAAATAGTTTTTTAAGTAATTTAAATTCAGACACATATGAGTTTTAATACTTTTTTAATAAGCCGCATCTACGTCGTATCTGGCCCAGCTACATTTTACCTATACAATAAAAAGCCCTCCTTTACGGGAAACCGTAAAATACAACGCATATCATTGTTTATTTTTACGAGATGCATAGGATGCAATGAAAAACAGGTGTTTTTACGGGTAGGTATTTTAGTTAAAAAACGCTAGGTTTGGGAAGATTATAATTTAAAAACAAATTAAGGAATTAAGCTGTACATAATTTATTTTTATATTTATTGAAATCAAGAACACAACCATTTTAAACTATAATTCCACTCGCGATTTTATTATATAAACTAGGATTCTGCAAGTGTTTAAAATCTGCAATGAAATAGTAAAAAGGCTTATTAAGATATTAAATTTTATAATTAGAAAATTTAATCTGTTAATAAAAATTATTTTCAATCGAATATTTGTCTAATAAAAAGTAATTAATTACTATTTTTAATCTAACAACCCGAAATATAATATTGGTTTGATAAACAAGTAAGAATGGCATATAAGAGAATAAAGGGTGGTGAAAAAAATTTAAAATCTGGTCAAAGATGGACTAAGGAAGAAATTATAAGAGTCTATTATCTTTATAAGAAACTAAATGGGTCGGGTTTACATGAGCATAATCCTGAAATTCAAAAACTGGCCCATGAATTAGATAGGACTGTTAGGTCGACTGAAGCTCAAGCTTTAATGTTTAGGTCGTTAGAAAGGTTAGGTGATTATAGTCATGGTAATATGAATAAATTAAGTCTTCAAGTTTGGAATGAATGTGAATTAAAAAGAAATTTTCAAACAGTAATAACTTTCGATGATATTCAAGTCGTAAATGAATCTCAACCCTTAATACAATTTCCTTATGTAGATTTAGAAACTAAAGTTACTAATGAAGAAAATACTATTAGAAATTCAGATTATATATCAATTATAGTTGATGATGAAGACACTGAAGCTCTAATTTTTAGTTATAAAAAATGGAATCAACTTCTTGTCGAATTTTTTTTTAACTCCAAGAACGAAGGAAAAGAAGTGCCATGTTTTTTTGTATATGAGGAATTGTTTGATGAAATATCAAATTTTCAATATACACTTTCTGATTTCGAATTATCAATTGAAAAGGAGTTACGATCTAAATTGTTTTCAAATAAATTTAATGAATTCTATGAATCAAGTAGACCACAATTAATTGAAGGGAGAAATCTAAGAAAAGATATTCCTAAATATTTTGGGTTATTAATATATTTAATTTTTAGCCTAGGTAAATCACAAAACGAATCTCTAAGCGTATCTAATGTTTACACTAGAATTAATAATATTGGAAAAAATAGATTTAAAAATAAATGGAGTGAAATTAACACAGCTTTTGCAAGAGATATTTTAGAATTAGTTTGGTATGATTTACAAGATTGGTCAACAAATTACAAAGCTAAGAAACTAGGTTATTTTAGTATTCAGGATCCAAAAAGTAAGCAAAGAAAATATGTTTCAAGAATAGAAAGACATGGGATATTTAATTCAGGTCATTTTCGTCAGTTATTTGACGTACTGATTGAAATTGGAATTGCTCCCAAAGAAAATATTTCTGCAGAAAAATGGTTAGAAATATTTATAGGAAATAAAAAGAGAATTGGTAATGCTGAAAATATTATTGAATATTTAAAAGAAGACTCCGGATTAAAAGATACTATATTAAAATTTATAAATGATTATTATCAAAATAATTTTAATGACTCAATCATTTCTTCTCATTCAGGGACTATTCGAAAACCATCTATTCCATTGCTTTTTTGTTTAAAAGAGTTACCCCTATGGGATAATAAAGTAGTAACAGAGGATATTTATTTCAGGGCCTTTTCAAATGAATTGGAAGAAGATATTATTAAATATCAAGGTGCTGACTTAATTGTTGAACATGAATATAAAGAGTACTCAAAGAAAATAGAGTTTGACTGGATACCTAAAGGAGATTATTCAATTATTAAGGGAGATGATCAAAGATATTCTATCAAAGGTATATTTAAATGGCTCATTTATAACAGAGATTTAGAAGAATGGGTTGAAGCATTAGTTCCTACTAATGCACTTAACTTTCTTTTAATAGTTGATAAGGAAAAACTTAATTTGATTAAAGAAACAATTATTACTGAGGTTGAACTTTATGAAACTCCCTATTTAGATTATAAACTTGTTAAATTTGAAAACTTACAAGAAGCTCAATTTAATAAGTTAAATAATTTACTTGGATATAGACAGATAATAGAAGGGAAAATTGAACTAGTTGGAAATTTTTTACTTGACAGAAGAAGGCTTATTTTAAAAGAATTTGAAAGTGTGTTCAAATACTTAGGACCAGTAGCGAACCCAAAATTAATTGCCAAGTGTGAAGAAAATAATCAAGAATGGGAATTAATAAAGGGTTTAAATGATAATGAGGGATTATTTACACTTGGTAGTGATATCCCAGAGAATGTAAAAATTTTTATTTATGAAAATCAATCAAATGTAAAAAGTCACTTCTCGTATGAAATTGGAGAGCTAAGGAACAGAGAACCTATAAATGTTGTTCGACCATACTCAAAAGATCAAGATGGTGTAAATATAGTTGAAATAGAGATTCAATCTGATGATATATTTGATATCCCGAGGAACTTTAATAGAGAAGATTTTGACACTGTTAGATTCAATACATGGCATCAAAAACTCTGGATTATATTCAAATCAGGTATTACTGATTATATAACAAAAAATTCTAACAATTTTATTTATGATAAGAATCATAATGGAGAAAAATTATTAAATTATTTATCTGTTACTAATTGTATTAAAACATATGAATTTGTTACTCTTATTAAAGAATTAAACCCAAAAATAAGCAATGAATTTAGTAAAAGAATTATGCATTACTGGAGAGATTTGGGCTATATTAATTTTCAAACATATGGTGAAATAATCAGAGTTTCTCCTTCAAACCTATTTTTTATTGAATCACCAAAGGGATTAAAAGCGTTTTTAACTGGTTTTAGAAATAGTGCGTTTATTGAAAAATTGGTCACTACTTGTAGAGAGTTAAATTTGATAATTAAATTTACATGTCATAATGAAAACGAATCAGAAATCTTACCTTATAGAATTGAGATTTATGATAAATTAGGAGATTTAGATACATTTAAAAACCTTTGTCAAAAAGTAGGAATTGAATATATTAATAATATTGAAAACCCTTATAATAGAAGTTATGCCGTCTATCAATTAGCTTGTTTTTATACACAAAGATCAATTGAAGAACTTGATTCGTATTTGAGTGTAAAACTTCCATATACAACTGATCACCATAGAAAATTAGTTTTTGATGCGAAAACTTACACTTGGAAAGAATCAATAAAAGATATTAGTAATATGATAGAGCCAGTCCTTATCCGATATGATGGATTCAAGGATAGACAAATGATTCATATATACAAAGGTGAAAATGGGACTAAAATTTTAGATGATTATGCATTATGTAGTTTTAGACTCATTGAGAACACTGTTTTCTTTCGGAAAAGGAGTCATGTTCAGGATAATTCTGATTTTTATGTTCCTTTAAACATGAAACTCCCTTTTTGGATAGAAAGAGGGCTACTTTTAATTAATGCTAAAACACCTGTTTTGGAAAATTATCAGAATAAAACTTATAGAGTATATGAAAATATACATGATAACATAATACAATTAATTGAAGCTAAATTAAATCAGCAATGTAATATTATAAACTAAATGATAAACCCATTAGGAATTTTTGAAAAAGTAAAAGAAGGATATATATCATATATTAAAACGGCTTTTGGAACCCGCTATGAGGAATTTGAAAGTAATAGAGAAAACTTACTTAATACTGATAAAGTTTTATACAGACAACCCTGGATTGAACCGTTGCTTGAGTATAAAAGTGCAGTAGGAAAGAAGATTGAAAATTTAACACAGAACGATCTAGCCGGATTTACAAAAGAAGAAGCGGAACTTTTTAGAGGGTTTGTTTCTAAAGGTTTATTTACGGGAAATTTTCCATTATATGAACATCAATTTAGAATGCTGCAGTCAGCGTTAGAGGGAAATAATTGTGTCATTACTTCTGGAACTGGTTCGGGAAAAACAGAAGCCTTTTTACTTCCCCTAATTGCCTATTTACTTAAAGATTTATCAAAGTTCATACACACTCCTGCAAGTGTTAATGAAACTGGTCCGCACTCTTATAGACAAGGGCCAACAAACATATTGCTTGATGGAAACAATGCCAAGTTAAGTGATCGAGTGCTACAGCGTTCAAACGAAAATCGTCCCCAAGTAATGAAGGCTTTGATTGTTTATCCTATGAATGCTCTTGTTGAAGATCAGCTTACAAGATTGAGAATGACATTAGATAATGATGACATCCGTAAATTTTGTAATGATAAGTTGAACGGAAATAGATTGTTTTTTGGAAGATACAATAGCACAACACCTGTTTCAGGTAGTCTTCTTAATGATAAAGGTGAAATAAATAAGTCAAAATGGCAACAATTAGACACAGAGCTGAGTAATATTCAAAAAACTTATGATGAAATTGAGTCTTATTTATTATCAGAGGAGGGGAAAAAATTATCGGAGAAAGAGAAATTAGAGTTGAAAACTAATTTTCAAAGGTTGGATGGAGCAGAGATGCGGTCACGATTTGATATGCATCAAACTCCACCAGATATTTTAATTACCAACTTTTCGATGCTTAGTATTGTTCTTATGAGAGCCATAGAGAGCGGAATGCTGGAAGAGACTAAAAAATGGTTAGAATGCACTACAGATTGGGATTTAAAAAATTTAAATGATGAACAAAGAATAATAGAAAAAGAAGGAAGAATTTTTCATATTGTAATTGATGAGCTTCACTTGTATCGTGGTACTCCAGGTACTGAGATTTCGTATTTATTAAGACTTTTATATTCTAGATTAGGTTTAGACCCGTCTTCATCAAAAGTAAGATTTTTGGCTTCTTCTGCATCATTAGATGGACAAGAAGGAAGTAAGGAATATGAAGATAGTCAATCATTTCTTAAAGGCTTTTTTGGAATAAATAAAGAGATGAAGGTTATTGATGGTTCATACAAATTGCCAAAGGAAATCAAAGAACCTATCGAGCCATCAAACTATATTAAATTGGCGGAATTAGCTGCTGAAATTTCAAGTTCAGATGAAGAAGTCTTTATAAATCAGTTGGCCATAAAAGTGGATGAATGGTTGCAATGCAATTTTGATGAAGGGATTCCTCAACTGTTGAAGGAAGTAAATTTAGATGAGAACTTAAATTCACAATTAATTTTTGCTTTTAAGTCTTTAGACGAGGGGGCAAAAAGTTATCGCTTTAGGCCTTTCCCAGTATTCAACAAGGAAAATGATGAGGATAAAACGGAACAATTCGTTTCCTTAGGAAGACAATTATTTGGGCATTTAAAAAATGACGAATCAATTTACAATGCTATAAAAGGTCTTCTGTTATTAAGAGGGTTATTTGATACAAAGTATGGCAAAGCTATAGGGAAATGTAATTTACCACGTTTTAGGATGCATTTTTTTATTCGTAATATAGAAGGTCTGTGGACCACATTAAAAAACGATGAAAGAGGAGAACTCAGTAAGGACAGAAATGAAGATCCATTTGATGAATTATTAGAGTTTTCAAGTATTAAACATAATAAGAAAAGAGTTTTTGAATCACTTTATTGTGAAAATTGTGGAACTACATTTGTAGGAGGGACCAAAATAAAATATTCAGACAGAGGGATAATAAAAGATGAAATTATCACGACTCCACCAGAAATTGAGAGTATTCCAGAAAAATCACAATCGGCTATGGTAGAGAGGCGTACTGAGCAGGATTATGCTGTTTTTTGGCCAAAATATTTTGACGGAGATGAAATTATTACTGATTTAATTGATGAGGATAATAATTTATGGGAAAAAAGATTTTTAGGAATTTTTGATGGAAAACTTTATTTAAACCGAAAACCAAATACTGTAGAAGGGTTATATTTTAATCCAAATGGAGGTAAAAAACTATCAAATGATGCTGGAACGGCCTTACCACATAGTTGTCCTAATTGTGCTGCAGATTATCAATATCGTAAGAAAAGAAAATCACCTGTTAGAGGGTTTAGAACTGGTTTTGGTAAAACAAATCAAATATTAGCGAAGGAGTTATTTACGGCCATACCAGACACGGAAAAACAAAGGAGAAAGTTAGTAGCTTTTTCTGACAGTAGAGAGGAGTCTGCTCGATTTGCCAATGATATTGAGAAGGAGAATTATAATCAAATAATTAAGGAATTATTGTTAGATCAGCGTGGAGAAATTATTTTGGCAAAAGATTTACTTATCTCAATTAGAACTAAAAACAGTGATTTAAGAAAGAAACTTCTTTTGAAAATGGATGGTGCCTACGCAAAACGAATTAATGATGCTTATAAAAGCACCACTGATGATGATGGATTTGAACCTGATATCGAAGAAATAAATTTGATTTCAGATGTAGAAAAATCAACTATCCAGCTGGATGATTTAGTTGATAAAATCATTTACGGTTTGGTTAAAAAAGGAGTGAATCCTGCTGGACCTGCTTCATCGAAAGAACGTTTGGAAGTACGAGAAGGTACATATCTTGTAAGAACTGAGAATTGGAAAGATTGTTTTGATTGGCAAAAATTCACTATAAATAAAGGAAGGATTGTTGGTAAGCAATCTGAAGAAAAATTGATGAGTGGTGTAAGAATACCTGTCTATAAAGAAATAAGCTCTTTCATTTTTGGAAGACTGTTTTATAGTATGGAATCATCCGGTTTAGGAATGGTGAAGGTTTCTACAAATATTAAAAACCCATTTCAACATTCAATTAGTGATGTCGTTTATGAGCAATCGCTTAATACTTTAGCAAGAATTTTAGGGGATAATTATAAACATAAATATGTTGATTATATTCATAATCCAGTACTAAATTACAAGAAATTAAGTAAAAAGAGACCCGAAAAAAAGTTTATAAAAAGTGTTGCTATACATCATGGAATTGATGAAGATGAATTAGGAGATGCTTTATGGAATACATTAACGAATGAATATAGTCATTATGATGGAGTTTTAAATTTAGAGACTTTGAGAATATATTTTGCTAATGATGATGATAAAGTATATGAATGTAGTTATTGTAAAACTATCCATTTACATCCTTCTGCAGGAATTTGTAAATCTTGCTTTAAAGTATTGCCAAATACTTCTAATGTAACAACAAAAGAAGCCAGAAGAAATAATTTTTATGCTACGCAATTGTTAGATAATCATGAGATAATTAGAATGCGTTGCGAGGAATTAACTGGGCAAACAGATAATCAGCTAGAAAGGCAGCGACTATTTAAAGGAATTATAACAGGTCCCAATAAAATTGTAGAAGAAATTGATTTATTAAGTGTTACTACAACTTTGGAAGTAGGTGTTGATATTGGTTCCCTACAGGCAGTTTATCAGGGAAACATGTCTCCAATGCGTTTTAACTACCAACAAAGGGTGGGTCGTGCTGGACGTGCTGGACAAGCATTTAATATTGCCTTAACCTTTTGTAGAGGAAGAAGTCACGATGAATATTTTTTTAATAATCCGGAGAGAATGACTGGAGACCTATCACCAGTTCCATTTTTAAGTCAATCTCAAGATCAAATTCTTTATAGAATGGTTATTAAAGGTGTTTTGCAAAAATATTTTCGAAATTTATCTTCCTCTGGATCTGTACATGGTCAGTTTGGTAAAATTGAAGATTTCTTTAATGTAGAGCAAAACAATTTAAATAAGCTAAAACAATGGATTGATGATGTAGATAATTGGAAAGATATTTATGATTCATTAACGTTAAACTTGTTTGTGAATAATAAATTATACCTTGAATACAATATTGATGATTTTAAACAATGGATTGATGAAACATTTCTGCAAAAATTTTCAAACATTAAAAATGTATATACCGCTGGAGATTTATCAGAAGCTATGGCAGATTCAGGTATATTACCAATGTCTGGAATGCCAACAGGGTTAAGAAATCTTATTTTAGGATTTGAAAAAAAATCGGAGACAAGTTATGAAGCAAAAACTATTAGTCGTCCTCTGGATAGAGCGATATTTGATTTTGCTCCAGGGTCTCAAAAGACAAAAGACAAAAGAATCTATACAAGTATTGGCTTGAGTCCTGCAATTAGTGAGATATATAAAGACTATAGTGATAATGCAACGTGGAAAGCACGTTATTTTAACGAGGACCAAGCGTATAAAAACCCAGTATGGGTCGTAGTGAATTCACAAAACAATATATTACGTACACTTCCATATGAGAAAGATGTTGAACATGGAGAAATTGATGAAACTTCTGAACAGGCTTATTTAGTAGTTTCTCCAAATGCTTTTAGAACAGATTGGAGTAATGAACCACAAGACAGAGAGGTGGATCAAGAAATTAATTCATCTAAACCGTTGTTGTTTTCTGAAGCTATTAATCCTGATGACATAGGGAAAAAACAGGGGAACTGCATTGTTGGGATTGCTCCTAGTGATTTTACTTGGCGTTTAAATACGAATGGAAAAGAGGGCTTTAGGTTTTTAGAAACTAGCGATACAATAAATTTTGCAAAATGTAAAAATCAACTACTGGATTTAGATTTAAAAAAGAAACTAGGATTTGGTTTTGATGAGGCTATCAAAAGAAACCAAATTAAATCTAAACTATCAGATGAAGATTCAAAGGGTTTGGCATTATCACTTGGAGCAAGGAAGACAACAAATGTAATTCGATTACATCCTGAAAATTTAGATTTTTCTTTAGATATAGATCCATTTCATTCAACCAATCCAGGGAAGAAAGTTAGTTCAAAAGGAGCCTTTCATTCAGCAGCCTATTTATTGCAAAGATGTTTAGCAGACCTTCTAGATGTTTCACCAGAAGAAATTGAATTGGCTGCAATTACTGAGCAAAAATTAGGCGATGTAACAGGAAGAAGCACGGGAAGAATAGTATTATCGGATGAACTACCTAATGGGTCTGGATTTGTTGAATATCTTCATAACCATATCGAAGAGTTCTTTAACATGTGTTTAAACCCTACAACTGAAAATCGATACACCTATAGTTTTATCAATGAAGAGCATGCCAAAGTATGTAAAGATTCTTGTTATAAGGATTTAAGGAATTATAGAAATTTAAATTACCATGGGATTTTAGATTGGAGATTGGCTGTAGGTCTTATAAGAGTTTTATCAGATGCTACATATTTAGTAGGTTTAGATGGTAATTGGGATCATGTTGAAATTGCGGATTGGCCAGAAACGGCAGATGAATATGCTAGAGATTTTGCAATAACTTTAGGCATAGATATCATTAAAGATCCAAGTTGCTACCGCGTTATAGAAAACATTCCTATTATCTCCTACAATAATATTAATATTGTAATTACACATCCTTTTTGGAACACAGAAAGTTTTCCGAACCCAACTGCTCTTTCAAGAGTAGTTGCTGAATGTGAGAATGTGGATAAAGTGTTTTATGCAGATACATTTAATTTAAATCGAAGAATGGCATGGTGTTATGAAGAATTTTTTAAATGGTTAAAAGACAATAAGAAACCATAATTAATTGTGATAAATAAGATTGAAAAAATAAGCCCTAGTATGCTTGCTGCTTTCGAAAAGTGTAAGTTAAAATTTGTTCTTGATAGCAATGCTAGGGGAGGGAGAGGATATAATTATGATTTTAATCCAAATTCGTTTTTGGGTACTTTAATTCATAAGGTTTTAGAGACCTATTTTAAAGAATTTTACGACTTAAAGCTATTTGATAGTAAGTGGCAAGCTGCTTTGATAGAAAATAGCCAAAAGGTTCAATTTGATTCAGAAGTTATTGATGTTTTAGAATATATTAAATATTGGGTTCCTGGATATTATCCAAAAAAAATAAATACTCTTAAAATTCTTAGTAGCTATCCTCTTTTGGCTCATGGTATTGTTTATCCAGAAAAGAAAGTACATTTTAAAAATGTATATGGAGTTATTGACTTGTTTGAAGTAAGTGGTGATAAAATTCGTGTTACAGACTTTAAAACAGGTGTTTTGTTCAATACTGAAGATGGTCTCAATATAGGTGTGAAAGAGGCCTATATTGAACAATTAAAAACTTATGGATACATTATCTATCGAACTGAAGAGGTGCAAGCTGAAGACATTGAATTAGTAATTAAAGGATTGGGAAATAATGAAATCTATTCGTTTAGTTGTACTCATGAAGAATATGTCGCACAAGGATTAAAAATTGATAATTTAATAAATGAGACCAATAAAGTGATTGGTAGTGGAAATACAACTATTTTGGCAACACCAGAGTCAGGTATTTGTAATTTTTGTAATCACCAATTTGAATGTGCTCCATTTCGTTTGGCAATAGGGACTCAGCCAGAAAAATGGGAGAAAATAGTTTTATTAAAAATTATAAATGTAAAATTTGATTTTAGTGAACGTTCTATAAACATAATAGTTAATAATAGAACTACGTCTATTCATAATATACCCGAAAAAGATTTTGTGGCAATTAAAAAAATTAATGAACTTGGTATAGAAGTATTAATTACTCAACTATATCAAGTTCATAATTCTAATGTAAAAAAATGGAGTAAGCTGACAAAGTATAAAGAGGTTTTAGCATAAATATCAGTTAATAATTCTTCCTTCGAATTTCAAATTATCGCTGTAGCTAACTTCTTTTGTATGGCTGGCACCAGTTTAACAATATTTCAATCAAAGCCTTATTTGTACCAGATTTTGGTTGTTTACTTCCAATAAATTTAGAAGTTCAGTTCTTTCGTATGAGTTTCCAATTATAAACATTTGATTTAGATTTCAATTAAATTCATCTGTAATTTTAAAATATACAATTGCCTTGCTGCCAACAATTGGTCTAAATTGGACTTTTCTTTAACTAATTTACTAATTGCCTTATTTATAAGTAATTTGATAAAGTTATAAATATTTTTCAAACTCACTGAAGAACCTAAACCATTTTTTAAACCTAAAGCGAATGCATTAACTAATTCATATTGATAAATTTCAATGGATTTTTCCGTATAATTCTGATATGCATTTTTACTAATCGATCTTGCCTCTGTAATATCCTTCCATGTTGTAGGAAGGTTACCAAAGCTAATACTAGATTTTATTCCTTCAAGGCCATAGACAAAGTGCACCGACCAGCAGGATAAGCATATGAAATTTTTATTAGTTAAAAACCTGCTTGCATTTTTGAAATTGAAAAGTTCATGTTGCTCATTCTCATTACTAGTTCCTCCGTGTAATGATGATCTAGAACCATGTCCCATAAATATTACAGTTTCAACATTCTCATATTCATCGATTATTTTTGATAGTTCTTCATTACTGGGAGCACTATCTTGTGATGGTTCAAGTAAAATTAATTTATCACCAAGCACCTCCCTTAAGATGTCCGTAATTGGTGTCAAAAACTTAGTAGTCGCATCATCAGGGTGGATAAGAATAATTTGACTCATAATTTAATCTTTCAGATGGATATAATGGGCAATTCCTCTTTCCATAATTTCGGTTTTAAAGTCCTCTCCTTCGCCGCTATTATTTTCTATCATTTTTACGATTTCTTTTAATTTACGATCATTAAAATTTCTATGCATATTGTTAAATGTTTCTTCGGGATATTTTCTCAATTCGTCTATTAAAATTTGTTCCATATCGACACGAATATTTTTTAAAAACTCGACTAATGCATCAGTCATTTTTTTATTTCTTTCAAAAGTTTCGATAGGAAAATATTTAAAATATTGTACAATGGTTTGGTATTGTTTTTTAAAACTTTTAAAATTTTCTAAACTCCATTCAGCTTCTAGTTTTTCCATTAGATGATCATAATCACCTGAATACATTATTAAATTAAACCTCCCATTTCGCCAATTTTGCTTTAAATAAATAGCTAAATCAACACCATCTATTTTTTCATCGGAAAGCGCGTAATCTAACAGTACCACATCAATTCTTTTACCGTGGTATTTTTCATTTAACTGTTGGACTACTTTACCCATATCAATAAACTTCTGATCGTCTGTTAGACAGCATGAATCTGTAGGGTCAAACCAATCACCATCAGCTAAAAAACCATTTTCTTTAGCTTTATCTATAATATTTGATACCTCTGATTCTTGATCGTCATTGTCTACTACTATAAAATTCCTCATAATTAATCAAATGTAATTTTAAAACATGCCCCTTTTTGAAGAATTCCATTGCCCACGAAATCTACTTTTGCCTTCATTAATTTTAACATTTTTCGAACTGTATGTAGTCCTATTCCTGACCCATCAGTATTGGTTATTCCTAATGAGAAAATAATATCAGGAGTTTTTAAATATTTAGAATCAAGTCCATTACCATCATCTGAAAAAAGAACTTCAAGTTTGTTATCAACATTGCTTAAATCAATTCTTATTGTTTTTGCTCCAGCTTTTTCGGAGTTCGCAATCAAGTTGTCAAAAGCAATAGACAAATCGAGCAGATTAATTTTTCTAATAAGTGATGCTGAATTTCTTGCAACCTCAAAATTGACACCTTCTTCGTCGAATAAATCTCCGTAAGCAAATAGGTATTCCTCCAAATACTGAGCTATATTTATTGTTTTCTTTTCACTCTGACCTTTAAAATCTGCTCGAGTTATAAGTTTACTAATTTTCACAGCCTTGTCTGCACTTAATCTAATCATACCAAGGCGTTCAAGTAATTCTTTTTGACTAAGCTTGTCTTCTTTTAATTTCCTCGTGGTTATTTCAATATTAGAATAAATTTTATTTGTCACAATCTTAATGCTATGCAATAATGCCCTAGCATCGTCACTAATTGTTCTGTCTTTTGTTTCTAAATATCGTCTTTGTTCTTCAGAGAATTCAAGGGCTTGAGTCACCTCTTCTATTGAGCTTTCAGATTCTTCAGCGATCCTTTCAGCTTCCTTAGTTCTTTCCTCTAAATCATTTAATCTTTGTTGAGCCAAAACAACATCATCTAAAAGCTTTATATTTCCAGATTGCTCTGCAACTCTTTGTAAATTCGAAAGTAAATTTCTGGCGGTGGTTTCTTGTTTTGTTGCTAAAATATCAATTAATTTATCACTGTACCATAAATCAACAATTGAATCACTGCCAGTCAACTCTTCGATAAGTTGATTCATTTTATTTTTGTTATCAAGATTACCTAAATCTTCAATATCAATATCTTTACCCCAAATAATAATATCAACTACATATCTTTCAAATTTTGTAAGAATTTCATGATAGCAAGTTTTAAGATCAATAAAAGCATCATTTTCAATTAATCCTCCATCTCTACTGGTAGACTCTTGAAATTCAGGATTATCACCTTTTATTTCAATTCGTCCTGTTATTGAACGAGTTCCCAATCTACTTCTTTCCTTTTGAGATTTTCTTATTTCTACACCCAAAGAATCCTCTTCAAAATCACCAAAAGGGTAAATACGAAAGCCGTTTTTATACAATAAAACATGGCCATAAGAATACACTGGAAACCCCATAGTTCTTGTAAACATACCCTTTGCAGCCGTGTTCATATGAAATAATTTAAATTCAATATCCTTTAATTTTTTGAATTTATTCCCTTCAGTAATCTTATATATTGGTTCTCCTCTATCTATTAATTTTGTTGTCATTTTAGAACCATCAGAATTAATTTGAACTTCAATTGTTGTTGTTCTCAACTTAAGTGTTTCAAATATGAAATTCTTTATAGTTCCATTTACTCTTTTGTAGTAATTAGAAGTGTCTTCAGACGGATCACCATCTTCTTCTAATTCATCAGGTACATTTAGTGTTATTTCAAATTTTCTTCGAGCTTTATCTTCTAAGGGGACTTCATTGTATCCAGCCTCAGGTAAAATCAATTTTTCCAATTTCTTTTTTAATTCAAGCAACTTGGGTCTATCCCAACCGATTTCAAGATCTGTTATTTCCAAAATTGTTCCATGGTCAAAAGGGAAATCATATAAATTATCAGTTTTATGAGTAACCCCAATCTCTTCAAATCTTGCTTTGGGATCCTCTTCAAATTTAGACCAATCTGTATCTAAGATCTCGGTTTTAGCATTTAATTCATCATGTTTTGTAATTAGCCTTAACTTACTCCCCAATTTATCACATGAAAATCGACCAACACCTTTAGCTCCTGCATAATATTTCTTTACTCCAAGATTATTTCTATAATCATCATCTTCAATTCCTTGTTTTTTTGCGGAATAAGCAACAAATAACCATTTATCTTTTAGTTGCTGAAAATTCATCCCTTTTCCATTGTCCTTTATTACTATCTTAGCTTTATCAGTATTAAGATTTTCAAATGAAATTATTGTTTTTGTAGCATGTGCATCAAATGAATTTTTCACTAATTCAAACACTGCAACATACTCATCTGTAATAAGTTGTTTTCCAATTAAATTTTTAAGACCTGAACTAACGGTGTAACTTAATCCAGACACAGTTTTTTCCTCCCAAATAGTTTTTATCAATTGATTATGGTTTACTCTTCCTGTTTTTCCTGTATCAACTACTCGATATCCAAGCAATTGATTTTCAACTGAACGAATTGTTCTTTCAAGTTGTTCTGCAAGGAGATGAATTTTAGGATTATTTTCATGTATTCCCTTCCCATCAATAGTAACATATAACTCATAAACCTTCTCAAGCTCCTCCCTTGAGAAAGGGGTGCCTGATAGTTCATTTTTCTCTCCTCCAGAAATTCTTTTATATCGTGCCATTATAAAATTTCTTTTAATTGTTTTTTAATTGTTTCGCCCAAAAATTTTGCTAATAAAGGAGGAACGGCGTTACCAACTTGAGTATACTGTGGTACTTCGAACTTCCTCATTTGACCTCCAGTTGTTACTTTAGATTTAAATTCAAACCAATCTGGAAAAGATTGGAATCTTGCCATTTCGCGAACTGTTAAAGTTCTTGGATGGTCTGAGTGATAGTGACACAAATCATCAGGAATTGTTAGTTGTGCTGGTGCAGGCTCAAATTCTTGAAGTGCTCTTTGTGAATGTTTTTTAGTCGGAATTAATTTGATTAATTCTTCCACTTCATCTATGTTTTCAGGAGTCATCAAAACTTCTCGAGAAGCCATATTATCTGGAAATAATAGTTTATGGTGAGAAAACTCATTAAGCAATTTACTTCTTAATTCTTCAGAAACTTCTTTCCCTGTAAATAAATCAATCGCTCCTTGTTTTAAACCATTTTGAAACTGTTCAATTACTTGGTAAAACCTAAATCTGGATTTTATAAGTAAATTATGGTTTCTGGGCTCATGGTTTTTAATAATAGAATCCCTGTAAGAATCTTTCAAAAAAATTGAATTTAGGATATTAGCATATTTCCCTTTAGTATTATCAAATGCATAATTCAATTGAGTTCGTCTAATATCACCAATAGCTTCACTTGTATTTATAAAATCTCTTTCAAAATGAGTGATTTTTGGTAAAATGACCCCATCAAAAAGTTCGGGGTTACTTTCAATATCGTAGTATTTAAAATTTTTAATTGTTACACTATCAAGATCCTTCTGATTGTCTAAAACAGTTTTATAAAAATCATTAGAAACAGTAAGGATTTCATTTTTTACATGTTTCATAAATATTTTATCGAAAATATCTTTACGGTAAGCAATTAAAATAAATCGCGGCCTATTTTGAGGCACACCAAAATATTTGGAATTCAACATCATACAGACGGGTACAAAACCTTCTAGAACAAATGCTTTAGATACCTCAAGCCACGCATAATATTTTCTTCCATTTTCTGTAAACGGGGAAGTTATTCCTTTTACGTTCTCTAAAAGAACCGTTTTAGGTTGAATCATTCCAGCTATTCGGGCAAATGACGCGGGTAGAGTATTCTTATGGTTATCTCTTTCTCTCTTTCCCGCCAAACTAAAACTTTGACAAGGAGGTCCTCCAGATATTAAATCTACATCATTATTGCGAATAGCATTTAGAAGCGCTGGTTTTTCTTCAAAAGCAGTTAATAATTCATTGATATCACCTATAAGTAATTTTTCGTCTAAAACCGTATTATCATCAATATCTGAATACTTTCCTTTAGGAGCTTCAAAAGGGTTTTCTCTTAGCCTCTTCTCAATTTCATTTTTAGGGAATTGACTTTTTATCCAAAGTGTTTTCTTTGGTGATTCATTCCCTTCCAGTGTTTCGTTAAGTAAATTGTGTGCAAACGTTTCACTTGCCATAGGCGAAAGTTCATTTGCAAAAAGTAAATCAAACCCTGCAGTCTCCAAACCAAGACTCATACCACCACAACCTGCAAAAAGTTCAATATGCGTTAATTTATTCATCAAAAATTATATGTTTATATTTTGTTATCTAGAAGAGTTAAATCAAAATCCAAAAAGAATGAAAATTTAGAAAGATAGTCAATACTAAAACTAAATTTACCATTTTCTATTTTTGAGATTGTTGAACGATTTACTTCCATAATCACTGCCAACTCATCCTGACTATAACCTCTTTTCTCTCTAATTTCACGAATATTCTGTCCCATTTTTAAGCGACTTTCATGGAGGTAATTTTCGATTGATTTCGATGTTATTTGATTATCACTGTTTCTCATTATTTATGCTTCAGTTATTTGTCTAGTAATAATTTCAATAGCTTCTTCTTTACTAACTGTATTACCAAACTCTTGTATCGATTCATCGTCTTTGTAAACTCCATTACGATCATTCCAACAAAGCCATTCTATTAAATCTAATCTAGACCAAGAATTTAATTCTGTTTCCAAAGCATCGTCTCTCAATTCCATCAGTTTATAGTATGGATGCTTTAGTTTTTCCTCTTCATTTATGAATGTATTCATAACATTAGCAATTAAAATTAAAACTCATTTTATACTAGTTAACAAAAATAATAAATCGAGTGAAATATAGTGCAATATATTGAACCTATTATTAACAATTTTAATATGTGTTTGGTTGGTAAGTTTTTTCAAGAAATTAATCTGATGTCTAAACTTAGTAAACTTTCTCTCAAATAAATTTTAATAATAAAACCTTAAGTATAAGTGAGTAAAGTTTATGAAAATTTTTTAAAAGGAAAGTAGTTCATTTGAGTTATGATCGAAATAACGACTCAGAACTGTCCAGAAAATTTATGAGTTAAGTCTCCACCGTCGTCTTAAAGAAAAAAAGTATATGAAGAGTATGAAAACATGGAGGCTCTCGAGCTATCAGGAGTAGAAAGCAAATGGCAGAACAGTATTATATTGATAGTTTTGAAAGAAAACTCAAAAATACCAAAGAAGAGCTTGACATATTATAAAGAAGTAGGTGTCTTTTTCAAAAACGATGTATTATTTACTCCTTCATCAAAAACTATGAAAAGCTTTTATGATTGAAAAAATGTGCAAAGTATTGTAAGTTGGTCAAGGAAGTTATTGTCAAATGAAAATACACCATGTTTCAGTTTGAAAATAAATAGTTGAGTTGCTTAAAGAATATTAGCTTCAGTTAAATTAGATTTAAAAGAAAAACATGGAAATCCAAGAATGAAGTCCTAATTGCCTTATTAGGCATAAAATGTCACGAGTTACAATTAACAAATTTAAGAATAAACTCAGTTTATGGATTAAAATATATTAATAGTAGTGAAAAGTGTTAATTAATAAACATAAAAAAAAACTTTAATTAAAAATGTAAGCGTTTAGAGACTCAAAATTATAGTATTAAAAAATAATTTAGAATATAGTTATATATTCAGTAATTTTTCCAAATATGCAACCTTATCCTTTTCAGCCTGCAACAACCGTTCATATAGTTCTACCATTTTGTCAACTGTGTTAAAAGTCGGTTGTACATTAATTGCATTAATAGTTGAAGTATCGTTACTTGTGAATGTATTTGAAATAATATTCACCGCCTGTTCCTCATCAAAATTCTGAAACGCTTCCACCGGAATCTTCAACGAACTTGAGATTTGCGATAGTATAGAGCTATCAATCACCTCTTTTTGCTCCAACATGGAAATCTTCTTCTGGTTCCAGTCGATGCCCAAATCATAAGCCAACGCTTCTTGCTTGATGCCGAGCATTTCTCTGAAACGCTTCACATTTCTTCCTTGATGTATTTTTTGTTCCATAACGAATGTTAATTTTCTGAAGGCTCAAAGGTAAAGCCATTGATTAAACTATTGCCTATCAAAGATAAAAAAATATCTTGTACGGTTGTGCTTTTTTTGCAGGATATTATAGTTGCATTTGGGATAAATTATTCAGCAGTTCCGGTTTAGGATTATAAGTTTGGCTATAGTCTCTTTTAGGGTCCTTTCGCTGTGGTTCTTCAGCTTTATGGTCTTTGTATTGGAATAGAGCAGTGGTATGATTAAACCGTTTACATCTTGGGTGTTTGGCTGGAAGGTTAGGGAGTGACTGTTTTTTTTGATTTTATATTCTTTTCTTCCATTTTCATCTTCTTTGATTTCATTTTATTTTTTTAGTATTGGCATATGTATTTTTACTTGCAACTTTTAAAATTTCAGTTGCATTTTCTTCTTCTTTTATTAGATGGTATACCTGGTCTGCCCTCCACATAGTAAATAATTCTTTAACATTAGCTTTTGGAAGCGATGCAAATATTGGACTATGTTCTCCTTTTGCTCGTCGTTCACCTCTTTCCATTTTTCTTAACATTGCTGTATCCATATCTAAGGCATTGGCTAATTGCCTTTGCAGTAGTTGGTTTTGTTCCCGCATTTGTTTTACGTATTTTACAAACTTCATATTACTATAATTGACTTGTCAAATTTTGACTAATGTAGGAAAAAGTAAGAAAGAAGTAAACAAGTGAAAAAAAAGTTAACCACAAGTTATAAGGCTTTTGAGGAGTTTAAGGAAACAAGGGAAACCTAACTATTTACCACTTGGTTGATTTTATCCATAATCATTGCGAATCGTTTGTCTTGCGTTTCCTAGAATAAGTTACCCAAAATTGCTTCCTGTATTTTACTAGATGCTAAGATATTACTAAATTCATTTATTAAGAACTCTTTTACTTCTTGATCTTGTTCGTTGATAAGAATTTGATGCCAATCTGTTCGATTGTCTATAATATAGATTATATCTTCTAAATCATGGCTAAATCGTGGGTCATCCCCGCCACGGTCGTGAAATGCTGCAAATTTACTAGCTAAAAAGAACGTTAGTGGCATAATTTGAATTGTTATGTCGTTTACTTTAATTTTCTCTAATCTTTCAAAACCTTTTTCAAACCATGGGTTTGCTGGAGCCCAAGCAATTGGTTTTGTAGCCATTACATCTACTAATATATCTTCTAATTTGAAACGACAAATAACGTCTAAATCTGCTGACTGCTTAAATCCTTTTTCAGAAAGTTGTTCTCTTATATTTTCTAATTCCACAAAAGAAGCCACTTTGATGCTAATATCAATATCTTTTGTAGGTCTGACATCTTCTGCCGCTGGGTCGTTTATATAAAGACTAACTTTTGCACCACCCACATAGATTACTTTTTCATTTATTATATATTTATTGAATTCTGTTTTTAAGCTCATTAATAGCCCTATTTTGTTCTCTTGTGTTACCAATTCTTACTGCATCTAACAAAGCTAATAATTCATATAATTTATGGTCTTCTAGACTCGCTTTAGGTACATTAGGGTTTAAAGGTTCAATAGTAAGCCCTCTGGAATCGCCTTCAGCATATGGCCAAACGTAGTTTTGATCACTTTGTATTTCAAATGATAGAGGAGGAGCACTATGTGCTGTTTTTATTCCTCTAACCATTGCCCCAGGCTTTTGAGGATATACATATTTTAATCCGTGCGTGATAAAATCTAGCAAAGCAGATTTGAATACTCTTCTTTTGTCATTCGTCATTAATCCTGCATATACACTTCTGTTTAGTGATTCGCTAACCTCACTTGGACTTATATGCAATTTGTTAGCGATGTCTTTCATTAACCAATTATCATTGTCAATTGCAATTATTTTTAATAAAATAACCACATCATGAGGCCTTATTCCGTTATGTTTTTTCATGATACATATAGTTTTTTAAGTATGCTACTCAATACGTTTGTAATTCGCGATTCGCGATATGCAAATATAATAAAAAACAATTATAACCAAAAGAAAGGAAAAAAGAGGTGTCATGCCACCTCTTTTTCCTCTTTTTCCTTATTTCCTTGTTTGCTTGTATTGAGGTATTTTCCATTCCTTTCTCTGTGAATTCATCCTGCTTTTGTAGATGCAGTTATGTAGCCTTCGGCAGCTTTGTGTGGAATGGTTAATTTGTCTGCAATAGTTAAATAGTCTGTTCTTGTAAATGTTTCGGAAAGCATTTCTAAAAACTTTTCTTTGCGATTGTTTTTTGATGTAACAGGAGTATCGGCAAGTAAATCGTTAAACACTTTGCTGCTATGCTGTGTTAAAACCGTTACTAAATCGAGTACATTTTGAACGTCTAAGTAATAAGTTTGTTGCACTTATGAGTTTAACACAGCAATATGGGTTTTCTACTCTATAGTATAAAAAAACTTATTTTTTCTGTATCAATTGCTCTAACCGCAACATCATCTCATCCTTCTCCTTAAGCATGCGTTCGTACGAGGCAATTATTTCCACCACAATTAGAGATACATTTCGTTTACCAGCTTCAATACCTGGAATATAAGTTCGATCAAGATTAGCTAATTCTGCCAGTAGTTCCTGTGAATATCCTTTGGTTAGACTTAGTTCTTTAACTCTAATGCCAAATCTTAATTTTATGTTTTGCATGATAGCAAATACGAACAATGAAGGCTCAAAGGTAAAGCCATTGGATTAAACTATTGCCTATCAAAGATAAAAAAATATCTTGTACGGTTGTGCTTTTTTTAGGGACTAAAATATCCGCGGTTGCAAGGCATCATCCTTTGCGAATCATAAATAGGAGCATTTTTTAAATGGGGTCCTTGCAGTTAATAGTAAAAGGGGAGTTAGAAGATGTCTTAGGAAAGCAATTTAACCCTCGAAGGGTTTGAAACCCTTCGAGGGTTGTTGGTAAAAAAAAACCTTCAACCCAAAAAAACTAAAAATCTGCTTTAGGAACGTCTCTGACTTTGCAGTATTTCCATTGGAGTTATATAAAAATTATACTATTATTTGAAAACGGCGCACGGAAAAATTTTCTAAATAGCTGCTATCTAGCAAAGCCCTACTTCAAGTATAGATGAAGTATAGATAATGTATGAAACGACTATTCGGTAAAAAAGGCAAAACGTAGAAAATTATAAACTAAATTCTGGAAAACATTTACAAAATGTAAAAACAGCTTTTGAAAATTTAGATTTAAAAGAAGCGATTGAAAAAGCGGCAAAGTCAATTGATCTAACAAATGATAATAAAATATTTAACCATCAAAGACGAGTCGGGTACATAGTGGCTCACCAGGGTTTTGAAATATTAAAAGACCGAAAAAAGGAATTAGAACTTAGCCAAAGCTTTGAAGAAATTTTGGTAATAACTGATGCGGTTTCAAATCATATTTATAGACTAGGAGTGTTGTGGAGTTATGATACTGCCTTACGAATTGGTTTCCAAAAGAAGGTATATCCTAAAAATGTTTATTTACAGGCAGGTGTTAAAAAAGGATATAAAAAAATACTCGATCAAAATTCTAAAATTAGATTTGTTGAGAAAGACCTATTTCCTCAAGAACTTCAAGTTCTGGAACCTAACGAAATCGAGAATTTTTTATGTATTTGGGGAAGTAACAAACAAAAAAATCAATTTTGTTAGAAGTAATTTAATTTTTTTTAAATTTACAATATGAATATAGAAAGTGTCCTAGCAATCCTAGCCAATTTTGTTGCCATTCTAGTGGCTGTTAAAAATGATACACCTAATATTTTCCTTTTTAAAAATACCTTTTTTTAACTTTTTATGACCCATTAAAATCTTCCGTGTCGTAAACTTTCCTTATACAGCATGAGTTGAGACCAAATCAGGATTCCAACCTGTGACCTGCCCGTATAAAATAGTTAATATATTGTTCACATATTTGTGAACAATTATCTATATTTGCAAAAGCATTTCACCATCAATATGGAAATTAAATTTCAAAAAAGATATTTAGAAGGTATATACCAAGGAAATACCAAGTCCTATAAAGAGTATAAATCAAACAAACAACTGGTATCCCAGTATGTCAAAACTATTAATAAATTGAAAGCTATTACACAAATTGAACAATTGTACCAAATTAAATCACTGAGATATGAAAAACTTACAGGTAGTTTAAAAGGATTGAGTTCTGTAGCAGTTAATATGCAGTACAGAATAATCTTTAAAGAAGTAGCTTCCACTTCAAATGAGTTACTAATCGATATTTTAGAAATCGAAGAGTTAAGCAAACATTACGAATAGTAAGAAATGAAACAATTGAAAAAATGACAACAAAAACACTCACACCTGCAATTGCAACTCATCCTGGTGAAATACTTTTAGATGAAATTATAGCAAACAATTTCTCTCAAATAGATTTTGCAAAAATGATTGGTTTCAGCAGAACACAATTAAATGAAATAATTAAGGGCAAACGAAACATCAACGCTGATTTAGCGCTACTTCTTGAAAAAACATTAGGCATCGATGCAGAATACTGGATGGAAGCACAAAAAAACTACGATTTAGACAAAGCAAGGATTGAAGCAAAAAACAAGCAACAATTAGAAGCTATTGAAGTTTGGAACGTAGCAAAAGACTTTATTCCAGTAACCTTCTATAAAAAAGAAAAAATAATCACAGGCAATCCGCTAATAGACATTCAAATTGTCAGAGATATTTATAACGTAGCTAATTTAGATCAATTAGCTGCATTAAGAGTACAACAAGCTTACGTGCGTTTTAAAAAATCCACAACATTAAAATACGATGTTGTAAATATTATGGGGTGGGTAAAACTAGTACAATTTAAAGCAAAGGAAATAGTAGTACCTGCTTTTGATCACGAAAACAAAGAGCAATTAGTTGAAGAACTTAAAACTATCATTTTAAAAAATAAAGAAGTGCTAAACAAAGTACAATCAAAATTGAAAGAGCACGGCATCAAGTTAATATATCAAACCAAAGGAGAAAAAACACCAGTAGACGGTGTGTCCTTTTGGAGTGAAGGAAATCCAGCAATTGGAATGACCTTAAGGCATAACAGATTAGATAATTTTGCCTTTACACTATTTCATGAATTAGGACATATTTATGAACATTTGGTAAACAATAATAGGGCGGAATTTATTGATCTTGACTTTAAAAATGAAGAAGAAGATTATAAAAACTCTACAGAAGAAAAACAGGCAGATGCATTTGCTCAAAATAGTTTGATACCTAATCAGGAATGGGAAACGTTTAAAAAAAATATTGCACTGAAAAACAATGATTACGACATAATCACCATTGCTAAAAAGTGGAACATACACCCCGCCATTGTTAGAGGTAGGGTTTGTTTTACATTAAATAATTATAAAAATTTTTCAACAATTAAAAATGAAATAAATTAATGCAGTTTTGGTTATTGTTAGCTTTTATATATTATCAATTTCTATTTATTCCCTCAAAAAACTAAAAAACCCATATCTATCTCCATATGGGTTTCTTATTATTTTAAAATAAAATTTATTTTTTATTTATCACTTGTTCTAATCGCAACATCATTTCATCCTTTTCTTTCAGCATGCGTTCGTACAAGGCAATTTTTTCCTCGTGTAGTTTAACCAACTGCTCAATTGGATTAATAGCACAATTTATATAACCTGAATTATTTGCTACAGCACCTTCGTGGAAGGTATTTGCAATAATATTCACCGCCTGCTCCTCATCAAAATTCTGAAACGCTTCCACCGGAATCTTCAAGGAACTGGAGATTTGCGATAGGATAGTGGTCTCAATCACCTCTTTTTGCTCCAACATAGAAATCTTCTTCTGGTTCCAGTCGATGCCTAAATCATAAGCCAATGCTTCTTGCTTGATGCCTAGCATTTCTCTGAAGCGCTTTACGTTTCTTCCTTGATGTATTTTTTGTTCCATAACGAATGTTAATTTTCTGAAGGCTCAAAGGTAAAGCCATTGGATTAAACTATTGCCTATCAAAGATAAAAAAATATCTTGTATGGTTGTGCTTTTTTTGCAGGATATTATAGTTGCATTTGGGATAAATTATCCAGCAGTTCCGCTTTTGGATTATAAGTTTGTCTATAGTCTCTTTTAGGGTCCTTTCGGTGTGATTCTGCAGCTTTGTGGTCTTTGTATTGGAATAGAGCAGTAGTATGATTAAACCGTTTACATCTTGAATGTTTGGTTGGAAGGTTAGGGAGTGATTGGTTGCATTTTTGCGGGATACGTTATTATTAAAACTGTTTAGTTTGAAGGGGAATGGGGGGAGTAAGGATTGAAGCGGAATGCCTACTATAGATAAGGTTTATGCAACTCTTTTTGAGTTGGCAGCGCATTTTAAGAAGAGTAGCGGATGATGAAATAGCATGAAAATTTAGTCTTTGCCCTACCTTTCAAGTAATTAGGATTCTTGATGAACTTTACGTGATGTTAATGAGATTGCTTCGTCGTACCTCCTCGCAATGACGGATTGGGGGAATGCAGTTGACTTAAGAATTGACTACTCCAATTAAAAACTATGTGTAAAATAACCAATAAATTAAAGTTTTGTACTTGCCAATCTACCTCTACGCATCGTTGGAAATATTAATCGTGTTTGTATTGGTTTACTAAAGATTAAAAATGAGTTTGTTGTTGGAGCAGTTTTTTGGCTGGTGATTTACTAGTTATACATTATGAAGTTACTAGCTTGTTTTTATAAAAGAGGCTGAATAAAGGACGTGCTTTTAATGTGGCATTGTGTTTTAAGTTTAAAGATGTGTTGGAAATAGTTTGCCTTAATACTATAAGATACCGTCTTTATAATGCTTATTCCTAAATTTAGTTGCAATCAAAATAAAATAATAAATAACTACAGTGTTTGTTATTTAACACAAATAAGCTATTTTTGATTGGAATAACATACATTATATAAAATGGCGGCTAAAAAACAAACTGTTTTTCCAAAGTATAATAAGGTATTGGAACACATGGGTGCAAACATCAAAATGGCTCGTAAAAGGCGAAAACTCACTATGGTTCAAGTAGTGGAGCGAGCAGATATTTCGAGGTCAACCTTACATTTAATTGAGTTGGGAAACACAAGTGTGGCAATGGGTGCCTATTTCAACGTGCTGCGTGTATTGGGACTTCAAGATGATTTTCTAAAACTAGCTGCAGACGATGAACTAGGAAGAAAACTCCAAGACCTGGAGCTTTTAAAATAAAAGAAACACTAAGCATTCCTATTATTCCCCTCCTTTCGAGAGGTGCCCATCGGGCGGGTAGGCTAAATTACAAAATAAGATGTCTACAAAAACCGATATATACGTTTACGCACATTGGCAAGAAATGGTAGAGTCAAAAATCATTGGTATATTATCTGCGCAACAGGCAAAAGGTAAAAAAGCATTTAGTTTTCAATACGATAAAGAGTGGCTCAAATCAGAGGAAAAATTCCTTTTAGATCCAGCTATTCAATTTTATAATGGTCCTCAATACCCAAATCAAAAAGAAAATTTCGGTATATTTTTAGACAGTATGCCCGACACTTGGGGTAGAACGTTAATGAAACGTAGCGCAGCACAAGAAGCAAAAGAAAAACAAGAAAAGGCACGAACGCCTTATGATATTGATTTCCTTTTAGGTGTTTGCGATGAAAGCCGTATGGGTGCATTACGTTTCAAGATAGACCCCAATGGAGACTTCTTGGATAGCACTAAAACAGCATCAATACCACCTTGGTCATCTATTCGAGAATTACAAAATGCAGCTGCAAATTTTGAAAACGATGCGGATCATGATGCCGCAAAAAAATGGTTGTCTGTTTTAATGGCTCCTGGTTCTTCATTGGGTGGAGCGAGACCTAAAGCTAACATTATAGATAATGATACAAGTCTTTGGATTGCCAAATTTCCTTCCAAAACAGACACTACAGATAAAGCAGCTTGGGAATTTTTAGCCTACCAACTAGCCATTAAAGCAGGAATTGAAATGGCTCCTTGTAGAATAGAAAAAATAATGGGCACTTATAACACCTTTTTCACCAAACGTTTTGATCGAGAAAACGGTGAAAGAATACACTTTGCCTCTGCAATGACCCTGACAGGATTTAATGAAGAGACGATAAGAGATAATCAGGCAAGTTACTTGGATTTAGCTGAATTTATTAGTTCGCATGGAGCAAACGTTGAAGCTAATTTACACCAACTTTGGCGAAGAATTATATTTAATATTGCAATATCCAACACAGATGATCATTTAAGAAACCACGGATTTATACTTACGAAAGCGGGTTGGATATTATCACCCGCATACGACCTAAATCCCTCTATAGATAAAGACGGTTTAGCGCTAAATATTGACACCGATACTAACGAACTGGATTTCGATCTAGCTAAAAGTGTTGGTGAATATTTCCGATTAGATGAAAAACAAATGGACGCCGTAATAAAAGAAGTAAATCAAGCAACCCGCAATTGGAAAACAATCGCAAAAGAACTTGGAATTACTAGGAGTGAAATAGAATTGATGACAAAAGCATTTAATAGGTAAATACTAGTAAATTAATCGGCTCAAATAGAATTGACTTTTTCTAAAAATGAATAAAACTTAAGATTACAAGTATATGCACATTCTTAAAATAATACACGGTTATCCACCAAATTACAATGCAGGTTCTGAAGTATACAGTCAATCTATTTGCAACGAACTATCCAAGCAACATAAAGTTTCTGTTTTTACCAGAGAGGAAAATCCGTATGCAAAAGATTTTACTATTCGTAAAGAAATAAAAAACGAAAACTTAAGCTTTTATTATGCCAATAATCCTCAAGGTAAAGATGGTTATAGACATAGTCAATTGGATGTTAATTTTGCAACTTTAATTGGGGAAATTAAACCTGACCTTGTACATATAGGACATCTAAATCACTTATCAACTGGAATTATTGACGAACTTAATAAAGTAAAAATCCCAATAGTTTTTACATTGCACGACTTTTGGTTGATGTGTCCAAGAGGTCAGTTTTTAACTCGAAGCATTGGTAAAGAAGATAATTTTCAATTGTGTACAAAACAAGAAGATAAAAAGTGCGCTACCAGCTGTTATGAAGTTTATTTTAGTGGTAAAGTGGAAGAGGTAAAGCAGGACATAGCTAATTGGACCAGTTGGATTCATAATCGTATGCAGGAAACGAAAGCAATAATTGATAAAGTAAACCTCTTTATTGCACCTTCAAATTATTTAAGAGATCGTTTTATTAGCGATTTTAATGTTCCAGAGCATAAAATAATTTATGTAGATTATGGATTTCCAGTGGAATATTTAACCCAAACTGAAAAATCAGAAGAGAAAACCAACTATACGTTTGGTTATATTGGAACCCATATTCCTGCAAAAGGAATCAATATGTTGATTGAAGCTTTTTCAAAAATTGAAAATCCAGCAACACTCAAAATATTTGGTAGAGATAATGGTCAAAGTACAAAAGCCTTGAAGCAACTTGCAAAATCATCTATTAATCCAATTGAATTTCATGGGGAATACATCAATCATAATTTAGCCAATGATGTCTTTTCAAACATTGATTGTATTGTCGTACCATCCATTTGGGCTGAAAATTCTCCATTGGTAATTCATGAAGCACAATCTTGCAAAATACCAGTAATAACAGCTGATTTTGGAGGGATGAAAGAATACGTGAATCATAAAGTAAATGGATTACTATTCGATCATAGAAACACAAAATCACTTCAAGAACAATTAGCGTTTGCTATTGAAAACGCTGAAGTGATGCAAGAATTTGGTAACAAAGGTTATTTATATTCTAATGACGGAAGCGTTCCAGACATAGTAAACCATTGTAAAGAATTAGAAGAAATATACAACATGTTTACACACTCAAATAATTTATGGCGCATTACAATAGACACCAATCCAGAAGATTGTAATCTAAAATGTATCATGTGCGAAGAACATAGTCCATACAGTAATTTTATTCCAAATTTATACAAAGAAACAGGTATAAAAAGAAGAAGAATGAAGTTTGAAACCGTAGAAAGTATTTTCAATCAAGCTAAAGCACTAGGCGTTTCCGAAATAATTCCATCAACAATGGGCGAACCTTTATTGTATAAAGAATTTGATAAAATATTTGAATTATCAAAGCATCATAATATCAAAATTAACCTTACAACTAACGGAACATTTCCAAAGAAAACAGTTTTAGAATGGGCAAAATTAATAGTTCCCAATACAACCGATATAAAAATCAGTTGGAATGGTGCTACTAAAGAAACAGCTGAAAAAATAATGCTTGGTGTTGATTTTGAACAAACAATTTCAAATATTAAAGAGTTTATTAAGTTTCGAGATGTATACTATCAAGAAAATGGATATTTCTGCCGCGTTACACTGCAATTAACTTTTATGCAGAACAATATGCATGAGCTAGCTGATGTAATAAAACTAGCTGCTAGTCTGGGTGTGGATAGAGTGAAAGGACATCAACTTTGGGCTCATTTTGAAGAGATAAAATCACTTTCAATGAAAGAATCTAATGATTCTATAATGCAATGGAATAATTTTGTTAATGAAGCCTATTTAGCTCAAGAAAATTATAGAAAACCAAATGGTGAAAAAGTAATTTTAGAAAACATTATTCCCATAGAAGAAAATAGTAATGAAGAGGTTCCTGATGCATATGAATGTCCATTTTTGACAAAAGAACTTTGGATTTCAGCCACTGGAAAAATTGCTCCATGTTGTGCTCCAGATAATTTAAGAAAAGAATTAGGCGATTTCGGAACTATTGAAGAATATTCTGTTGAGGAAGTTTTAAAAAGTGATACTTATACAGAATTAGTAGCTAATTATAAATTGAAACCACTTTGTAAAACCTGTACTATGCGTAAACCTACAAATTAAATACATGAATACAAATAATAAAATTGCACTATTAATTAGACATGCTGATAGGGATGATATTCCTGAAGGTTCATTTGGGAATGATGTTTTATTAAATAAAATAGGACAAGCAAATGCTTTTAACTATGGTGATAAATTAAAAAATCAGCAAATCACTAAAATTTATTGTAGCCCAGTTCCAAGATGTGTCCAAACAGCTGAATTTATTAGTAAAGGATATGGTAAAACTATTGAGATAATAGAAAATGTTGCGCTAGGTGCTCCAGGATTACATATAAATGATGAAAAAATTGCAGGTGAATTTTATTTAGAACATGGTTTTGATGTAATGTATGAGAGTTTTAAAAATGGAACAATTATTCCAGGAATGGCAACTCTTGAAAGTTTCAATCAAGATATGAATGATTTTATTCATAAAAACACTAATGAAAATGAAACTACGATTTTCATTACACACGATATGTTGATTGCTTTTTACCATTTCAGTATCAACAAAACAGTTTACACAAAAGAAAATTGGGTAAATTACTTATCAGGAATAACTTTTAAAAACGGGGTAAATGAAAGATGATTTAAAGTCATTATTCACGGAACATTGGAAATATATGGCTGTAAATACAGCATGTAAATTAAACCTGTTTGATGCCATTGAAAATAAGCAGCTTAATGCAAACCAATTAGCGGAACAACTAAATTTAGACAATAATTCACTTGAAACATTGCTAAAGGCATTAGTGTCAATTACTTTTTTAGAATCAGAAAGGGGAATCTATTTTTTAAATGAAGTCTCTTTGCAACTAACAGAGAATCATCCCAAAAGTTTAAAATATGCTTCTATGGTTTGGGCAGACGAACATTTAACCGCTTGGCAAAATTTAGACTATTCCATAAAAACCGGTGAATCTTCTTTCAGTCATCTAAAAGATGAAAACTATTTTGATTATCTAAATAATCATCCAGAACAATTGGATAAATACCACAAAGCAATGTTCGAATATGCAAGGGATGATTATGCAACTTTACCATTAAAAATTGATTTTAAAAATCATAAATCAATAATGGATGTTGGTGGTGGATATGGTGCTGCAATTTCTGTGATAAAAGCAAATCATCCAGCAATGGATTGTGCTCTGCTAGACCTGAAAAAAGTAATTGAGAATTGTGATTTAACAACAATAAAAGTAATTGAAGGAGACTTTTTTTTAGCCATTCCCAGTGGGTATGAGGCTTTACTTTTGTCACGAATTTTACACGATTGGAATGATGAAAAATGTAAAATCATACTTGACAATTGTTTTAAAGCTTTACCAAAAGGAGGGACTTTATATGTCATCGAAAATTGTTCTGATTTAATCACGGTCGATTTATCCTTACTGTCATTAAACATGTTGGCCATGTGTGAAAGTTACGAAAGAACTCTATCCGAGTATACTGTATTAGTTAGTAGCGCTGGATTTATTATGGAAAGCACAAAAAAATTAAATGATTTACAAACCATTCTATTATTTGAAAAACCATGAATTGGAACGATATAAAAGTATCTGATGATACTACGCATTTTATTTACGAAGGGAATATGATTTTTGACAGCTATTTTCTTGAAGTTTTAAAATTTCATGCACCAGGTTTAGCACCCGTTTTAGATCAATCAGGAGCATTTCATATAGATAGTAATGGAAATGATTTATATGAAGAAAGATACGATAGAACATTTGGTTTTTATTGTAATAGAGCTGCAGTGATGACTACCGAAGGCTGGTTTCACGTCAATGAAAAAGGCGACAGGTTGTATCAGAATAATTATGCTTGGGCAGGTAATTTTCAAGAGCACGTTTGTGCTGTTCGCGATATGGTTAACAGTTATTTCCATATTGATTTAAATGGGGATAGATGCTACAATGAAAACTATAGGTATGCTGGTGATTTTAAAGATCGAATTGCATGTGTACAATTAGAAAATGGTAGATTCAAACACATTGATACTGATGGTGCTTTTATTAATAGTTCTGCGTTTCTTGATTTAGGCGTTTATCATAAAAATTTTGCCACTGCAAAAGACGAGGAGGGGTGGTTTCATATAGATAAGCAGGGGTTGGCGTTGTATAAGGAAAGGTACCTTCTTATTGAGCCTTATTACAATGGTTTTGCGTTAGTGACAAAATTTAATACTGACAAACAAATTATTGATGAACGAGGAGTAGCGATTTTAGCGTTATGATCCAATAGGCTTTGCGATGCAACACCATTTAACCGCTCCAGGTGATTGTATGCTGACAGTCTTATGCGTGTGAACTAGCTTAGTCTGCGGGAATTTAGATTTTAGTATGGGAGATCCGCACTGAAAGAGAATGATCTTATTCAGTTTTTTTGGTTTACGGATGAATTCAATCGTTTGTAAGGTTTTTTTTCTGCTGCAATTTGACTTCAAATAATTCAATTGCATATTGCCATCGGAACTAATTAAAGGTTTTTTTTAAACGTATCGTCATTATACTATGTACTTCTTATTTCTAAGGCTTAAAATTGTATAATTAACATTAAATTTAGGTTAAAAAAGTAGATATGGTAATTTTGTGCTACTAATTGGTTAAAATGTGCTATTGAAGTAATGCTATTAGAACTAAATTTGGATTATACTAAAAAACTAAATTATGAGTAATACAGTTAAAAGACCTGATTTTAAGGCTACATACGACAATTATATAGGCGGGAAATTTACCGCTCCAATCAAGGGCAATTATTTTGATGTGGTGTCGCCCATTGACGGAAAAGTGTTCACACAAGCGGCACATTCTACGAAAGAAGATATTGAATTTGCTGTGGATAAAGCCCACGAAGCATTCAAAACTTGGGAAAAAACTTCGGTAACAGAACGCAGTATTTTATTGAATAAAATTGCACAAAAAATAGAAGATAATTTAGAATATCTTGCTGCTGTAGAAACGGTGGATAATGGAAAACCCATTAGAGAAACACTTGCTGCAGATATGCCGCTGGTTGTTGATCATTTCAGGTATTTTGCAGGTGTCATTAGAGCCGAAGAAAGTTCGATTGCAGAGTTGGATTCCAATACAGTTTCAATCGCTTTAAGCGAGCCACTTGGTGTTGTAGCTCAAATCATTCCTTGGAATTTCCCTATTTTGATGGCGGTCTGGAAACTCGCTCCAGCACTTGCAGCGGGAAATACGGTGGTTTTGAAACCTGCAGAAAGTACACCCATTTCTATCTTGGTTTTGATGGAGTTAATTGGGGATATTTTACCTCCGGGAGTCATTAATATTGTCAATGGTTTTGGAGCAGAACTGGGAAGGCATTTGGTCACCAACAAAAAAGTATCAAAAGCAGCTTTTACTGGGTCAACCACTACAGGACGTTTAGTAATGCAATATGCAACAGAAAATATCATTCCGGTAACGTTGGAATTGGGTGGAAAATCGCCTAATGTTTTTATGAAATCGGTAGCGGATCACGACGATGACTTTTTTGATAAAGCAGTTGAAGGAGCGGTAATGTTTGCTTTAAATCAAGGTGAAATTTGTACGTCTCCATCAAGGTTATTGGTGCATGAAGACATTTACGACAAATTCATGGCAAAAGTGATTGAGCGAACCGAAGCTATTGTTGCAGGAAATCCGCTTGATAAAACGACCATGATTGGGGCTCAAGCGTCGATTGTGCAGAAAGAAAAAATCTTGTCTTACCTTAAATTAGGTGTTGAAGAAGGCGCTGAATTATTGACTGGTGGAGGAATAAATCAGTTGGGACCCGAATTAGATGGCGGTTATTATATTCAGCCAACGATTTTCAAAGGACATAATAAAATGCGTATTTTTCAAGAAGAAATTTTCGGACCTGTATTGGCCGTTACTACTTTTAAAACGACCGAAGAAGCCATCGAAATTGCAAATGACACCATGTATGGTTTAGGAGCGGGGGTTTGGACGCGTGATGCACACGAAATTTATCAAGTGCCAAGAGCCATTAAAGCGGGTCGGGTTTGGGTCAACCAATACCATTCGTATCCGGCAGGAGCTCCTTTTGGAGGTTACAAGCAATCTGGAATTGGTCGCGAAAATCATAAAATGATGTTGGGCCATTACCGTCAAACTAAAAACATGCTGATTTCTTATGATAAAAAGAAATTAGGTTTCTTTTAATTTTTAATTGTTGGAAAGCGCACTGCTGAAAAGTGGTGCTTTTTTTATAAAAAAAACTAAGTACGATGGAAAAAATGAAAGCCGCTCGATGGCATGCAGCAAAAGACATTAGAGTAGAAGAGACGGAAATACCTACAACGGGGAAACAACAAGTGAAAATCGAAGTTCAATTTGCAGGAATTTGCGGGTCGGATTTACATGAATATACCCATGGCCCCATGTTGATTCCAGTGAATCAGCCTTATCCATTGAATGGACATCAAGGCGTAACTACATTAGGGCATGAATTTGCAGGAATTATTAGCGAAATTGGAGCGGGCGTTAAACATTTAAAAGTTGGAGATCGCGTAGTAGTGGAACCTCTTTTTAAGAATCCAGACAGTCCGTTTATCACTAATGGAAATTACAACCTTTCAGAACCGCTTGGTTTTGTAGGATTGACTTCCAATGGAGGTTTTGCCAAGTACACGGTTGTGGAGGATTATATGGTACATAAAATTCCTGATACGATGAGTTACGAACAAGGCGCACTTGTAGAACCGGCTGCTGTTGCTGTTTATGCGGTATTGCAAAGCGGGATGACGCTTGGTCAAACTTGTTTGATTTATGGTGCAGGTCCTATTGGGCTTTTATGTGTTCAGGCGGCAATTGCAGCTGGAGCTACTGAAGTTATAGTGGTTGATATTGCTGAAAAACGTTTGGAAAAAGCCAAAGAAATTGGAGCGACCACCGTTATCAATGGAAAAAGTGAAGCTATACCTAAGCAAATTAAAGAATTGACGAATGGGGGTGTAGATATCTTCTTAGATGCAGCAGGTGTTCAAGCATCCTTTGATGGAGGAATTGCAAGTTTGAAAAATGGTGGAACTGCCGTTTTGGTAGCCTTGTTTGGAAAACCAGTAACCCACGATGCATTTGATCAGGTGGTACGCGAAATTACCGTTAAAGGAATAATTGCTTACCGAAATATATTTCCGCAAGTTATTGAATTGATTAATTTGGGCAGAATGCCCGTTGAAAAATTAGTTACTAAGCGCATTACATTAGACGAAATTGTTACTGAAGGTTTTGAAGCACTGGTTTCTAATCCGTCGCAGGTCAAAATATTAGTGGACATTCAGGGTTAATCAAAAAGGAACAAATTTATTTAAAACCAATACAGTCTTACTTATTTTAAAGAAAGACTGTATTATAATTTTTAAAACGTATGATAAAAAGAATTGACGCTACACCCGAAGCACTGGCACTTATAGCCGTTTTGAAAGAAAAACACGGCGATTTAATGTTCTACCAAGCGGGAGGATGTTGTGAAGGTACCCAGCCTCAATGTTTTGAAAAAGGGGGTTTTTACCAACGGATGGGAGATGTTTGCATTGGCGAAATTGAAGGAACCGAATTTTGGGTGGATAACGATTTATTTGAATACTGGAAACATGCCCATTTTACATTAAAAGTCATTGACGCTTTTGGAGCAGGTGGGTTTTCGTTAGAGTCGCCTCTTAAGAAATCTTTTCAAATAGAATACCGACTCTTTACCGCTGAAGAAGCAGAAAACTTGGAGCCGTTGCGCTTTATCGAGTAGTTTTAATTTACATATAAACTTTGGTACTGTTTCGGTGTAATTCCTTCGTGTTTTTTGAACAAGCGACTGAAGTAATTTGCATTTTCAAAACCTGATAAATAGCACACTTCGTTGATTTGAATGGAAGGATTGGACAGTAGTTTTTTAGCACATTTTACTTTTTCTTTTAAAATATATTCCATCGGACTCATGCCTAATTCTCGTTTGAAAAAGCGGTAAAAAGAAGTGGTACTCATACTCGAAATGGCACTTAGTTTTTTCAAACTGATGTCTTCTTTTAAGTTTTTTCGAATGTACTCTACAATATAGTAAATAGGCGTACTTTTCACCTCGTTTAACACCGGATTTTCAAAGGATTTAATGGTTTGTGTTTGAATAATCCGTACCAATAACTCTTGTAAAGTTAAATCAGCGATTACATCTTTGGTAATTGACGTACTCATGCATTCCTTAACCAGTTTATTGATTGTAGTGGCTAAATCGAAATTATTATAGAAAAAATAATTTTGATAATCCAATTGCCAAAATTGTTCTCTTCCTTCCTTTGGATAGCGTTCGTTAAGGAAATTTAAAGTATCGGCAATTTTATTTTGGTCGATAGCAAGAGCAATACATTGAGTAGGGTTATTAGCAGAAGCTTCAGGAAAATCAATCTTCATCTCGACGTTGGAAGGAATTACGACTGTTTCTCCTGGTAAATACTCAAACTCAGGGTCTTCAAATAGATGCATTACTTTTTTTCCACGTAGCATGCTTGTAACCACTAAATCATTGAATTTTAATGGAACTAATTGGGACTGCTGATAGGTTTCAAATATATTTAGTTCACAGTGGTTTAACGAATAGACCGATCTGTTTTCAACTAAGGTTTTTAACGATTTTTCATTTGTTAATGCAGGAAGGTGCAACAAGTTTTTCTGTGCATTCATAATTAATACCTTTAAAAAAGAAGTCTTTAAAGGTAAAAAAATCAGGTTAAAGTAAACTACAATTGTAGTATTTTAACTAAAGTAATTCCTCCACGTGCTTCTTAATATTTTCGGCTATCTTTTGGGTAGGAAGGTCGTTTTCATCATTCCCGAAAGGGTCTTCAATTTCTTCCGCAATTAACTCTAAACTAGCCAACACATAAAAGATAAAAACCACCACAGGAATTACATAATTTCCCAAACTGAATGCGTACCCAAAGGGCAAAGTCATGATGTAGAAGAAAATAAACTTCTTGATAAAAGCACTGTAGGAGTAGGGTATGGGTGTGTTTTTAATGCGTTCGCAAGCCCCACAAACATCTGTAAAAGACTTGATTTCATCGTTCAAAATGATTAATTGGTCTCCCGTTATTTGACCTGAAACGTACAATTTATTGGTGCGTTCAAAGATTTTCTTTGCCACTTGATTGGGTAAATGAATTTGATGGTCAATTTCCAATTCTAAATCGTCAAAAAGTTGCAGCGCGGTTTCCTCGTTTTTTAAATGCTTGTTTAGCACGGTAGCGTAATGCGGAATAATCGTTCTAAAAAAAGCTTTATCTTCTTCTGAAGTAAGCATAACACTTAATTTCAGTGCAAAATTCCGACTGGTATTGACTAAACTTCCCCATAATTTTCGACCTTCCCACCATCTATCATACGCGGTGTTGGTTCTAAAAACGAGCAATAATGAAATTACAAAACCCAACATACCATGCATGATGGTAATGTTTTTAATGTTGCTGTTGGAAGACAAATTAAAATATTCTACTTCCAAGTATTCAATGATAAAACAATACAAACCGATGGCAAGCATTATTGGAATCAGTTTTCGAAACGTGTCTCCTTTGTGAAAACGAAAAATAAAAGTAAACCAATCTTTAGTATTGTATGAAACCATCCCTTTTTTTTTGAGGAAATAAAAGTAGCTTTTTCTAATTTAAATCCAAGTTTCCAGCCCATTCTTTTAGGGCATTTTCCGAAAGTTGTGCTTGAAACGGAGTTGAAGTGTTTCGGAATTTGGCATAGACCTACTAAAATGGTGCTGTTCCTATTAAAGTCTAACATTTTCCAATAAAAAATCCCAACATAATGGCCATTAGATTGGGGTTTTTAGTGCAAACAGCTATCCGTTGTAGCTAAGGTGGTTTTTGGGAAATGGATATTTTATTTCTGAAGGGTTGGGATATTTTTATATATTTGAGAAATAAATAAAGTTTGACGTTTGTCAGACCTATACACCCAAATTTGGGTAGATAAGTCTGATTTTATCAGACCTATATACTAGTTATAGCCAATGCTAGAAGAAATTTCAATCATGAAATATTATATATGAGACTAATTCCCTTTTCGATTGCCTTTCTTTTATGTGGTTATTTCTCTTTTGGGCAACCCTCTCAGAACATTAGTTTTTATTTTAAACTATTCGATGATCAAGGAAAACCAGTGAATTATGAACACTTTTGCGCGGATTATAAATTCTCTTTAATGGGCCTTACCGCCTGCACAAATAAGCATATGTCTAAATCCTATACGTATAGCGAGGCAACCCAGTATTTCAATGGATCAGGATCCGTAGTCTATAATGATTTAGAAAGAATCTTTGTGCATGAAAAAGATACAATGACCTTAATTCTTCTAACAGATGGTGGGAAAAGGACTGAGTATAGAATCGACTCATTGTATGTAAAGCCGGGAAAATACGTGGTTGAAGACCCAAATTCAAATTCTATAGATTTTGAAAAAGCTGAAATAGCTTATTACAATTGGCTATTGAAGCATGTCCTACACATAAGAAAACAAATCTATAATTATCAAAATAACTCGCAATATATCGAGTTGAATAAATTAAAATGTAAGTACAAAATAGATTCAGAAGATAACTCTAAGAAAGCAAAACTTTATTAAGTTGAAAGCCTTGAACTACCTCGGACATTTAAATTTAGAATACTATGCCATATTGGTATTTCAAAATTAATATAATAAGACAAACACATTCCGAATCTATGAATGAAAGACATATGAGATTAATACCATGAAAATATTACTTTTCCTTTTTACTATTCTACTTTTCCCCAATTGCAAGAACAGAGAAGAATCGAACTCCAAGATTAGAGCAACAGATGGCGTGGAATCTGAGATTGTAAAAACAACAAGTTTAGAAGACAATCCCGAAACCGACAATGAACACGTTGATACTTTTTCTAAAAAAAGTCAGACGTTTAATATCAATGGCATAAGCTGCTTTTGGGAACTTACACTTTTTCTTTATAGAGGTGAAAAAGGAGGTACAGGAAAATTAGAATTGAAAAACAAAAAAAATGGTAAAATAATATTAAACAAGGACGAAGACTATTATTATCTTGACCATCTTGGAGTTGTTGATGATTTGCAATTAAGTGACGATATAGTCAAGGATGCCAATTTCGATGGATACAAAGATATTATACTTTATAACAGAGGTGCTTCAGGCAGTGCAGGAGATTTCTCCGATATTTTCCTATTCAATCCCCTAAATAGAATATATAAAAAATGTGAAACCTTGTCTGGTTATGAAGTTAATATAGATACTATAACAAAAACTGTTTCTTCATATGCTAAAAACGGTGCAGGATATAACGTAACTGACACTATCCATTTTGGCAAAAATGGAAAAATTAAATACTCCGAAGTAACTGAAAGAGAAAAGATAAACAAAAGTGATGGAAAACCTCTTTTTAAGATAACTTATAACAAGGTTATGAATGATAAAATAGTAAAAACCAAAATTGACACTGTAGCTGATTATTAATGAAAAAAGCACTGGCTATAACACACGCTAAAATGCAATTGCCAAATTTGTTCTTGCGGGAAGATTTTCTTCACGAATTATATTTATCTTGGCCGAAAGTTCTCGGCTCGCTTTGATTGGCAACTGACATTTAGCGCGAGGACGTTATGTGCAAACTTATTCAACACTATCAATGAAAGAAACATTTAAAGTATCTCAATTTATAAATCCTAATTTTAAAAACGTTACAACTTGTTCAATTACTGATTCAATTGAGAAGGGAAAAACATTGATGTTATTAAACGACTTTTCACAGATTCCAGTTTTAAATAGCGAAAACAAAATAATTGGAGCCATTAGTTGGAAATCTATTGGGAAATCAGAAGTAGTCGGAACGAATAGCGAAAATATTACCGAATATCTTGAAGAACCAGCAATAGTAAAAGAGACAAATGATTTCCTAAAATACATTAAGCTTGTAGCAAAAAAAGATTACATTTTAGTGGTAAACAGCACTGAAGAACTAGTTGGAATAATAACAACTTACGATATGACAATTCAATTCAAAGACTTTTTAGTTCCATTTTTGAAACTTGGGATAATTGAAGATTGTCTAAAATATTTAATTACAAAGAAATCTCTAACAATAAAAAAGGATATCAACGACTTAACATTTGGTGAGTACAAGAAAATTTTCGATAATGAGGATAACTGGAATTTACTAAATTTAAAAAATATCGACAGACAAATTTTTATTGAGAAGCTTGACCAAATTCGACTAATCAGAAATACAATTGCGCATTATAAACCCGAAGGAATTGACAGCGCGCAAAAATTTGCAGTAGATTCTTTTAGTGACATATTACAAAAAGTCTGCACATAACAGCTAGGGTTTCGCTGGGCTTGAAAAGCCAACAACGGAACCCGTGTTGAACTGCTTGTCCCGATTTTTATCGGGAGAACCGCTTACATGCTGTCAAACTTATGGAGTTATCGTTAGTGTTTCGGGAAATTTAGTAGCTGATGCTTGTAAAGTTTCCTTTCAAAAAGGTTTTGACGGTTTTGTAGCATTTACCGCTAAAACTAACTTAATTAAACATTATGAAGAAAATCTGGGTGCTTTCCATTTTAAAAATCAAAGAATGATTATTGAAACTGAATCAGCTAAAAAATTAGTAAAAAAAATATTTTAAATCTTAATGATATGAGTCTAATAAAAGAACCTAAAGGTGTAGATTTTATAATTCAAAGTCCACCTCTAACAGACCAAGAAAGAAAAGAAATTAGTGATTTTATTGCAAGTAGAAAATCTAAAAATAATAATGCGAAAAGAACTGCTAAAGAAAAAATAACCGTGAAAAAATAAAAAGCCGTCTCACAACTCACGTATCTGTCGCACAACCCTTCCAAAAAACTAGCTTTTCAAAATAATCATAAAAACAACCTCTTTAGAAGCGATTTTAAAGAGGTTGTTTTTTTAGTTGTAACTTAAAGATTGAGAAAATAAAAATAGTTTTTTCTACTCTAAATCCAAATTTCCCGCTAATTCTTTCAATGCAATTTCAGAAATCTTCGCTTGAAATTGAGCCGAGTTGTTGCGGAATTTGGCATTTACAAAATTCAGTTGGGCCGTTCTAAATTCAACCGTTGTAATGGTCCCAATTTTGAATTTCTCTAACGTAATGTCTAGATTTTGTTCTGCAATTTTCTCGTTTTTCTCTTCCAATTCAGTAAGCTGGATGTTGGTTAAGTACGTAGTATACGCTGCTAAGAGTTGCGATTCCAGTTGGTTTTTCTGCTGTTCCACATAAATTCTGGCATTCTCCACATTGATTTTTGCTACTTTTTCATTCCTGTTTTGCAACGAGCCGTTAAAAATATTCATTCGTGCTGTAACTCCGTAAACGAGACCATTACCCGTTGATTCTGAGACAAACCCCAACGACGATTCTGACCTTGTAAAATTATATCCTGAATTTAATCCAATGGTAGGGTAGCGGTCGCCTTTGACTTGTTTCAATGAAAGTTCGGCAATTCGTTTGTTCAAAACTTGCATCTGTAATTGCGGATTCTGACTTGAAACCATTGTTTTTAAATCGGCATATTGCAAGGATTTGTCGATGATAACTTCTTCTGAAACAAAGAACTCTGTAGTTAAGTCGCGTGCTAAAAGTTCATTTAGCGTTGTTTTGGTATTTGCGTATAATTCCTTTTGACGCAGTAGATTTGTGTTATCTGTATTCCAATCTACTTCGGCGTTTAGTACTTCTAATTTAGACGCTTTTCCTATTGTGTATCGGTTTTTGGCTAAATTTAATCGCAACTGTGAAATTACTAAAGTCGTGTCCAATACTTTTAATTGTTCTTGTTGTTGCACGATTTGATAATACGTTTCCATCACATCGCCCACTTTATTTAAAATGGTAAACTGTAATTCGGTATTTCCTAATTGTTCTATTTGTTTCAATTGTTCGTGTTTGGCAAACATTTTAAAACCGTCAAATACCGTCCAATTTACTACTAAACCGTAGGACAAATTCATGTTTTTGGCATTGTTGAGCTCTCGAATAGAACCGTCGGCTTGTGTTTGTTTGGTATCCAAAATACTGTTGGAGTTGGTCAAAACCCCCTCTACATTGGGAAGGATTCCCGCATTTGCTAAACTTACATTTGTAGCGTCGATTTTTGAATTATTAGTTGCAATTTGGATTTCAAAATTATTTTCCAACGCAATTTTAACTGCATCTTCAACAGTCAGAACCTCTTGACTGTATGAATGCCATGCTGTACCTAAAAAGAATAGTGCTGCTAACGTATGTTGAATTAATTTAAATTTCATTTTCATATTCTTTTATGTGGTCAAATTCTGGATGGTGTTTGCGGTCTCTTGACCACATGAGGTAAATGGCAGGAATCACGAATAAGGTCAAAACCAGTGAAAATAATGTTCCTCCCACAATAACGACTCCCATTCCGATTCGGCTGGTGGATGCGGCTCCAAGCGATAACGCAATTGGTAACGCACCAAGTGCAATGGCTAAACTGGTCATTAAAATAGGTCGCAATCGCGATTCTGAAGCCTCTACTATGGCATCGTATTTTGATTTTCCTTGTTCTCGAAGTTGGTTGGCAAACTCGACGATTAAAATTCCGTTTTTAGTAACCAAACCAATCAACATAATGGTTCCAATTTGACTAAAGATATTCCAACTTTGACCAAATAACCATAACGAGAATAAGGCTCCGGCAATTGCCATTGGAACCGTTAAAATGATGATGAATGGGTCGATGAAACTTTCAAATTGAGCCGCTAAAATCAAGAAAATAAGCAATAATGCCAATCCAAAAGCAAAAGCCGTATTGGAGCTACTTTCGACGAAATCTCGGGATTCTCCACCTAAATCAGTGGTAAACGTATCGTCTAGCACTTTTACTTTGATGGCTTCCATTGCTGCAATTCCATCGTCCATACTTTTTCCAGGCGCTAAGTTGGCAGAAACTGTAGCCGACATATATCGGTTATTGTGGTACAATTGTGGTGGACTGCTTTGTTCTTCAATTGTAATAACATTGTCCAGTTGAATTAATCTTCCGTCTTTATTTTTTACAAAAATAGAAGTCAAATCCATCGGAGTATCTCGGTCTTTTTTGTCAAATTGTCCGATAACTTGGTATTGCTTTCCGTTCATCATAAAGTAACCAAAACGTTGACCACTTAACGATAATTGCAACGTTTGTGCTACATCAATTACAGAGATGCCTAAGTTTTGTGCTTTATCGCGGTCAATGGTAACGTATACTTCTGGTTTGTTGAATTTCAAATTGACATCCACCACTGAAAAAGTAGGGTCTTTCTCGGCTTCGTCCATGAATTCTGGAATTTTTTCTCTTAGTTTTTCAAAATTTTGAGCCTGTATAATGTATTGGATAGGAAAACCACCACGGCGATTTACAGCAATTGTAGGCGATTCAGAAACGGATACTTTCGCCTCCGAATATTGTTTGGTCCAAGTCGTTAATTCCTGTACAATTTCACTCTGTGATTTTTCTCGTTCTCCGGGTTCAACTAATCGGATTCTAGCACGACCCGTATTGACAGATGAAGCACCCCAACCTGGTGAGGTGATGATTAAACTTACTTTTTTCTCAGGAATCGAATCGTTGATTAGTTCGGTCAATTCGTTCATAAATCGGTCCATATAGTCATAGGAAACACCTTCAGGAGCCGATACATTTAGACTGATGAAACTTCTGTCGTCGTAAGGTGCCGTTTCTTTTTTTAGCAGTGAATAAAACAAAACAATTAGTCCGATACACCCAATGATAATTGGAAAACTAATCCATTTCTTAGTCATGAAACGTTTTAGAGATTCCGCATAAGAGGTATTCATTTTTACAAAATATGGCTCGGTCATGTCGTAAAACTTAGACCGTTTTTGTTCGCCTTTTTTCATTAAATACGCGTTTAACATCGGTGTCAACGACAGCGATACAAACGCTGATATTAAAACGGCCGCTCCAATGACGACTCCAAATTCTCGGAACAGACTACCCACAAAGCCTTCTAGAAATATTACGGGCAAAAATACCGCTGCTAAGGTGATGGAAATGGAGATTACTGCAAAGAAAATTTCGTTTGAACCTTTGATTGCAGCTTCAATTGGCGACATGCCTTCTTCCACTTTTTTGAAAATATTTTCGGTCACTACAATTCCATCATCGACCACTAAGCCTGTTGCTAGAACAATTGCTAGAAGCGTCAATACATTGATTGAAAATCCAAATAACCACATGATAAAGAAAGTAGCAATCAGCGAAACCGGAATATCAATTAACGGTCGGAATGCGATGGCCCAATTTCTAAAGAAGAGATAGATAATTAAAACCACTAAAATAATTGAAATCAATAGGGTTTCGGCAACTTCAAACACTGCTTGTTTTACGAAAACCGTATTGTCAATCGCTACATTTAACTTGAATTCTTTAGGTAAGTCGCTTTCAATTTTGTCGTATTCTTTGTAAAAAGCATCTGCGATATCCAAATAATTCGTGCCGGGTTGTGGAATGATAGCCATACCCACCATTGGCTGACCGGAATCACTTAATTTGGTTTCTAGATTTTCAGCTTCTAATGCGGCCTTTCCGATATCTAATAAACGTACTACTTTGTCGCCATCGGCTCGAATGATAATGTCGTTGAATTCTGCTTCAGTAGAAAGATTTCCTAAGGTTTTAACGGTTAATTCGGTATTGGCACCCGTTAATTTTCCTGATGGCAGTTCCACATTTTGGTTGTTTAAGGCCGTTTGCACATCTGCAGTCGTTAAACCATAGGAAGCCAGCCGAACGGGGTCAATCCATAAACGCATGGCATATTTTCGTTGTCCCCAAATTTGAACACTACTGACCCCTGGAATTGTTTGGAGTCGCTGTGCAATTACATTTTCAGCATAATCGGAAAGTTCAATTACGTTTTTATCATCACTTTGAATGGTCATTGTAATAATGGCATCCGAATCGGCATCTGCTTTGGAAACTACAGGAGGTGCGTCAATATCTTGTGGTAAACTACGGATGGCTTGGGAGACTTTATCCCGAACATCATTTGCTGCAGCTTCAAGGTCTTTGTCTAAATTAAACTCGATGGAAATATTACTCGAACCTTGGTTACTTGAAGACGTAATGTTTCGGATTCCGTCAATCGAGTTAATGGCTTTTTCAAGTGGTTCCGTAATTTGAGATTCGATAATATCCGAGTTGGCACCTGAATAATTGGTTCGCACCGAGATTTGTGCAGCATCAATTGACGGGAATTCCCGAACACCAAGATAGGTATAGCCAATGATTCCAAAAAGAACAATAGAAAGGTTCATTACAATGGTCAAAACCGGACGTTTAATACTTAAGGTAGATAAACTCATTAGGATTTTAGATTTAGGATTTTAAATGTAGGACTTGACCTAGATTGAAAATCTATTATTGCAATTTTACTTTTACGGGACTGTCATTTTTCAAACTCATCACACCCGAAGTTAAAATGGTGTCGCCCGCTTTTAGTCCAGAAGTAATTAAAATATCTTTATCCGTTCGAGCCCCTGTTTCCACGATGATTTCTTTCGCTTTTCCATTTACGGATACAAATATTTTCTTTCCATTTTGAATTGGAATTAATGCTTCGGTTGGTACTAAAAGAGCATTTTGTAATTTGGCAAGAGGCAAACTTACATTGGCAAAAGTTCCTGGAATTAATTTACCGTCCTTATTCTCCGTTATTGCACGAATTTTTAATGTTCTGCTTTCTGTTTCAATAGAAGGTTCAATGGCGTAGATTTTGGCATTGTACACTTCTTTTGAACCTGAAGTAGTGAAGGTCAAAGTTTGATTGGCTTTTATCGTTTGTGCATATTTTTCAGGAATAGAAAACGTGATTTTTAGTTGAGCAGTATTGACTAATTTGGCAATTAGAGTAGTAGGAGAAATGTAACTTCCTTTAGAAATGGAACGCAAACCAATTTTTCCCGAAAACGGCGCTCGGATAGTTGTTTTAGACAGTTGGGCTTGAATTAGTTGGACTTGTGCTTGAGCCGATTTAAAATCTGCTGTTGCAATGTCAAATTCTTCTTGACTGATGGCTTCTTTTTCCAGCAGTAATTTAGCTCTTCTTGCATTTTCAGAAGACAACCCCTGAGCCGTTTGTACTTGTCGCAATTGGGCACGAAGTTCAATGTCGTTTACCTTCACAAGTGATTGTCCTTTTGTAACAAAACCACCTTCTTCAAAATTTATTTGCTCTACCACGCCTGAAACTTCCGTTCGAAGTTCTATTTCTTCATTGGCTTCTAAGGTACCTGATAAAGTCAAATTATCTGCAAACTCTTGCGGAACTAGTATTTTTCCATAAACAGTTGTGGCCGGTTTTTTAGCGTTAGGGTCTTTCTTCTCTTCTTTATTTTCGCCAATGCGATAAAAAATAAGTGTTCCTAATCCCAAAATAATTAGAGCATAAACTATGTACTTTACTTTCATGGAAGTTTTTTTGCGTGAAAGAGCAAAACTAAAGTTTATATAACGGAGTCTTTTTTGTGTTAGTCTTTTTTTAACAGAATTTAAGTGTTAAAGTTGATTAGAGTTAGGATATGGTAATTATTGTTAACATAGCTTTAATTCGGGTATCGACTATAAAATTCACATTAAAATCTAAGTTCATTTATTCAAAATTTAGAGGAGTGTTTTGAAAACTTATTTTTAATAGTTTATCTTTATAACAACAATCCTCATAAGGGATGCTATTGCTATTTTATTATTAAACCTTTTTTCAATTCAATGGTCTTAATTTAAATTTTCAAAAAACTGTTATGCATCCAAATTCATTATGGTCTTTACGCTTGGGATTTTCAAATAAGGAAGCCCAAAAGATAGAAACACTCGGTTTCAAGCGGTTTTTAGAAGTTGCTTTCAATTCAAAAGTAGATGACTCGATACCCTCATTTTTGAATGAAAGTCCGAAAACTTTAGAAGAACTAAAAACCATTCGGCAACAACTTAAAACCCAATCGGCTGATGAAGCCAAAGATTTACGCCTAAAAGAAAATCAAGTTTCGCAAGAAATGAAAATATGGTGGATAGAAAAAATGAGGTCAGACGAATTTCCGCTAAGGGAGAAAATGACTTGTTTTTGGCACAACCATTATGTGTCTACTTTTCAAAAAGTGAAAGTCAACCATTGGATATTTCAACACAACCAAATTTTAAGAACACATGCTTTTGGCAACTTCAAGACTTTAACCAAAGAAGTTTTAAAGTCAAATGCAATGGTGCGATATTTGGATAATGTAGACAATCGAAAAGGCAAAATCAATGAAAACTTAAGTCGGGAATTACTGGAATTATTCACACTCGGAATAGGCAACTATACAGAAGAAGATATTAAAAACGGCGCCAAAGGATTGGCTGGCTTAGGTTTAGGGGAAACGAAAGCAATGTATCGAAAATTCCAACAAGATAATGATGTAATTACATATTTTGGACAAGAAGGTATGTTTAAAGCAGACGAGCTGATCGATATTATTTTCGAACAAAAAGCCGCTCCTTATCTGATTACGCGAAAATTATTGAAATGGTTTCTATACGATGTACCTTCGGAAGAACTAGTGACGTATTATGGCGATTATTTACGGAAAGTTGACTTTGAAATTCAACCGCTACTGCAAAAAATATTTACCGAAGAATATGCAAAAAATACGGCAGGTTCAAAAATAAAAGATCCGTTAGTCTATGTTTTGCAGTTGCAAAATGAGTTGCAAATCGACAAAATAAATCCAAGATTATTACACGCTTTTTTGAAAATGCAAGGCATGGATTTATTTGGACAACCTAATGTAAAGGGTTGGAATGGAGGCAAGGAATGGCTTTCATCTCAAGTATATTTGCAACGAAACAATGTAGCTGATTTAATGTGCAATGGAAAAGGCTTAGGTCGGAATAATCAAAAGGAAGACAATGAAATGATGCAAAATAAATCAGGGAAACAAAGTGCTGTTGCACTAAAATTTGACGCATCAGGAACCAATAAAACCATTATTACCGAATTACAAAACCGTTTATTGTTTCAAGCCGATGCGGAAATGCAAACCGATTTTGAAACTCTACTTAAATACGATTTCAATCCCAAAAGCGAAGGGGCAGAAAATGCCGTACTTCGATTGTTTAACGAAATGGTAAAACGACCTGAATTTCAACTCATCTAATCATGAACAGACGTAATTTTTTATCCCTAACAGGAACTTTCACAGGAGGTTCTTTGCTATTGCCCAACTTTCTGCATGCTTTTGGCACCCAACCAAACTTGGTTATTGGCGAACAATGTCTGGTTTTCATCCAACTCAATGGCGGAAACGACGGATTGAATACCTTTATTCCTTACGACAATCCTTTATATTATGATTTGCGACCAAAAATTGCACTTGCCAAAGATACTATTGTAGGAAAAACAAACGGGATGGGTTTTCATCCTGCTTTGAAAGATTTTGCAGCCATGCAACAAAATGGCGATTTGAGTGTGGTGCAAAACGTAGGTTATCCTCAACCCGTTCGTTCTCATTTTCGCAGTCAAGAGATTTGGCAAACCGCAACTGATAGTAACCAATATGGTACGAACGGCTGGCTTGGAAAATACTTAGATTTACAATGCAATGACCATGAACCAACAGCTGGAATCAACCTCGACAGCATTGATAACTTGGCGCTGAAAGGGGAAGAGCCCAATTCCATAACTGTAAAGGACCCAAGTCGTTTCAAAATCAGTAAAAACAAAGAGCAAGGAATTACCTTATCCGAAAATCCGCAGCTTGACTTTGTGCGAAAAGTAGCCAATTCAGTAAAGGAAGGTTCAACAGAAATCCAGAAAGCCTTGGCGAAATCAACAGCAGAAGTTAGTTATCCTAAAACTAATTTGGGTAAAAACCTGCAGTGGATTGCCCAATTGGTGAAAGGAAATTTGAATTCAAAAGTCTATTATACCTCTCAAAACGGCTACGATACCCACGACAACCAGGTTAACTTACACAACCGAAATTTAACCGAACTGAACGATGCTTTGGCAGGTTTCTACAAAGACTTAAAGCAAGCCAAACTACTGCAAAACGTAACGATAGTTGTATTCTCCGAATTTGGCCGACGCGTCAAAGACAACGGAAGCGGAACCGACCACGGTACAGCAGCTCCAATGTTCATAATTGGAGGAAGTACAAAAGGAAAGGTGTTGGGAAATAACCCCAATTTAACTAACTTGGACAACGGCGACTTAAAGCACGAAATTGATTTCCGTTCGGTTTATGCTAGTGTATTGAAAGAGAAAATGGCGTTTGATGCTGGGAAAATTGGAATTAAGAATGAAGGACTAAGGGGGTTGTTTTAAGTTTTCTTAATTTGAAATAACTTTGTTAGTTTTATTGAATGCAGTACTAAAAACGATGCTTTTTAGTACTGTTTCTTTGTTTGGTAACGAAGTCGATTCTCAGATCTAATTTGGAATAGGGGGTCGACTTTCAGGCAGCTATTTTATATCATCTAAGGTTTATTAGGACGTTGAAGTAGTGGAAAAGGTTTGTTATAAAAACGTTATAAACATGTTGAAAAGTTGGTAGTAGTTTATGGGTTAGTCGTGTATTGGGTCGTATTTTAGTTGTGGTTTGGTCGAGAATCATCGCGGATGAGTCATGTTGTGTAGAGTTTAGGTTACTGAGGTTAAATATATTCATTTAGTTTACTATTTAAAAAATAGTGGAAATACGTATACTATTAAGAAAAGCAAATTAATTCTGAGCTCAAGGTGTTTTCGTATAAATGTAATAGGTTATTTTAAAATTCACAGAATCTATTTAAATTTTTAAACACCAAATAATCTGTGAGCCCATGCTTTAGATTTTAATAAGATTCCAAAATTTTACAAGGTTTAAATCAAATATGAAAAACAAAAAAATACCTGTAACGGTTTATTTCCTGAACCTGGAGGTTTGGGAGAAGGTTTTTTATCTGTAGTGGACAATAATCAACGTCTTTTTGAAATTAAACTTTCTACTGAAAAAGATAATGAAAGTATCTTGCAAAAGCATAAACACGTCTTGATTTAAAGTAAATAAAAAATCAGTTAGCATTTTCATCCTTCTATCCCAAATCTCTAACTTATATAATTCCAGATATTTTGTTTTTTTCCAATTTCAATAAATACTTGTCGCAACGTTGCATGTTCCGGTTGAAGGAGTGGAGCATCCGTTTTTAAGATTTTCAACGCATGATGCCGCGCCAATTCTAAAATGTCTCGGTCTTTTACCAAGTCAGCGATTTTTAAGTTTAAAATTCCGCTTTGTTGTTTGCCCATAATATCGCCGGGTCCACGAAGTTTTAAATCGACTTCGGCAATTTCAAACCCGTCATTAGTTCGTGTCATGGTTTCCATCCGTACTTTACTGTCTTCTGACAATTTGTGTGACGTCATTAAAATGCAATAACTTTGTTCAGCACCACGACCTACACGACCTCGCAGTTGGTGTAGTTGCGAAAGTCCAAAACGTTCGGCACTTTCAATAATCATTACACTTGCATTTGGCACATTCACGCCCACTTCAATCACCGTTGTAGCCACCATAATTTGTGTTTTACCTTTAATAAAACGCTGCATTTCCGATTCCTTTTCAGCGGGTTTCATTTTTCCATGCACAATAGAAACTGCATAATCTGGTAATGGAAAATCCCGAGAAATGCCTTCGTAACCGTCCATTAAATCCTTGTAATCCATTTTTTCAGATTCCTGAATCAATGGATAGACGATGTAAATTTGTCTTCCTTTGGCAATTTCATCGCGGATAAATTTCCAAATTCGCAACCGGTTCGAGTCGAAACGGTGTTCCGTTTGAATGGGTTTTCGTCCTGGAGGCAGTTCGTCAATCACCGAAATATCCAAATCGCCATATAAGCTCATGGCTAATGTTCGCGGTATTGGAGTAGCCGTCATAACCAATACATGTGGTGGTATTACATTCTTCTTCCAAAGTTTAGAACGTTGCTCCACGCCAAAACGGTGTTGTTCGTCAATAATTGCCAAACCTAAATTCTTGAATTTTACTTTGTCTTCCAATAAGGCATGTGTTCCAATTAGTATCTGTAAACTTCCATTTTCAAGTTCTTCGTGGATACTACGGCGTTGTGCTATTTTAACTGATCCCGTTAATAATTTGATATTTAAACCTAACGGAATTGCTAATTCTGAAAGTCCAACAAAATGCTGGTTGGCTAAAATTTCTGTGGGAGCCATCAAGCAGGCTTGAAATCCATTATCTAAAGCCAAAAGCATACTCATCAATGCCACGATTGTTTTTCCCGAACCTACGTCGCCTTGCAACAGTCGGTTCATTTGAGCAGGATTTCCCATGTCGTTGCGAATTTCTTTCAGCACTCGTTTTTGAGCACCTGTTAAATCAAAGGGCAAATGATTGCTGTAAAAAGCATTGAAATAAGTTCCTACACTTGTAAATTGGTGTCCTTTTATTTTGTGTTTGTGAATTAGATTCTTCGTAATCAACTGCATTTGAATGAAGAACAATTCTTCAAATTTCAACCGGAATTGGGCTTTCGCCAAATCTTCGCTGCTTTTCGGAAAGTGAATGTTGAAAATGGCTTTATTTTTCGAAATCAATTTTAATTCCTTGATTAAATAATCGGGGAGTGGTTCGATGAAATTCAGTTCTCTTTCAGAAAATAATTGCTCTAACATTTTAATGACCATCCTGTTGCTGATTCCACGTTTAGAAAGCGTTTCCGTGGAAGGATAAACGGGTTGCATTGCCGAACGTAAACTTTGTTGGTGTTCCGCTAACAATTCAATTTCGGGATGCGGCATGTTGTACACATTGTTAAAAGCCGAGCATTTTCCAAAAATAACCACCTCGGAATTGAGTTTTAAGTTTTCTTTTACCCATTTCTGACCTTGAAACCAGACGAGTTCCATTTGTCCCGTTTCGTCTTTAAAAGTCGCCACTAATCGCTTGCCTCTTTTTTGCTCAATGGTTTTTAAGCTGATGATTTTACCAATTAACTGCACTTCCGCATTGGAAGCATTGAGTTCGTTTACCTTATAATAACGGGTTCGATCAATATACCGGTTGGGGAACAGTTGCACCAAATCGCCGTACTTATAAATGCCCAATTCTTTCCGCAACAATTCACCCCGACTGGGGCCAACGCCTTTAAGGTATTCGATGGGAGTTTGTAATAATTGGCTCATTTGTATTGGTAGTAACGAAATTTTTTATGAGAAGCGAAGATAGATTTTTAATGGGAAACTAGAAAATGAGTAGTAGTAAAAACGAATGCATACAACACTTTTATGTTTCTTTCAACACGATTACCTTCTAAAAACTTTATATTTGAAATTCTAAAAAATAAACTTATGGTTACTCATCTCGCTTTACTTCGCGGTATCAATGTTTCAGGTCACAATATGATGAAAATGGACGCATTAAAAAGCATGTTGGAAAAAGCAGGTTTTCAGCATATTGAGACGTATATTCAATCTGGAAATGTGTTTGTGGATGCTGAAGAAGAAAATGGCGCTTCGGTTGGTTTTAAAATCAAGCAAGAAATTTTTGCAGCATTTGGACACGACGTCCCGGCCGTTGTTATCCACAAAGAAGATTTGGAAAATTGCTTTAAGAACAATCCTTTTTTAAAAGACAAGGACGTTGATACGAAAAAATTATATGTCGCTTTTTTATCCAATACGTTGCGAAGTGACAGTATCAATGATTTGAAAATTAGTCAATTTAAACCCGATGAAGCGGTTATTGATGGTAATAAAATTTTCATTAAATACGCCGTTGGAGCTGGAAAAACGAGGTTGGACCAAAAATATATTGAGAAAAAACTCAATTTAACAGCAACCATTCGGAATTGGAACACGGTGACGCAATTATTAAACATGTATGAGGAACGTTAGAAACGCCATTCAAACCCTATAATTTGTACTATTTATCATGAAACGCTATTTCTCTTTTTTGCTTTTATTTCCGAGTTTACTTTTGGCACAACAACCTGTAAAAGTTGATTTTAAAGTTGCAAATGCTACTTTATTTTTAAACTTCGAAAAACAATCTATTTCTGGAAATGTAGTTTATACTTTTGATGTAAAGTCGGCTATTGACACCATAAGAATTGATGCTATAGACATGCATTTCTCGAATGTAAAAATCAATAAAAGAACGGTAGACTTTAAAAATTCGGGTACAGAATTGCAGTTGTTTAAAGGCTATAAAAAAGGAAAAAATACGATTAGTTTTGATTATCAAGCAACGCCAAAACAAACGCTTTACTTTGTAGGAGCAGGTGAGGGGAAACAAATTTGGACGCAAGGTCAAGGTAAAAACACTAGTCATTGGTTGCCCAGTTTTGACGATGAGAATGAAAAAGTCATCTTCAATACTACAGTTACTTTTGCAACTGATTTCGAGGTACTTTCCAATGGTGTTTTGGCGCAGAAAACGGCAACAGATTCGCTTACGACATGGAACTATAAAATGGCTCATCCTATGAGTTCGTACCTTGTTATGATGGCAATTGGTCAGTTTGAAAAGCAGACTTTAAGTACTCGTTCAGGAACTCCAATAGAATTATATTTGCAACCAGAAGATGTTTCTAAATTTGAATCCACATACCGTTACAGCACCCAACTATTTGACTTTTTTGAAAATGAAATCGGTGTTGCTTATCCTTGGGAAGTGTATCGTCAAATTCCGGTTAAAGATTTTCTGTATGCGGGAATGGAAAATACAACTGCCACTATTTTTACGCAGGATTTTGTGGTGGATTCCATCGGTTTTAACGACCGGAGTTACTTGAATGTAAATGCTCATGAATTGGCACATCAATGGTTTGGTGATATGGTTACGGCAAAATCAGGAACGCATCATTGGCTACAAGAAGGATTTGCAACCTATTATGCTTTATTGGCGGAAGAATCAGTATTTGGTTCTGATTATTTCAATTGGCAATTGTATGAAATGGCAGAACGATTGATTGCCGCTTCAAAAAATGATTTGGTTCCGCTTTTAAATCCAAAGGCGAGTTCGTTGACTTTTTATCAAAAAGGAGCTTGGGCTTTGCATTATTTGCGTGAAAATGTGGGTCATGAAAACTTTCAAAAAGCGGTTAAAAGTTATTTGCAGAAATATCAATTTAAGAATGTAGAAACGGACGATTTTTTAGCCGAAATTAATAAAGTTTCGGACTTCGACACGAATAAATTTAAGAAAGACTGGTTGGAAAGCGCCGTTTTTCAAACCCAAGATGTGTTGACTATTTTGAATAGAAGTCCCTTTATTCGTGCCTATTTTGAAGTGTCAGAATTGAGAACTAAACCTTTTGCGGAAAAGGAAGTTACCTATTCCAATTTACTGAAAGGGAACGCGTTTTATCCTTTAAAAGAAGAGGTTATTTATCAATTGCAGTCGGTTTCTTACCAAGAAAAAGAACGTGTTTTGAAATTAGCGATGCGAACCGGCGATTTCAAAGTACGTCAAGCAATTGCAAAAACAATGGATTCGATTCCTTCGAGTTTCAAAAGTGATTATTTGTCGTTGTTGGACGATGATTCGTACATCACTCGGGAGATTGTATTGAATAAATATTGGTCGGAATTTCCCGAAGAACGCTTTATGACTTTAGAAAAGTCAAGAGATTGGGTAGGTTTGAATGACAAGAATTTGCGTGTATTATGGTTAACGTTAGCTTTGGCAACTAAAGATTTTGAACAAGATAAAAAAGCGACTTATTATGATGAATTGCTGGATTATGCCACTTCAAAATATGAGAGTAATTTGCGTCAAAATGCAATTATGAAATTATTATTTTTGGATAAAAACGACCAGAACACGTTGAAGTATTTAGTAAATGCATTGGTCAGTCATAAATGGCAATTTGTAAAATTTGCAAGAGAAAATATCCGAGGTTTATTGAAAAGTAATATTCATCGCAAGTTTTTTGAAGATATGCTAGAGCAACTTCCCGAACGTGAAAAAAGTCAACTGAACCGATTATTAATTGAAAAAATATGAGAGCGTTAGTCATTTCAGGAGGTGGAAGTAAAGGTGCTTTTGCCGGTGGTGTTGCCCAATATTTGATGGAAGTTCGCGGCAATCAGTATGACTTGTTATTGGGAACGTCCACGGGAAGTTTGCTGATTCCGCATTTGGCATTGGGCGAAATTGGTAAGATTTACGATATTTATACCAATGTCAATAAAGATAATATTTTTAATGTTTCCCCTTTTGTAATTAAGGAAAAAGAGGGTGTCGATATCGTAACCATTAACCATTTTAACGTAATCAAACAGTTTGTAAAAGGCAAGCGAACCTTTGGCGAAAGCCGCCGACTTTTGCGGTATATCAAGCATAATTTTACTTTGTCTGAATTTAATCAGTTGAAGGCATCAAATTGTGATATTGTAGTTACAGTAACCAATTTGACTTTAAATCAGGTGGAATATAAATGTATCCGTGATTACGATTACGAGGAGTTTTGCGAATGGATTTGGATTTCTTGCAATTATATTCCGTTTATGAGTTTGGTGAAAAAAGGAAATTATGAATACGGAGACGGTGGTTTTTCCAGTCTTGTACCTATTACGGAAGCGATACATCGCGGTGCGACAGAAGTTGATGTGGTTATTTTAGAAACCGAAACACAATTGGAACCTCGAGTAATTGGCAAAAATCCGTTTTCGCTAATGGTTGATTTATTTGGAACACTTTTAGACCAAGTTGAAAAACACGATATTGCTATTGGGAAATTGATGGCAAACAATAAGAATGTAAAGTTAAATTTGTTTTATACACCGACAAAATTGACGGACAACGCATTGATTTTTAATAAAAAGAAGATGAAAGAATGGTGGCATCAAGGCTATGAATATGCCCAAAACAAGAATGAGGATATGAGTGAGAATCGGTAGCTTTTTTATGGTTGAAAACTATACAAAACAAAAAAACCACTGAAAATCAGTGGTTTTTAATGTGAAGATAGAAGGATTCGAACCTTCGACCGCCTGCTTAGAAGGCAGGTGCTCTATCCAGCTGAGCTATATCTCCATTCTACAATAAATGTAAAAACTTAAATGTCGGGGTGGCAGGATTCGAACCTGCGACCTCCTGCTCCCAAAGCAGGCGCGATAACCGGGCTACGCTACACCCCGAAGGTGTAAAAAAAAGCGGAGAGTAAGGGATTCGAACCCTTGGTACAGTTTCCCATACGCTTGTTTAGCAAACAAGTCCTTTCGGCCACTCAGGCAACTCTCCAACACTCAATGAACGTACTTGTTTTAAGCGGTTGCAAATCTAAGCCAACATTATCTATTTTACAACTAAAAATGATGTTTTTTTTTAATTATTTGATGCTTTGTTTTAAAATATCTAAGTATCAATGAAATACTATTTAGCTTCTTTCTGAGTACCTACTGTTCCATTTAGTTTTAACCCAAAGAAGCGTACCTTTGTTGTATATTTAGAGATTAAAATGGAAAAAATGAAAAAAATAAAACGGTTACTTTTAAGTTTTTTACTTGTATTAATTAGTGTTCATGCTACTTTTGGACAAGATTCGAGTATTAAAATTCCAGATTCTACTTTTGTAAATCTCAAAGATTACAGTATGGATTTTGTTTATGAGATGAAATACGCAACGACAGATAATTTTCTCAAGGCTCAAGTGTATGATTGTGCAGAATGCTATTTGAGATTAAAAACAGTGAAAGCATTACTTGCTGCAAATGATTCGTTTCTGAAGTTGGGTTATAAAATTATAATATTTGATTGCTATCGTCCTCTTTCGGTTCAGAAAAAAATGTGGAAAATAGTTTCAAACCCATCCTACGTTGCAAATCCTGCTAAAGGTTCGATTCACAATAGAGGAGGAGCTGTTGACATTGCCTTAGTAGATAAAAATGGATTAGAACTCGATTTTGGAACTGACTTTGATTTTTTTGGTAAACAAGCAGCTCATTCTTACAAAAAATTGAATAAAAAAATCCGAAACAACAGAAAAATGCTTCGCAAAATTATGGAAGAAAATGGTTTTAAAATCCTTGAATCGGAATGGTGGCATTACGATTATTCAGGAGCATTGGGCGACCCAATTTCTAATTTTAATTGGGATTGCAATTAATCAGCGATGCAGTGTAGATAATTTGTGAAATAGGTTTCAGGCGTAAACGTTTCATTCATCAACTCAGAGACTAATTCTTTTTTTATTGCAAAATCTATCGTTTCGGTCGCATATCTAATTCTAATTTGCCAAATGGGTGAACTTTTTAAATCTTCAATGCTTCCTTTTAAAAAAAGAAAATTTCCAGTAATAACTCTGCTAGCAAGGGATTCATTAGGCTGTCTAACTAGGTTTCCGCAGGTTTCTTCACCACCATATACAAGGGTGATGATTTTCCCATTTAACAATTGGATGTACACTTTCGATTGTTGGTCAAAGCAATTTGCAGAAATAAAATTAGCGCTTTTTTCAATTTTTTGAACTTTTAAAAAGGGAGTTCCGTCTTCATTTGCAAGTGTGAAAAATATATAGGTTGATTTTCCTCCAAAAACTTTTTCATGCATTAAGTACCCTTTTGTTTCTCTATATGTTCCTATACTGTCCTTTACATCGGTCGAAAAGCCACAATTTTTTTGAGCAGATAATTGTATGCCAAAAAATAAACTTATAACTAAAATAATGATTCTCATGATTGCTGAATTTTTGTGCAAAGTAATACTATTTTCTGATTATTAATATCGGTTGTAAAAAAGCTGTAGTGGTTTCCTCCATCTTTAATTTTCCATTTTTTCCGAATGTTTTCTACAGTTTCTGGAAAATTTCGAGTGGTAATATTGCATTTCTGATTTTGAAGTTTCAACTTCATATTTTCTTTATTGTAAATGAAATTATCTTGAATTTCAAATGTTCTTCCTGGGAAATCAACCAATTCACCAGAGGTGTAAATGTGCGAGTTTGTGTGTAACTTACTTACTTTAAATCGACTGCTGATTAAATCAAAATTTCCCGATTTCATCACTGCACTATTGGGTTCGTACAAATATTTTTTTGGTAAACCAAAGTTCAAATTCGGACTTTCTTCTCCTAAAATGGCATCAAAGCGGGTGACTTTTTTTCCAAAATCAATTGTCTTGATTCCAATTAGTCCTTTGTAATTCTTTTTTAATTCGAACAGTAATTCTTTTACTTCATTTTCAACGGACACAATATGAATGTTTGTCACGAATTTCAATTCGCCCATTGCCGAAGAAATGTCGAGAATCGGAGCCGTCTTTATTAAAATATTGTCGGATTTTTCAAAATAAAAATCCAAAAGCTCGGGAACATTTGGTAAACAGTCGGCTAGCAAAAAAACTTTTCCTTTTAATGCATTTCTTCTCGAAGGGTCAATATAAATCCAATCGTACTTTTGAGTAGATTTTTCTAAAAAAGCGAAACTATCGCCTGAAAAGCATTCAATATTTTCAACATTTAATTTTATAAAATTGTGTGCTGTAATTTCTGATAAATCTGAATTTATTTCACAATGAAACACGTTTTTTACTTTTTTAGCAAAATAATAATCATCAATTCCAAAACCGCCTGTTAAATCAATTAAAGATGTACCGGATACTAAGTTGGCTTTGTATTGTGCTGTTTTTTCTGAAGAAGTTTGTTCTACAGATATTTTTTCAGGATAGATTATGCCTTCAGAATGGAACCAAGTGGGTAATTTATCTTTCGCTTTTCCTTTGGATACAATTTGACTCAAAAGCATCTTATAATCCAATTCGGGAAAGGGATTTTTCTTTAATGCTAATTTTTGCACATCTGTAAAAAGATGGGCATTTATAAACTCTTGTACTTCTTTTTGTAAAATGGCTTCCAGCAAATCAAATGTTTTTAGTCAGCATTTGCACCACTTTATTGTCGGGTAAAAATTCTTTACCAACGACTTTTAAAATAGTATATAAAGGCACTGCGATAATCATTCCCATAATTCCGAAAAGAAATCCAGCAATTAATATCACTAAAAATATTTCTAAAGGATGTGAATTGACACTGCTGGAAAAAATATAGGGTTGCGAAAAGTTGTTGTCAATGACTTGTACAATCCAAAATCCGATCATTACATAAATTGTGGTAGGCAATATTTCACTTTGAAAATCAGCTCCTAAATTATTTATCATCGTTAATATTGCTGCTAAAACAGAAGCAATTAGTGGACCTACGTACGGAATAATATTTAAAACAGCACATAAAAATGCGATTACAAAAGCATTATCAATACCAAAAATAAGCAGTACAATTAAGTACAGTACAAATACGATGGAAAGTTGAATTAGCAACCCAATAAAGTATCTTGATAATAAGTGATTGATTTTATCTAATGAATCTAAAATACGATCAGAATGCTGTTCTGGTAATACTGACTTTGTCATATAGGTGAAAAGTTTTCTGTCTTTTAAAAAGAAAAAAGTAATGAATAAAACCGATGCCAATCCCATTCCAAAACTGCTTACCATAGCCAAGATACTATTAAGAAAATTGGGTATGAAATTTAAATTAAGTTGTGAAGTTAGGTTGGAAGGTTTTAAAGCTTTAGAAGCGTCAATCCCATGTCCATCAAGAAATACAGAAGCTTGATTTGTCAAATTAGTGATGGTAGTTTCAATGCTTTGAATATTTAAAATAGATAGATTTTGACCTTGATCTAATAAAAGTGGGATGAACATCATCACAAATCCTGCGATTATCAAAACATAAATAATTAAGGTTGTTATGGTTGCAAAAATATTATTAAATTTTAATCGCTTTCGCAAGAAAGCAATAATTGGAATACCTATTAAGGTTAATATCAAGGAAACTACGAGATAAATCAAAACAGCTTGTGTCAAATAGAACACGTACATAATAAGTAGTATTCCCGCTAGAATAAGTACGCCACGAACAATTCCATTTCCAATTACTTTTGAGTTCATAACACTAATTTGTAAAAATATAATTAATAATATTCGCTCCCATTTTTAATGCTTTTTGGCGTACTTCAAAAGGGTCATTGTTTACTTCTTCATCTTCCCAGCCATCGCCTAAATCACTTTCGTAAGTGTACAATAAAACCAACCTATTTTTGATAAATATACCAAAAGCTTGGGCTCTTTTTCCATCGTGTTCGTGGATTTTTGGTAAACCTTGTGGAAATACATTGGGTTTTTGAAAAATAACATGTGAACTGGGAATTTCCGTTAAAACCTCATTAGGAAAAAGCTTTTTTATTTCTTTTCTAATGTATTCATTCATTCCGTAATTATCATCAATATGCAAAAAACCACCTGATTTGAGGTAATCTTGGAGATTTCTGACATCGCTTTCGCTAAAAACCACATTTCCATGACCCGTCATGTGAATGAATGGATAATTAAATAAATCAGGACTATCTGGCGAAACTGTTACTGGTTTTGGCTTGATTTTAGTATTGATTGTTTGGTTGCAATATTTAATTAAATTAGGCAATGAAGTAGGATTTGCATACCAATCGCCACCACCATTGTATTTTAACAAAGCTATTTCTTGGGCAAAAGAAAGCGTTGGAAATAATAAAAAAAGTACAACTATTTTCTTCATAATTTAATCTTGATTTACAAAGGCAACACTGTGACAACCCACAACTGCAGCCGTTTCAGTTCGCAATCTTGTTTCTCCTAAAGTCACTGGAATAAATCCATTTTCGAGGGCCAATTTAATTTCAGCATCCGAAAAATCGCCTTCTGGACCAATTAAAAGTGTGATTTCAGTTCCTTTTTTAATGGTTTCTTTTAACGACTTTTTATTTGTTTCTTCACAATGAGCAATTAAAAAAGCACCACTATTTTCCTTTGATTTTATAAAATCCTTAAACGAAACGACGTCATTTAATATTGGAAAATAACTTTGTAAAGATTGCTTAGCGGCAGATTGAATAATTTTCTCAAAGCGGTCATTTTTAATAAACTTTTTCTCAGAACGGTCGCAAATAATAGGAGTGATGCTTGTCACACCGATTTCCGTAGCTTTTTCTAAAAACCATTCATAACGGTCGTTCATTTTAGTTGGAGCGACAACAAGATGCAGTTTATAAGATAAAGGATTTTGCTTTTCAATGCCGATAATTTTTACCTGACATTTGGTATCCATGCCAATTATAATTTCTGCTTTAAAAACTAAGCCTAAGCCATTTGTAACGTGCAAAACGTCGCCTTCAGATTTACGTAAAACTTTTACGATATGTTTGCTTTCTTCACGGTCAAAAGTGAAATGCTCAGTAGCTTCTGTAAGATTAGGGTTGTAAAATAATTGCATAATTAAAATTGTATTCGGGCTTTAGAAATCACCGAATTGTTTTCGAATTTTTCGTTTAAATATTTTTGATAACCTACAATTCCAATCATTGCAGCATTATCTGTAGTGTATTCAAATTTAGGAATAAATGTCTTCCAACCGTATTTTTGTTCTGCTTCTTTTAATGTTTTCCGAATACCCGAATTAGCACTAACACCGCCACCAATTGCGATTTGATTAATTCCGGTTTCTTTAACCGCTAATTTCAATTTGTCCATCAAAATTTCAACAATCGTATATTGAATAGAAGCACAAATATCATTTCTATTTTCTTCTATAAAATTAGGATTTTCGGCAACCTTTTTTTGGATAAAATATAAAACAGCCGTTTTCAATCCCGAAAAACTAAAATTCAATCCGGGAACTCTAGGTTTTGTAAAAGCAAACGCTTTTGGGTTTCCCAATTGGGCATATTTATCAATTAAAGGACCGCCAGGATAAGGCAATCCTAGAATTTTAGCACTTTTATCAAATGCTTCTCCTACGGCATCGTCAGTTGTTTCTCCAATAATTTCCATATCGAAAAAATCACGAACCACCACAATTTGAGTGTGTCCTCCCGAAATGGTTAGGGCTAAAAAGGGAAATATTGGTTTTTCAAAACCTTCTTCAGCAATAAAATGAGCCAAAATATGAGCATGCATGTGGTTAACAGCAATCAGTGGAATATTCAATGCCATTGATATTGATTTTGCAAATGAGCTACCTACTAATAAAGACCCCATTAATCCTGGACCTTGTGTAAATGCAACAGCAGAAAGTTGCTCTTTTGTGACTTCTGCCTTTTTCAAAGCCGCATCTATAACTGGAACAATATTTTGCTGGTGAGCTCGAGAAGCAAGTTCGGGTACAACACCGCCAAATTCTGTATGAATCAGTTGGTTAGCAACAATGTTTGACAAGACTTTATCATTTTGTAAAACGGCTGCAGCAGTATCATCACAGGAACTTTCTATTGCAAGTATAAAAACAGGCGAAGGCGTCATATAAAAGGCATGAATTTTGAGTTAGAATTGGCTGTAAGATTCAAAAAAACTGTATTTTTACAACGTAACAAAAATAAGGTTTTTATTTTAAGGTTTTTCCCTTTCTACTGGCAAAATTTATTTATTGGAAAAAGTACAAAAAACATCAGCGATTCACCGTCTCAAAAAATATACAGTCCGAGTTTTACTTGGGTTGATACTGTTTTTGTTGATTTCTGCCATCGTACTTTCACTACCTTTTGTGCAAACTCGTATTGGTCATTATGTTACGAATATACTCAACACTGATTTTGGAACAGATATCAACGTTGAACAGGTTAATATCTCGGTTTTTGGAGGTGTTAAATTGAAAACGGTGTTGATTAAAGACCACCACAAAGACACGCTTATTTTTGCCAATAGAGTTAAAACCAACATTCTGGATTTGGGAAAAATGTTAAACGGCGATTTGCTGTTTGGCGATGTCAGGTTAGATGGAGTCGTCTTTAATTTAAAACTTTACAAAGGCGAAGACGAAACTAATATTAATACATTCGTTTCTCTTTTTGATTCTGACACACCTTCAAGTGGTAAAAAGTTTTTACTAGAAGCCACAAATGTTTACCTTACAAATACCACGTTTAGAGTTATTAACGAGAATCTTGAAACACCTAAAAGTGTTGATTTTTCTAAGTTGGATGCTTCTTTTAGCACATTAAAAATTTACGGACCAGAAGTTACAACCAAAATTAATAAGATGGCATTTAAAGACCATCGCGGTTTAAAAATGGACAATTTGAGCGGTCAGTTTACGTATAATCCTACTACCATTATTCTTGACGAAATGCTTTTCAATACGAAAGAGTCTGATTTTAAGGGAAATGTAAAATTGTCATACAAGCCGGAAGATTTTGGAGATTTTATTAATAAAGTAGTTTTCGATGTGAATTTTGATGAAGCAACTATCTCTACTAACGACATTCGTTATTTTTACGATGAACTGGGAAAAAATAAACGTTTCAATATCAAAACACATCTGAAAGGACCGCTGAACGATTTGATGCTAGACAATTTAAAATTAATTGATGACAAAGGCACACAAGTTATAGGTAATGTAAATTTTAAAAATCTTTTTGGTGAAAATGAACAACGTTTTTACATGAAAGGTGATTTTTATAGAGTAAGTTCTGACTATGATAATCTTTCTGAATTGTTACCCAATGTTCTTGGTAAAAATTTACCTGAAATTTTACGAAAGTTAGGTAAATTTATGGTTGTGGGTTCGGCGGAAGTTACTGCAACGAATATCACGACTGATTTCTTCATGAAAACGCAAATTGGAAATATCAAATCCAATTTAACTATGGCAGAAATTGATAATATTGACCATGCCTCGTATGTTGGAAATGTCGAGTTAGACAAGTTCAATATCGGCAAATTTTTAAGCATTAAAGATATCGGGATTGTTAGCTTAGATGTTGCTATAAAAGGTAAAGGATTTACCGAACAACATGTAGATACGTATGTTAAAGGAGGCGTTTCTCGCTTGACGTATAACAACTATAATTACTCTGATATTTTGCTGGAAGGCCAGTTCAAACGTCCTGTTTTTAAAGGAACAATCAATGTAAACGACCCTAATTTATTTATGGATTTTGAGGGTTTGATTGATTTGAGTAAGAAAGTTTTGCACTACGATTTCAAAGCGAATATTGACTATGCTAATCTTTCAAAACTAAACTTTGTTAAGGATTCAATTGCTGTTTTCAAGGGAAACGTAGCAATGAATGTAGACGGAAATTCGCTTGATGATTTAGCCGGTGAAATAAAAATATCGCAAACGGCCTATAACAACGATAAAGACAATTATATTTTTGAAGATTTCAATATTACGTCTTCATTTGATGCTGATAACGAGCGTACCATTGCTGTAAATTCTCCTGATATTATTGAAGGAAGAATGGTAGGTAAATTTAAATTTAAAGAATTACGTGCAATTTTAGAAAACGCAGCGGGAAGTTTGTATGCGAATTATCAACCCAATAAAGTTTCAAAAGGACAGTATGTGAAGTTTAATTTTGCCGTCTATAATAAAATCATTGATGTATTTGTCCCTGAAATTGAGCTAGGTTTAAATACAACCATTAGAGGTGCGATTGACTCCGATAAAAATGAATTTAAAATGGTGTTTAATTCGCCTAATATTAAAGCATTTGATAATTATATTGACCGAATTAAAGTAGATATTGACAATAAAAATCCTTTATATAATACGTATATTGAGATGGATTCCATCAAGACGAAGTATTATAAAATAAGCGATTTTAGCTTTATTAATGTTACTGCAAAAGATACTTTATTTGTAAGAACCGAGTTTAAGGGAGGCAAGAATGCTGAAGATTTCTACAATCTGAATTTATACCACACCATTAATCCTGAAAACAACAGCGTTATCGGACTTAAAAAATCAGAAGTGCATTTTAAAGATTATATGTGGTTTTTGAATGAAGCCGAGAATGCAGATAACAAAGTGGTTTTTGATAAAGAACTGAAGAATTTCGATATCGAAAACTTTGTAATGACGCATGAAAATCAAAAAATTGAATTATTTGGAAAACTTAAAGATTCCAATTTTAAAGATTTAGAGTTGAATTTTGCTAACGTAAACTTGGCTAAAATTGTTCCGACGGTTGACAGTTTAAAAGTGGAAGGAAATTTAAATGGAAAGATAAACTTCAAGCAAAACAACGATGTTTATCAACCTACTGCTCAAATTAAAGTAGACAGTTTAAAAATGAATTCGATTGATTTGGGTAATTTAAACCTAAATATTGAAGGTGATGATGACTTTAGGAACTTTACTATTTTTTCAAATTTGGAAAATAAAGATGTTGAATCATTTTTGGCGGAAGGAACTTTTGCTGTCGAAAATAAAGAAACACTGCTTAATCTGGACGTTCGACTCAATAATTTTAATGCTTCTTCACTTAGTCCACTTGGAGGTGAAGTCATTTCTGATATTCGAGGACTAGTCTCAGGAACAGCAAATTTCAGAGGAAATGTGAAAAATCCAGAAATAAATGGACGGCTATTTCTAGATGAAGCAGGTTTGAAAATTCCGTATCTCAACGTGGATTTAGCATTTAAAGAAAATTCGATTGTCGATTTAACTTCTACGCAATTCATCATTCAAAACGCTACAATTGAAGACACAAAATTTAATACTCAAGGAAGATTAAATGGCTTTATTGGACATAAAAACTTTGGAGATTGGAAATTAGATTTAACTATAAACACCAATCGTTTGTTAGTTTTGGATACCAAAGATTCTGAGGACGCAGCCTATTATGGAACTGCTTTTATCGACGGAGTTGCCACAATTAAAGGACCTACAGACGGTTTGCTGATTGAAGTTCAAGCGGAATCTAAACAAGGAACATCGATTAAAATTCCAATTAATAATTCAGAATCTGTAGGAAATAAGAGCTTTATGCATTTTCTTTCTCCGGAAGAAAAAAACAATTTGAAAAATGGAATTTTCGCTGCAAACCGAAATTACAAAGGTTTAGAATTAAAATTTGATTTGGACATCACAACTGAAGCCGAAATTGAAGTTATTTTAGACCGCGAAACAGGTCACGGAATGAAAGCCAAAGGAAACGGAACCTTGCTTCTTGAAATCAATACGCTCGGAAAATTCAACATGATTGGAGATTACCAAATTTATGAAGGAAGTTATAATTTCAAATACCGTGGTTTAATTGACAAGCGTTTTGAAGTAAAAAAATACAGTACAATTGTTTGGGAAGGCGATCCATTAAGAGCGCGTTTGGACTTAGAAGCCATTTATAAAACAAGTGCAAATCCATCCGTTTTACTCGATAATCCATCTATTAATCGACGTGTTCCTGTAGAAGTAGGTATCGGAATTACAGGAAGTTTGAGTAGTCCTGAACCTGATTTTCAAATTAATTTTCCAACAGTAAGCTCGGTTTTGAAATCAGAAATTCAAACGAAATTGAGCGACAAAGACATTCGTCAAACACAAGCGCTGACGCTTTTAAGTACTGGTGGTTTTTTGAGTCCAGATGGCGTAGATCAAAATGCACTAACCCGAAATCTATTCGAAACCGCGGGTGGAATTTTTGATGATATTTTTCAAAATCCTGACGATAAATTAAAAGTGGGTATTGACATTGTTTCCGCAGATAAAACGCCTGGTCGCGAATCTGATGGTTCTGTTGGTTTCACGGTTTCAACACAGATTAATGAGCGGATTACGGTAAATGGTAAGCTTGGTGTTCCCGTTGGCGGAATCAACGAATCTGCAATTGTAGGAAATGTCGAGGTTCAATATCGAGTTAACGAAGATGGAAGTATGAATCTTCGTGTTTTCAATCGTGAAAACGATATTAATTATATAGGAGAAGGAATTGGCTATACACAAGGTGTGGGTATTACCTATGAAGTCGATTTTAATACTTTTCAGGAATTGGTCAATCGTTTCTTCAAAAAACACAAAATTGACAAACTTTCTGTCGACCATTTAATTCCAGATTCAAGTCCAAATCCGGAATACATGAATTTTCCAGAAAAAAAAGATACAAAAGAAAAAGAAAAGCACAATTCTGAGGCGATACCTTCTAAAGAGGATTAAATTTTTTTCAATAAAATTGCTACTACTTTTCTACTTGCAAATTAGACGTTTTCGAAAACTTATTAACGAAAACGTTTGAAATCATAAGTGTTTATTAAATAATTATTTTACAGTGTTTTTTGTGACTTATCTTTGTTAAATTAGCAAATAAATTAGTCATTAAATGTCAAAAACGATTAAAAAAATAGCAGTTCTGACTTCTGGAGGAGATTCTCCCGGAATGAATGCAGCCATACGTTCCGTCGTTCGTACTTGTGCTTTTCACGGTATTGATTGTATAGGAATTTACCGAGGATATCAAGGAATGATTGAAGGTGATTTTAAAGAAATGGGACCTCGTACCGTTAATAATATCATCAATAAAGGAGGAACGATTTTAAAATCAGCTCGTTCTAAAGATTTTCTTACTGTTGAAGGCCGTCAAAAAGCACACAAACACCTTATGGATGCAGAAATTAGTGCATTAGTTGTCATTGGTGGTGACGGTAGTTTTACTGGAGCTCAAGTTTTTAATAAGGAATTTAATTTTCCTGTTATGGGAATTCCCGGAACAATTGACAACGATATTTATGGTACAAGTCATACATTAGGATACGATACTGCTTTAAATACAGTTATCGAATGCATCGATAAAATTAGAGATACTGCAAGTTCTCACAACCGTTTATTCTTTGTAGAAGTAATGGGTCGCGATGCAGGTCATATTGCCTTGAATGCTGGAATTGGTGCTGGAGCAGAGGAAATTCTAATTCCAGAAGAAGATTTGGGTTTAGACCGATTGTTGGAATCTCTTCAGAAAAGTAAAGCCTCAGGAAAATCTTCGTCCATAGTTGTAGTTGCCGAAGGTGATAAAATGGGTAAAAATGTCTTTGAATTGAAAGATTATATCGAGGAACATTTACCGGAATACGATATTCGTGTTTCCGTTCTAGGTCACATGCAACGTGGTGGTTCGCCGTCTTGTTTTGATAGAGTTTTAGCAAGTAGGTTAGGGGTCAAAGCCGTTGAATCTTTAATAGAAGGAAAGTCAAATTTTATGGTTGGAATTCTAAAAGATGAAGTTACTTTAACACCGTTAGAACAAGCAATAAAAGGACATTATCCAATTGACATGGAGCTTCTTCGCGTTTCAGATATTATGTCAACATAGCATTTTACTATAATAGTTTCAAAAAATAAATAAATATTAATAGTGGCTTAAAGTCTATAGCTTTTTGCCTAAAGCAATCAAAAAAATGTCAAAAATAAAATTAGGAATAAACGGTTTTGGAAGAATTGGAAGAATTGTTTTCAGAGAAACATTCAATAGAGATAATGTAGAAGTTGTTGCCATCAATGATTTATTAGATGTGGACCATTTGGCCTATTTACTAAAATACGATTCAGTTCACGGTCGTTTCAACGGAACGGTTGATGTAAAAAACGGAAAATTATTTGTAAACGATAAAGAAATTAGAGTTACTGCCGAAAGAAACCCAGCCAATTTAAAATGGGACGAAGTTCAAGCGGAAGTAGTTGCTGATTGTACAGGGATTTTCACTACACTTGAAAGTGCCAAAGCACATATTGATGGTGGTGCTAAAAAAGTAGTAATTTCTGCTCCATCGGCTGATGCTCCAATGTTCGTTATGGGTGTAAACCACGATAAGGCAACTGCACAAGATACTATTGTTTCCAATGCTTCTTGCACTACCAATTGTTTGGCTCCGTTAGCTAAAGTGTTGAATGATAACTTCGGAATCGTAGAAGGTTTAATGACTACAATTCACGCTACAACAGCAACTCAATTAACTGTTGATGGACCATCTAAAAAAGATTTCAGAGCGGGTCGTGCAGCAGGATTAAACATTATTCCAGCTTCTACAGGTGCTGCAAAAGCAGTAGGAAAAGTAATTCCAGAATTAAACGGAAAACTTACTGGTATGTCAATGAGAGTTCCCGTTGCCGATGTTTCTGTTGTAGATTTAACGGTTAAATTAGCTAAAGAAACAAGCTACGAAGAAATTATGGCAGTCCTTAAAAAGACTTCTGAAACGACAATGAAAGGTATCTTAGGTTTCACCGAAGACGACGTTGTTTCGCAAGATTTTGTGTCGGATTCGCGTACTTCTATCATCGATGCTAATGCCGGGATTGGATTGAATTCAACTTTCTTCAAGATTATTTCTTGGTACGATAATGAATATGGATATTCTAGCAAATTAATCGATTTATCGGTTCATATTGCTGGTTTAAAATAAATTATTTACTTAAATCCCATTGATGCATTTCAATGGGATTTTTGTTTTTTGGAGCTATTTCCAGCGATTCGTTGCAATCTTTATTTTTTTAAAGAAAAAAATAAAGGATTTCCACTGCTATCTGGGCTAGGGGTTTCGTGAATTGAGAACCTTTAGTTTTTAAAAGATATTTCAGTTCCTAAAAAAATCATTATATTTCAAATCTAATAATTATAATCAATGAAATTACTTGTAGATAGTGGTTCCACTAAAGCCGATTGGATTGCCATTGACGACTCAGGCAAAGTGTTATTTACCACACAAACCTTAGGACTCAATCCCGAGGTTTTAGATAAAGACCAAATTATTGCTCGACTTGACGACCGTTTTGATATTTTACACAATAAGAGTAGTGTCACACATTTATATTTTTATGGAGCAGGTTGCGGAACTGATAGAATGAAGAACTTTCTAGCTCAAGTCTTCGAAGAATATTTTGCTAAAGCAACGATTTCTGTTCAAGAAGATACTTTTGCTGCTGTTTATGCTACCACACCCAAAGGCGAAAAAGCAATTGTATCTATTTTAGGAACAGGTTCTAATTGCAGTTATTTTGACGGAAATATTCTGCATCAAAAGGTGCAATCTTTAGGATATATTGCAATGGACGATTGCAGCGGAAATCAATTTGGACGCCAGCTAATCCGGGGTTATTATTTTAATAAAATGCCATCTGATTTAGCTGTACTTTTTGAAAAAGAGTACAACTTAGATGCTGATGTAATCAAGCACAATTTATATAAGGAAGCCAATCCAAATGCCTATTTGGCCACATTTGCAAAATTCTTAATTCAACATAAAGACCACGAGTTTTGTCATAAAATTATAAAATCAGCAATGCAGGATTTTGTTGACAATTACATCACACAATTTGACAATTGCCGCGAAGTTCCTGTGCATTTTATTGGCTCTATTGCTTTTTATTTAAAAGACGAACTGCAATTTGTTTTGGAACAAAACAATTTAAAAATAGGAAATGTTTTACGTCGTCCAATTGATGGATTGATTCAATATCACGCTTTAAATAAGTAATTATGGAAATTGCAATAATCGCACATGACCGTATGAAAGCGGATATGGTTCAGTTTTTAAACAAAAACAAAGCGCTGCTTTCTAAAGCAGATATCGAAATGGTTGCTACCGGAACCACAGGAAGTAAAGCCGAAAATGCCGGATTCAAAGTACTCAAAATGCTTTCAGGACCCATGGGAGGTGATGCACAAATTGCCGCTCGAGTTGCTGAAGGTAAAACCCAAATGGTGCTTTTCTTCAAAGACCCCAACTCAAGTCATCCACACGAAGTAGATATTAATATGCTAATTCGGGTTTGCGATGTCCATAATATTCCGTTAGCTACAAACGAAGCAACTGCACAGTTGCTGATCAATTCACTAACATAAAATAAAGTCTAAAAAACTTAATAACAATCCCAATCGTTGATAGCTCTTTTTTCACCAAGAAAAAACGAGCTTATCACTGACGTCCTAGTTCAAGTACGGATTACAGGTCGGAACATGTTATCAAAACTATAAAGCCTTAAAAAACAGTTTACACAAAATTTTGAGAAGTCCCATCTATAACCCGTTTACGCCAAACGCTATCCAAAGTCAACAAGACAACTGCCAAAGTCAACAAGCCAACTTCCAAACCCAACAAGACAACTGCCAAAGTCAACAAGCCAACTTCCAAACCAAACAAGCCAACTTCCAAACCCAACAAGACAACTGCCGTACCCAACAAGTCAACTTCTAAATCCGCAAAATCAAACTTCAAAAAAAAACTTCCAATAATCAACTGATTATTGGAAGTTTCAATAATTAGATTTAGGACAATTATCTTTGCATTCTTACAAAGGTTCTAGTAGTAACTTTATCCGACGTATCATCATACGTATCTAAAACCAAATTCCCATCTACATCGAAGTAGCCAACAGATATTGAATTTTTCCCTCTAAAAATATAACTGTTTGAAGTGGTCGCTCTCAAAAGACCAATTTGAGCGTTATCTACATCAGTGACAATATACCCAGAAGGATCTAATGATAACATATAATTTTTTCCATCAAATTGGTAAGCCGATGAACGATCAGTAGATACAGTTCTTGTCGTGCCATCTGGATTGGTAACTGTAGTGGTAGAAACCATTTCAACTGGCGAAGTCTTCATATCTTTATTCAAAGCTTTCGAATCCGGATTCTCAAGTTCAATATTCTGTTTTGCTTTGATGTTCTGCTCTTTAACTACTTGCTTTGTTCCATCAGAATCTTTGGTAGTTGTAACTGTTTTTTTAGTAACGTCAGTAACGTTAGTGTTCTGTGCTTGTAAACCTGCCGATAAAAGCAAGGCAAAAGTGAATGTCATTATATTTTTCATAGTGTTGGTTTTTAAATTTGTGATTTAGTCCAAAGATATGAACCAAATTGGTTAAATATGTTATCCAATTACTTTTAAATGTTATACTCTATCGAAAGTATTATCCTAAAATCGCTCTAACTTCATACTTCATTTATGCAACTTAAAATGTATATTTGCACACTTTTAAAAACAGAATCTAATGAAAGCAGGAATTGTAGGATTACCTAATGTGGGAAAATCAACTTTATTTAATTGTTTATCAAATGCAAAAGCGCAAAGTGCAAACTTTCCTTTTTGTACAATCGAACCCAATATTGGAGTAGTAAATGTACCTGACCCAAGGATTGCGAAATTAGAAGAATTAGTAAAACCAGAACGCGTTCAGATGGCTACTGTGGATATCGTTGATATTGCAGGTTTAGTTAAAGGAGCTAGTAAAGGGGAAGGTTTAGGAAATCAATTCTTAGGAAATATTAGAGAATGTAACGCAATTATTCACGTTTTGCGTTGCTTTGACAATGATAATATAATTCACGTGGATGGAAATGTTAATCCTATTCGCGATAAAGAAACGATTGATATCGAATTGCAGTTGAAAGATTTAGAAAATGTTGAAAAACGTTTGGAAAAAGTAAATCGCGCTGCAAAAACGGGAAATAAAGAAGCGATTACTGAAAAAGGATTGTTAGACCGAATTAGAGAAACGCTTTTGCAAGCGAAATCAGCAAGGACGGTTGTTCCTCAGAATAACGACGAAGAGGTTTTGATGGAAGAATTTCAGTTGATTACTAATAAACCGGTTTTATACGTTTGTAATGTGGACGAAGATTCAGCTGTAAAAGGAAATAAATATGTAGACCAAGTTCGCGAATTGGTAAAAGATGAAGATGCAGAAGTAATTGTACTTTCTGTTGGTGCTGAAGCAGATATTACTGAATTAGAAAGCTACGAGGAACGCCAAGTTTTCTTAGAAGATATGGGATTGACAGAACCAGGTTCTGCTGTTTTAGTTCGTGCCGCTTACCGACTTTTGAAACTGCAAACTTATTTTACCGCAGGTGTTAAAGAAGTTCGCGCTTGGACCATCAATATTGGAGACACAGCTCCAAAAGCAGCAGGAGTAATTCATACTGATTTTGAAAAAGGATTCATCCGTGCTGAAGTTATCGCTTATGCTGATTTTGCTAGTTTCGGTTCAGAAGCAAAAGTAAAAGAAGCCGGAAAATTAAGAGTAGAAGGTAAGGAATATATCGTAAAAGATGGTGATGTGATGCATTTCCGTTTTAACGTATAAGAAGACAAAATAGATATTTTGAGAAAAACCTGTAATTTGATTACAGGTTTTTTTATTGTTTTACAATTTTCTGAACGTTGGTTTTTCCTTGATTTTCTAATTGAATTATGTAAACACCATTTGACATACTTGAAATGTCTATCGATTTCACATTTGAATATTCATTTAATTTTTGCCCAATTAGACTATAAACGATTACATTTTCAATTTGCTCAGAAAAATTTAATATTCCAGAGGTAGGATTTGGAAATAGATTGTTGGACTTTAAATTCGGATTATCAACGGATAAATTGGATTGATTGATATGAAAAGCAAGTGTATTATTGCCGCCGGACCAAACAAAATCTGACGCACCTTGATTATCGATATTCACAATACCCAATTGTCCCATAATTAAACCTATAGTTTGATGCATACTGACTTCGTTTGTAAAAGTATGGGCGGTATTATTTGCAAAAACAGAAATATGATTTGTGTAAGAAACATACAAATCTTCTAACCCATCGTTGTTATAATCTACAGAATTAATTGCAATCAAGTTGGGAATAGAGGAAAGTACCGCTTCATAAGTCATCACGCCACTTCCATTATTGCTAAACCATTTGACTAATCCGCCGCTATTTCTACTTATAATATCAATATCGCCATCATTGTCCACATCCATTGGGTGAATTAAAGAGACAATTTCTGCAATGATAGAATAATAATGAGGAGTGAAAATGGCATTTCCGTTATTGGTATAAATTACAACACCGGCAGTTTCCCCGGAAATTAAATCCATATCGCCATCATTGTCAATATCTGCAACAGCCAAGTCTAAACATTCTAAAACTAGAGGAGACGTACTTGTGCTCAATATAACTTCCTGGGTAAAAACACCGCTACCATTATTTCTAAAAAAATCAATGGAATGCTGACCAATAATTACAATGTCATCAGAATTATTTTGGTCAAAATCAGCCACTATTACCTCATTATATGTAGTGGGGTTAGTGCTCAATAAAGAACTTGTAAATGAACCATTGTTGTTTAAATAAATCCAAGCCTCATTATTCGCTTCTCCAATCACTACAAAATCTATGGAATTATCATTGTTAAAATCTCCAACGGCAACCCCTCGACAAGCATAAAAATTATCGATTAAAATAAAAGAACCAAAAGAATTATTAGTTTGATTTAAGTAATAACCAAAACGACCATTAGTTCCGGCCGTCGAGGTTATAATGTCTTTGAATCCATCATTATTTATATCATAAGATATGATTTTACTAATTCCGGCACTTTGAACGGATGTATCGATATAATTTACTGGACCCATCTGAGCATTCAGTTGTAAAGAACTAAAAACTATTAACAGAATAAGAGTAATTTTTTTCATAAAAGTTTTATATTTTTATTCAACTATCTATTTGATACATACGTACTTTAGACAACGAATATACAAAAAGATTATAATATTAGGTTTTGTTTTAGTAATACAGTCGGGTTTCTTTTGTTATTTTTATTAAATTGGTCTACTATTTAAGATAACAATTATGAAAATTATAGCCTTTGCCGGAAGTAACAGTTCCAAATCCATTAATAAAAAATTAGCAACATATGCCGCAAGTCTGTTTGAAAACGCAGCAGTGGAAGTTTTAGATTTAAATGAATATGAAGCACCGCTATTTAGCGTTGACACGGAAATTAAAATCGGAAAAGCAGAAAAAGCTGATGCTTTTGTACAAAAAATAAATTCGGCAACTGTTTTGGTTGTTTCTTTGGCTGAAAATAATGGCAATTATTCAGCTTCTTTTAAAAATTTGATAGACTGGTGTTCACGAATTGACAAAGGTTTTTTTCAAAATAAACCAATGCTGTTAATGGCAACTTCTCCCGGAGGTAGAGGAGGAAAAGGTGTTTTAGAAATTGCCCAAAATAATTTACCACGTTTTGATGCTAATATACAAGCAGTTTTTTCTCTTCCAAGTTTCGAAGAGAATTTTGATGTAGAAAATAATAAAATTTCCAATGAAGAGCTTAATGGTGAACTCAAAGACGCTGTTGAGAAATTACAAATAATTGCAGATGAAAAAAACGCTTAGACTTTTAGTTAAAATGATTTTAGCCGTATTGATTTTCGTAATCACTTATGTATTCTTCGCTTTAGTAATTCCATATATTCCGGTAAATACGAAAGATGTTGACCCTCAAGAAGACGTAACCGTTTATATTAGAACCAATGGAGTTCATACAGATTTAGTGGTTCCTATAAAAACAGAATTTAAAGATTGGAGTGAAAGTATTAAGTTTAGCCATATAAAATCGCAAGACAGCACTATGCAATTTATTGGATTTGGTTGGGGTGATAAAGGGTTCTACTTGGATACACCTGAATGGTCTGATTTAAAATTCAGTACTGCTTTTGTCGCTGCTTTCGGACTCGGAAGTTCTGCAATGCATTCCACTTTTTATAAGAAAATAAACGAAAGTAAAGACTGCGTAAAAATTAAAATTTCCGCTCAAGAATATAATAATTTGATTGCTTATATCGAAGAAAAATTTAAACGAGACGAAAATGGAAAACCGATTTTAATTGATGCAACCACCTACGGTCAAAACGATAGTTTCTACGAAGCGAAAGGATCATACAGTTTCTTTTACACCTGCAATACTTGGGCAAATAATGGATTAAAAGCCATGAATCAAAAAGCCGCACTTTGGACGCCAAGTGATTTTGGAATTTTTCAACATTACAATTGATTTTGAGTTCTAAACTGAGGAAAAAAGCATTGAATTTATAGTTGATTTCTTTTTTATAATTTTATTTCTAGCCACTTTTATTTTTTGTTCAGATACCGTATATTAGCTGAAAATCCGTAATTCTCAAATGGCAGAACAAAATCAGTATACCGAAGACAATATTCGTTCACTCGACTGGAAAGAGCACATCAGAATGCGTCCCGGAATGTACATCGGAAAATTAGGCGACGGTTCTTCTCCTGACGATGGAATTTACATTTTACTTAAAGAAGTTTTAGACAACTGTATCGATGAATTCGTTATGGGTGCTGGGAAAACCATTGAAGTCAGCATTAAAGACAAAACGGTTTCTGTTCGCGATTACGGCCGTGGGATTCCGTTGGGAAAAGTGATTGATGTAGTTTCTAAAATGAATACGGGGGGGAAATATGACTCACTTGCTTTTAAGAAATCCGTAGGGTTAAATGGCGTCGGAACAAAAGCAGTTAACGCACTTTCGCATTATTTTAGAGTAGAATCGGTCCGTGAGGACAAGCAAAAAGCAGCCGAATTTTCTGCAGGAAATTTAGTTGTAGATGAAGAAGTCATTGAAAGTACCAAACGTAAAGGAACTAAAGTAATTTTTGTTCCAGACGAGGCGATTTTTAAAAATTACAAATTCAGAAATGAATATGTAATCAAAATGCTGAAGAATTATTGTTATCTAAATACGGGACTAACAATTTTGTACAACGGCGAAAAATTTCATTCAGACAACGGACTTAAAGATTTATTAGATGAAAATATTGCTGAAGAAGATATGGTTTATCCCATCATTCATCTTTTAGGCGAAGATATTGAAGTAGCATTAACACACAGTAAAACGCAATATTCAGAAGAATACCACTCTTTTGTAAATGGGCAAAACACGACACAAGGAGGGACACATTTGGTTGCTTTTCGTGAAGCCTTGGTTAAAACTATTCGTGAATTTTATAATAAAAACTTTGAACCTTCCGACGTACGAAAATCAGTGGTAAGTGCCGTAAGTATTAAAGTTATGGAACCTGTTTTTGAATCACAAACAAAAACAAAATTGGGTTCCACAGACGTTGGACCCGATATGCCAAGCGTTCGGACTTTTGTAAACGATTTTGTGAAAACAAAATTAGATAACTATTTGCACAAACATCCTGAAGTAGCCGATTTGCTACTTCGCAAAATTTTGCAAGCTGAAAGGGAACGAAAAGAACTTTCAGGAATCCGAAAATTAGCCAAAGACCGTGCTAAAAAATCCAACTTACACAACAAGAAATTGCGGGATTGTAGAGTTCATTTGGCTGATATAAAAAATCCGCGGTATTTAGAAAGTACGCTTTTCATTACAGAGGGAGATTCCGCTTCGGGTTCGATTACCAAATCGCGTGATGTAAACACACAAGCCGTATTCAGTTTACGAGGAAAACCGTTGAATTCTTACGGAATGACTAAGAAAATTGTTTATGAAAACGAGGAATTCAATTTATTGCAAGCCGCTTTAAATATTGAGGAAGCCATGGAGGATTTGCGTTATAATAATATCGTAATTGCTACAGATGCCGATGTAGATGGAATGCACATTCGATTATTACTGATAACATTTTTCTTGCAGTTTTTTCCAGAATTAATCAAAGAAGGTCATTTGTATATTTTACAAACTCCCCTTTTTAGAGTTAGAAATAAAAAAGAGACCATTTACTGCTATTCTGATGAAGAAAAAGTAAATGCCATTGAAAAGCTCAAACCTAAACCAGAAATAACTCGATTTAAAGGACTTGGAGAAATTTCGCCCGATGAATTCAAACATTTTATTGGAGCAGATATTAGATTGGATCCTGTGATGTTAGATAAATCTACTTCGATTGAGAAATTATTAGAATTTTACATGGGGAAAAATACACCTGATAGACAAGAATTTATTATCAATAATTTGAAAGTGGAATTGGATGTGGTGGTGAAAGAGTAATAAACGGCAGTTTTATAAAAAAAATATTGTTGAAAACTATACTATAATTTTTAGTTCTTAAAACATATAATGAACGAAGACGAAGAAAATAAATTACCCGACGAAAACGAAGAATCTCTAAACCAATCATCAAGCGATGAAGGTTTTGACGATATTCAAACCTCGGGACATCACTTTTACGAAACCAACGACAATCCTGAAGATACGATTACGAAAGTAACCGGAATGTTCAAGGATTGGTTTTTGGATTATGCTTCTTATGTAATTTTGGAGCGTGCGGTTCCTGCAATAGAAGATGGTTTTAAACCGGTTCAACGTCGAATTATGCATTCGATGAAGGAATTAGACGACGGCCGTTACAATAAAGTAGCCAATATCGTGGGTCATACCATGCAATATCACCCTCACGGAGACGCAAGTATTGGTGATGCGATGGTACAAATTGGTCAAAAGGAACTGATTATTGACATGCAGGGAAACTGGGGAAATATTCTTACCGGCGACAGTGCGGCAGCTTCTCGTTATATTGAAGCACGAATATCGAAATTTGGTCACGACGTTTTATATTCGCCAAAAATTACAGAATGGGGTGTTTCTTATGACGGACGTCGTGCAGAACCTGTGAACCTTCCTGTGAAATTCCCATTGCTTTTAGCACAAGGTGCTGAAGGAATTGCTGTTGGTTTATCCACCAAAGTTTTACCACACAATTTCAATGAGCTAATAGATAGTTCTATAAAAATTTTAAAAGGCAAACCTTTTACTTTATACCCGGATTTTCCTACGGCAGGAATTGCTGATGTTTCTAATTATAATGATGGTCTTCGAGGCGGAAGGGTTCGTGTTCGGGCTAAAATTTCGCAATTAGACAAGCAAACTTTAGTGGTTACTCAAATTCCGTTTTCGACCAATACGGGAACGTTGATTGACAGTATTTTGAAAGCCAACGATAAAGGTAAAATCAAAATCAAGAAAATTGAAGACAATACGGCTGCAGAAGTAGAAATTTTAATTCATTTATTTCCAGGTGTTTCGCCTGATAAAACAATTGATGCCTTGTTCGCTTTTACGGCTTGTGAATCGTCCATTGCACCTTTGGGTTGCGTAATTGAAAACCACAAACCTTTATTCATAGGTGTTTCGGAAATGTTGAAGATTTCGACGCATCGAACAGTAGCTTTGTTAAAGAGTGAATTGGAAATCCAACTGGCTGAACTGCAAAACAAATGGCATTTTTCGACTTTAGAGAAAATATTCATTCGCGAGGAAATGTACATCGATTTTAAGTTGTATTCCGACAGAGAAACACTTTATGAGTACTTGTACAAGAGCTTTGAGCCTTATTTAAATTTATTAGTTCGTGAAATCAACGACGATGATTTGCAGAAATTGACGCAAATCCCGATGATACGTATTACTCGTTTTGACTCGGATAAAGCAGATGATGCCATTGCAAAATTGGAAGCGGAAATGGAACAAGTTCGACATGATTTGGAACATATTATTGATTTTTCAATTGCCTTCTTTGCCAAATTAAAAGAGAAATACGGAAAGGGGAGGGAACGTCAAACCGAGCTTCGCATTTTTGACGATATCGAAGCTACGAAAGTTATTTTACGAAATACAAAATTATACGTCAATCGGGAAGAAGGTTTCTTTGGAACGGGATTAAAAAAAGACGATTATGTAGCAGATTGTTCTGAAATTGACGATGTTATTGTTTTTTTACGAGACGGTTCGATGATGATTTCTAAAGTAGACGATAAGAAATTTGTTGGAAAGGACATCATTCATATTGCCATTTTCGACAAGCAAGACAAACGTACCATTTATAACATGATTTACCGTGATGGAAAATCAGGACCATCTTATATTAAAAGATTCAATGTTTCTGGGGTCACTAGAGATAAAATTTATCCACTTTCACAGGATAAAGCAGGTTCGCAAGTGCTTTATTTTTCGCATAATCCAAACGGAGAAGCCGAAGTGATTACCATATTACTACGTCAAGTAGGAACGGTTAAAAAATTAAAATTTGACATCGATTTTGCAGATTTAGCTATTAAAGGTCGAGGCTCTAAGGGGAATTTGGTAACCAAATATCCAATCAAGAAAATCGAACTGAAGGAAAAAGGAATTTCAACATTAAAACCACGACGAATTTGGTTTGACGACACGGTTCAAAAACTTAACGTAGACGGAAGAGGGGAGTTGCTAGGCGAATTTAAACCGAATGACCGCTTGTTAATTATTCAACAATCTGGAAAAGTAAAAACAATTATTCCAGAACTGACGACGCACTTTGACGATGATATGATTGTTCTTGAAAAATGGTCGCCTAAAAAACCCATCTCTGCCATTTATTTCGAAGGAGAAAAAGAAAAGTATTTTGTAAAACGCTTTTTAATTGACAATGAAAACAAGGAAGAATTTTTTATTACGGAACATCCAAAATCACAAGTAGAAATTGTAGCAACCGATTATAAGCCAGTGGCTGAGGTAGTTTTTTCAAAAATAAAGGGAATTCAGAAAGAAAATCAAACTATTGATTTTGATAGTTTTATTGCTGTGAAAGGTATTAAGGCTTTGGGAAATCAACTGACGGCTGATAAAATTAAGCAAATTAATTTATTAGAATCACTACCATTTGATATTCCAGAAGAAGTCATTCCTGAGGAAAAAGAAGTTATTGATGAAATTGAAGTAAATCCCAATATCAAATTAGGTGAAGATGGACAGATTAATCTTTTTGAAGAAGACGATAATTAATTATCAAGCATAAATATTTTTACTAATTTAGTGGTTATAAAAACAAATGGAACACCCGATTTATCTTGAACATCCTTGGCTAATTGCACTATTTGCCGTGGTAATTGTTGTAATGTTACTTTTAGACTTAGGCGTATTTAATAAAAATAGTCACGAAATAACAAATAAGGAAGCTTTAGCTTGGTCAGCGGTTTGGATTGGTTTAGCGATGGGTTTTAGTGCAATTATTTATAATATCGCAGGTCCCACAAAATTTTATGAATTTCAATCGGCATATTGGATTGAAAAAGCACTCTCAGTAGACAATCTGTTTGTATTTATAATGGTCTTTAAATTTTTTGATGTTGCCAATAAAAACAAACATAAGATTCTTTTCTGGGGAATTTTAGGTGCATTATTTCTGCGAGCGATTTTTATTTTTTCTGGAGCTTACTTGATAAAGTTGACCTATCTAAATACGATTTTAGAAAACCTTGGTGTCGCCCAATTCAAGTACAACATCAACATTATAATGACTGTCTTTGGAATATTTTTGGTCTATGCCGGAATTAAATCTTGGATGCCGGAAAAGGAAGATGATAGTGCAGATTATAATCAAACCAAAGGTGCTTTATTAGTTCGGAAATTCTTCAAAGTAACGGATGAATACGACGGAGATAAATTTTTTACCATAAAAAAGGGCAAACGTTATGCGACACGTCTCTTTGTAGTTTTAGCGGTCATCGAGTTTACCGATTTACTTTTTGCAGTCGATTCTATACCTGCCATTTTTGCTATTTCTGACGACCCTTTTATCTTATATACGTCTAATATTTTCGCAATTTTAGGACTAAGAGCGTTATTTTTCTTATTAGATAATTTTCTTTATTTGTTTAGTATGCTTAAATATGGATTGGCAATAATCCTTTCTTTTATTGGTTTCAAAATGATAATTGCTCCATTTTATCATTTAGATTCGGTTTTTTCATTAATTATCATTGGCGGAATATTAATAGGATCTGTTCTATTGTCCATTATTTTTGTGAAGAAAACGCCGTAATTAAATAGTTACTAAATTTAAATTAATTTGTACTATATTGAATTAGGAAATTAGAGTACCGATTAACCTCAAGGATTGTTTAAATTGTCCGAAAAAATCTGTATTTTTGGCATCTAAAACATAACAAAATGGCATCAATAACATTAGGAGGAAATCCTATTCATACAAGCGGTACTTTACCACAAAAAGGTTCGAAAGCTACTGATTTTACTTTAATCAAAACGGACTTATCTTCAGCTTCTTTATCTGATTTTTCAGGTAAAAAATTGGTTTTAAATATTTTTCCAAGCATCGATACGGGTACTTGTGCTCAATCCGTTCGTACTTTTAATGAAAGTGCTAGTAAATTAGAGAATACCACGGTTTTGTGTATTTCAAGAGATTTACCATTTGCTCAAAAGCGTTTTTGTGGTGCTGAAGGTTTAGAAAATGTGATAAATCTTTCTGATTTTAAAACGGGTGAATTTGGAAAAAATTATGGTTTAGAAATGACAGACGGCCCATTGGCTGGTTTACATTCAAGAGTCGTAATTGTTTTGGATGAAAACGGAACTGTTTTATATGCCGAACAAGTTGACGAAATTGCTGATGAACCGGATTATGAAAAGGCTTTAGCGGTCCTTTAGAATATGAAACAAGATCATACATTTGTAACAGGAAGATTAAAAAGTTTAAAATTTGCACTTTCAGGCGCTTTCAAGTTGATTAGTACAGAACACAGCATAATGGTTCAGTTTTCATTGGGAGTACTAGTTACTATTGCTGGATTTTATTTTGAAATTTCAAAAACAGAATGGCTGTTTCAAACCCTAGCTATTGGCTTAGTTTTGAGTATTGAAGGTTTAAATACGGCTGTAGAAAAAATTGCAGATTTTATTCATCCTGAATTTCATCAACGAATTGGATTCATTAAAGATATAGCTGCTGGAGCTGTGTTTTTCGCAGCTATTACAGCACTTGTTATTGGTGCAATAATTTACATTCCTATTATTCAAGCGCTCTAAATTATTTAGAAATCCTAAAATAAAACTTACATTTATACCAAAAGTATTTTCTAAAGCATGGCGAAAACAACAAAAAAGACTACAACTTCTAAAAACGACTCAAAATCTGAATCTCCAAAAAAGAGAGGGTTTTCACGTCAGCATAAAGTGATTCTTGGAACACTTTTGTTCTTGTTTTCAATTGCATTATTACTTTCATTCGTTTCCTTTTACATTTATGGACAGCAGGATCAAAGCGCCATTCACGAAATTGGAAATCGCTCAATAGAGGTACGAAATTGGCTCGGAAAATTCGGAGCTTACCTCGCTAATGTATTTGTCTTTGAAGGTTTTGGGGTTGCCTCTTTTATCTTTGTACGCTTGTTTTTTATAACGGGTGCTTATTTAATATTAGATATATCGGTAAAAAAGTTACGAAGCAGTTGGTTCTGGGATAGCTTCTTAGCGATTATAGTAGCTGTTATTTTTGGATTTTTTGCAACCAAGCTTCCTGAATTGGGGGGTATTATTGGTTTTGAAATGAATGATTATCTACAAGATTATTTGGGAAAAACAGGTGCTTTGTTGGTGTTGATTTTTGGGTTCATTATCTTTTTGATTTTTAGAATTAAAGTTTCTCCAGATGCAGTAAAGAATATTTTTGAAAAAACCAAAAACAAGGTTGCTCAAGATTTTGAATCTTTGAAAAAGAGTAGGGAAGAAGTAAAATCGTATAATTTAGAAGAATTTGCAGTAGATGAAGAGCCTGAATTAGTCACGAAAGAACCCGTAATCAAACCAGTGTCAAAATTTGAAATTGATAAAGAAGTTTTGAAGCCAACGATTAGTCATTCTTCTGAATTAAAATTAGATACAAAAGCTAAAACTCCCGTTTTTTCTGCCGAATTAGTAGTTGAAGAAACGCCTCATAAAGAAGAATTTGTTATTGAAAAAGTAGAGGAAGAAGAAACAATCGAGGAAAATACGGCATCGAGATTAGTGGCTGATTTTGGATTATTCGACCCCACTTTAGACTTGTCGAATTATAAATTTCCTTCATTAGATTTATTAAAAGAATATTCAACGGGCGGAATTACAATCAATCAAGAAGAGCTTGAAGAAAATAAAAACCGTATTGTAGAAACTTTAAGGAATTATAAAATTGAAATTGCACAAATTAAAGCAACTGTTGGGCCGTCAGTTACTTTATACGAAATTGTGCCCGAAGCTGGAATTCGAATTTCAAAAATAAAAAGCTTGGAAGATGATATTGCTTTATCACTTTCAGCATTAGGAATTCGTATCATTGCTCCAATTCCTGGAAAAGGGACAATCGGTATCGAGGTTCCTAATAAAAACCCAACCATGGTTTCGATGAAAAGTGTAATCGGATCCGCTCGTTTTCAAGAAGCTGAAATGGAATTGCCTATAGCTTTAGGAAAGACAATTAGTAATGAAACGTTCGTTGTTGATTTAGCTAAAATGCCTCACTTATTAATGGCTGGTGCTACGGGCCAAGGTAAATCGGTAGGTTTAAATGCGGTGTTGACTTCTCTTTTATATAAAAAGCATCCAGCAGAAGTTAAGTTTGTTTTGGTAGATCCAAAAAAGGTAGAATTAACCTTGTTCAATAAAATTGAGCGTCACTATCTTGCGAAACTTCCCGATGCAGGAGATGCAATTATTACTGATAATGCAAAGGTTATCAATACGTTAAACTCAATGTGTGTTGAGATGGACAATCGTTACAACTTGTTGAAAGATGCAATGGTTCGAAATATTAAAGAATACAATGAAAAATTTAAAAATCGGAAATTAAATCCTGAAAATGGACACCGATTTTTACCTTATATAATATTAGTTGTTGATGAGTTTGCCGATTTAATTATGACGGCAGGAAAAGAAGTAGAAACACCTATTGCCCGATTGGCTCAATTAGCTCGTGCTATCGGAATTCACTTAATAATTGCCACCCAACGTCCATCTGTAAATGTAATTACTGGTATTATTAAAGCAAATTTCCCCGCTCGAATTGCATTTAGAGTGACATCAAAAATTGATTCAAGAACCATTTTAGATACGTCGGGTGCGGATCAACTTATAGGACGTGGAGACATGTTGTACACCAATGGAAATGATGTGGTTCGAGTGCAGTGTGCTTTTGTGGATACTCCAGAAGTTGAACGAATTACTGAATTTATCGGTTCTCAAAAAGCATATCCAGATGCGTACTTATTGCCTGAATTTATTGGTCCGGATGAAACTGGCACTAAACTTGATATGGATATTTCCGAAAGAGATACTTTATTCCGTGAGGCTGCTGAAATTATTGTTACAGCCCAACAAGGTTCGGCTTCTTTGCTTCAACGTAAATTAAAGTTAGGTTACAATCGTGCCGGACGTTTAATTGATCAATTGGAATCTGCTGGAATAGTAGGGCCCTTTGAAGGAAGTAAAGCGAGAGGAGTTTTGATTCAGGATTTAAGTTCTCTTGACGATTTTTTTAATAATGAACAAAACACATTGTAAAATGAAATTCAAGATTCAAATTTTATTCTCATTACTATTCACTTTAATCATAGGTTTTCAAGGTATTGCTCAAGATAAAAGAGCGAAAAACTTATTGGATGAAGTAACTTCAAAAGTGAAAAGTTATGATAATATAGCTATTGACTTCAAATATTCGCTGCAAAATCTTAAAGAAAATATCAACCAAGAAAGCAAAGGAAATGTGTTGTTGCAAGGCAATAATTACGTGTTGAATTTCATGGGGATAACTAAAATTTTTGACGGTAAAAAAGTATACACAATTGTGCCAGAAGATGAGGAAATTAGTATTTCTAATTTTGATGAAAGCGACGAAAGTGCCATTACACCTTCTAAAATGCTGACTTTCTTTAATAAAGGTTACAAATATTCTTGGGATATTTTGCAAAATGTTCGCGGTAGAAAAATTCAATACATTAAACTGATACCAATAAGTTCAAAAGACCAAAGAAAAGAAGTCTTATTAGGTATAGATGTGCAAACAAAAAACATTTACAATGTGATTGAAACCGGTAAAAACGGTACTAAAACAACAATTGTTGTTAATTCTTTTAAAACCAATCAGCCTGTTTCAAAAAATCAGTTTACATTTGTTAAAAGTAAATATCCCAACTATTACATTAACAATTTAGACTAATTTTATTGAGTGAAAATACTTGACAAATACCTCTTAAAAACATTCCTGGTTACATTTACTTCGGTATTTGTAATCCTTTTTTTTATATTCATTTTACAAACTGTTTGGCTTTTTATAGCTGAGTTAGCGGGTAAAGATTTAGATTTCATTCTTATTTTGAAATTTCTAATGTTTTCGATGCCCAATGTTGTCCCATTAGTACTTCCTCTTTCTATATTATTGGCTTCCATAATGACTTTTGGCGATTTGTCCGAAAATTATGAATTTGCCGCTATGAAATCTTCGGGAGTTTCCTTGCAAAGAGCAATGAAAAGCTTGATTGTTTTCATTGCAATTTTAAGCATTGCCGCATTCACGTTTGCGAATAATGTCATTCCATATGCTTCGTATAAATTTATAAGCTTCCGCCAAAATATTGCGCAAGTAAAGCCTGCATTGGCTGTTGCAGAAGGACAATTTAGTGAAGTTGGTCCTTTTAATATTAAAGTTGAAAAAAAATCAGGCGATAAAGGAAATGAATTGCAGGGCGTTACTATTCATAAAAAGCGTACGAATGGAAGCGGAATTTCAAATGTAATCAAAGCAAGAAGAGGAAAATTGCTTAGTAGTGAAGATTCAAATATATTGCAACTGGTTTTATTTGATGGATTTCAATATGAAGAGATTGTTCCCGATAAATATGCAGACCGAAAAAAAATACCTTTTGCTAAAAGTGCATTCAAAACCTATACAATGAATTTGGATTTATCGCAACTCAATAAAATAAATCCAGAAGAAGAGATATCAGCGGGTACAAATACAATGCTAAACATCAGTGAGTTGACGTATACTTTAGATTCTTTAAACACCAATTATAAGAAAGAAGTCTTGTCGTTTGCTGAAAATATTCACAGTCGGTCAGGCGTAGAAAATGGTTCTTTAGCAATCAATATCCTGGGAATTGAAAAGGATAGTACGAAAACACGTCAAGCAGAAACGAAAATGCCTGATAGTCTTTTGAGCGGTTTTACTAATTCAGAAAAATCGCGCTTTCTAGAATTGGCTTTTAATAATATCACAAGTACCAATTTCAGCATTCTAGGAACAAAAGAAGAATTGTTTAGTAAACAAAAAAACATAAACAACCATTGGATAGCGATTCACGAAAAATTTGTGATGGGATATGCTTGTATTCTAATGTTTTTTATTGGTGCACCACTTGGAGCAATTATTAGAAAAGGTGGTTTAGGTCTTCCTATAGTTTTTGCAGTATTAATATTTATAACATTCCACTTCACAAACACTTTTGGTAAAAAAATAGCTCAAGAAAATCAGATAACGCCTTTTTTAGGAGTTTGGATGTCCAGCTTGATTCTTACACCATTTGCTTTATTACTTACTTACAGAGCAACAAATGATATAGGATTAATCAATATGGATGCTATTTTGACACCAATACAGAATTTATTTAAAAAACTTTTTAACAAAAACAAAGATAATGTCAACTGACAAAATAAAACTCAATACAATTGAGGAAGCGATTGAAGATATACGAAACGGGAAAATTATTATCGTTGTAGATGATGAAGATCGGGAAAATGAAGGCGATTTTTTATGTGCTGCAGAAAAGATATCACCGGAGATTATTAATTTCATGGCAACACATGGTCGTGGTTTAATTTGTGCACCATTAACTGAAAATAGGTGTAGAGAGTTAGATTTAAGAACGATGGTAACCAATAATACGGATCACTTAGAAACTGCATTTACAGTTTCAGTTGATTTGAAGGGTAATGGTGTGACTACTGGAATTTCAGCAGGTGATCGATCTAAAACAGTACTAGCTTTAATCGATGGAAATACAAAATCATTTGATTTAGCTCGTCCTGGACATATTTTTCCACTCATTGCAAAACAAGGAGGAGTTTTAAGAAGAACGGGTCATACAGAAGCTGCAATTGATTTCGCGAGATTGGCTGGATTTAAAGCTGCAGGAGTTATTTGTGAAATTATGAATGACGATGGCACAATGGCCCGATTGCCTGAATTAGTAGAAGTTGCCCGAAAGTTTGATTTAAAACTTGTATCAATTGAAGATTTAGTGGCTTATCGTATGCAACACGATAGTTTGATTGTCAAGAAAGAGGATTTTGATATAGAAACTCGATTTGGCACGTTCAGATTGAGAGCTTATTTGCAAACTACGAATAAACAGGTGCATATTGCTTTGACAAAGGGAACTTGGAATTTAGGTGATTCGGTTTTAACACGAATAAATTCAACATTGGTAAATAATGACTTATTGGGGACGCTAACGAATAATGCCGATCAGAAGTTGGATGATATGTTTAAAGTTATCAACGAGGAGGGCCAAGGAGCGATTGTTTTTATAAATCAAGAAAGTCACTCAATAAATTTATTAAACCGAATCACTGAACTTAAAGGCTTACAGTCAGAAGGAATTTATAAAGCCCCGAAAATTGTAATGGACTCGAAAGACTTTGGAATTGGTGCTCAAATTTTGCACGATATTGATATTTCAAAAATTAGATTGATGTCAAATTCACAGCAATCTAAGCGAGTAGGTATGATAGGGTACGGGTTAGAGATTACAGATTACGTAAATTTCTAAAATTTTTTATAAGCTAACTTGTAGAGTATGAAAACGTTAATTTGTAAGAAATAAAAAGCTTAATTTTTTTATAAAAAAAGCTTTGAGAACAGAAAAAACGGCTTATATTTGCACTCGCAATCAGGTAATGAAAGCGCTTTATTGGAGAAATGGCAGAGCGGTCGAATGCGGCAGTCTTGAAAACTGTTGACTGTAACAGGTCCGGGGGTTCGAATCCCTCTTTCTCCGCACAATACTTTTCAAAGTGGTACAAAACCCCACGAATCTTATGATTCGAGGGGTTTTTTCTTTTGCTGAAATGTCAAATTATTCATTCAATCTTGTATTTAGCGAGTCTAAATCGAGACCCTAAAAATTGAGAAAATTAGGGTCTCGCTAAATTACCTCAACACTTGCAAACATTAGGTTCAACGACATGTTCAATAACTCGTTCAGTCAGTAAACATCTTGTTTGATTTGAAGTAGAAATTTAAATTGAGTAATAATTAATTGGTCACCACAATGAAAACAAAAATCACACTTCACTTTTATGCCAAAAGCACAAAAGCCAATAAAAATGGATTACTTCCTATTTATGTTAGATTGACAGTTGACGGCAAACGATTAGAATTTAGCACCAAAAAGTTTGTAGAAAAATCAAAATGGTCTAGCGAACTATCTAAAATGAAGGGCACTACAGATGAAGCTCGTTCAATCAATAGCTATCTTGATTTAATGAAATCCAAAGTATTAGATGCACAAATGGAACTACTCCATCGAAGCGAGACCCTATCAATTGAAAACTTTAAAAATAAGTTACTAGGAACCGAAGAAAGACAAAGAATGTTAGTGCCAATCTTCCAAGACCACAACAACAAAATAAAAGAATTAGTTGGTAAAGAATACGCACCCGGAACATTAGAACGCTATACAACTTCTTTAAAGCACACCATTGAATTCATGCAATGGAAATACAAAGTTTCTGATATAGATATTACCAAGATTGATCATGCTTTTATAACTGATTATGAATTCTGGTTAAGAAGCGTTAGAAACTGTGCCAATAACACAGCCGTTAAGTACATCAAGAATTTCAATAAAATTATTAAGATATGTTTGGCCAATGACTGGCTAGACAAAAATCCTTTTGCAAACTACAAATCGAAAGTTAAAGAAGTGGAAAGAGTTTATTTATCAGAAGTAGAAGTTCAATCCATAATTGAAAAAGAATTTAAAACTGAAAGATTATCATTAGTTCGCGATATTTTCCTTTTTAGCTGCTTTACTGGTTTGGCTTACATAGATGTCAAAAACTTAACAAAGTCGCATATAAGCTTCGGTATTGATGGTGAGAAATGGATATTTACACACAGACAGAAAACAGAAAGTGCTTCTAAAATTCCAATCTTACCAGTTACACAGATGATAATTGATAAATATGAAAACCATCCTCAAAGTAGTAACCAAGAAAAACTACTTCCTATTCTGTCCAATCAAAAAATGAATGCCTATTTAAAAGAAATAGCAGCTGTTTGCGAGATTGAAAAAGAATTAACCTTCCATATTGCCCGACATACATTTGCGACAACTGTAACGTTAACAAATGGAGTTCCAATTGAAAGTGTGAGCAAAATGCTTGGTCATAAAAATTTGAGAACCACTCAACATTATGCTAAAGTTTTGGATAGAAAAGTAAGTGAAGATATGTTATTGATTAAGAATAAGTTTACTCCTAAAAATCTAAATATAAAAATAAGTTGAATTTTAATTGTTTCATTTTGAGCCATTTATTTGTGTTTTATGACAAAAGTAAATTACTAATTATATATCATTACTCAATAAATTGATGGAAAAAATATAATTAACTCGAATCAAAAACAGGAAATTAAGCTTCCTGTTTTGGTTCTTCTTTTTTTAAACTTATAAGGTTTTCAATCATTACATAATCCTCACCACTTTTTTCAGCCGCAGCTATACCTAACTTTGACTTTTTCTTATCTGATGGTTTCTTAATTTTTTTGCGTGTGTTAGGAACAGCTTTATTTAATTTTTTACAACTCTCTTTTCCAAGTTCATTATCCAAATTATAGAAAGCTTGTAATATATCTTCATGATCCTCTTTTTCTGTAAATCTTTGCATGACTTGTTCTACCATCGGTTGCAAAGCCTTAGCATATTCCTTTTTTGTTGAATCACTTCCGTACGAAAGCTGATACATTATCACTCTGAATTCATGTAGATTTACTTCATAATGCTTTTCAATGTTGCTTACAACTTTATTTAGATTGAGTGCGTCAACAAAATCTTTACTAAACGTACTAGTCCCATATTGATTAAGCATTGAAATACTCAACAAACTTCCCCAATACCTCGGAGTAGCTTCTTCAAAATCTTTTTTTACTCTATTAAAATCAATAGAATTAACTATCTGATTAACTTCTTTTTCAAAAAAAATCAATTCCGTCATCCCTTAGAAAAACATTTGAGGAAATCGAATTTCCTGTAAACTACATGTTTTGATCTGCAAGCTGATTTTGTCAACAAAATATTTAAATTCACTTCTTTTGATGTTTCCTATATAATTCCGATAAAAAGAAATCAAGTCATATATCAAATCAATTTTTCCTTTTTCATTTCTCTCAATTATTTTTTGAAAATCTATAAAACTTAATTTGTTTTGAAAATTTACAACCCATTCCAAATGTCCTATAGAAATAGTATTAAATAACCATGGTAAATAATGAAATGCTTCGACGTCTGGAGAGAGATGTTTCATCTATCGATAAACATTTACCACTATTATCAGGAAAAATAAGCCATTGTTTTGCATGTGATTTTTGTTTCCAAGTTTTAAAATCACTTAAATAGTCTTTGTACTGATACTGCAAACTCCTTCCTGAAACCCCATAGAAAGAAGCTATAGCATTACAATCATTTGGGTTGGAATCTATTGATTTCTTTTAAAAAAGACGCAAACTCTCTTGTTATTCGAGTTTCGTTTGCTACGAAATTCCAATCTCTAAAGACAGCTCTACCAGTGTCTTCATTAAGCCATCTCCATCTTCTGCGTGTGATAGGAAGATAAACCTGATGTCCTTGAATGGGAAAATCTTGGACTGTTATTTCATCAAAGAATCCCTTGGAGCTCAGTTTGTCATTACGGTATTCATTAAGTGTAGAATTAATCTCTTTTAAGTATAAATGCAAAACTTCATCTGCTTTCTTATGTGAGGTTAATTCAAAATAGTCAACAATAATTTTGGGTAGCAATAATTTGAGAAGTTCGATAAAATAATCTAACATTCGTATCTAATTTTTAAAATTTTAATATCTTTATTTTAATATTTTCCCACAACTTTTAGGATTGATTCATTTTTTAATCTATTTCAAGGAGTAAATAAATTAAAATAGTACTCATTTTTTTTTATAGTTATATCTTACGCTATAAGATGAGAATTTAACCATCTATATTGTTCGTTTGCATATAGAAGCGTATTTTTGTTTTTTATTTTACTAATTATTTGCTGGATTTCAGCTTACTTTATATAATGCAAAAATATATCAGTCAACTCAACGAAGCCCAACAAGCGCCGGTATTACAGAAAGACGGACCTATGATTATTATCGCAGGTGCGGGTTCAGGAAAAACACGGGTTTTAACAATCAGAATTGCCTATTTAATGAGTTTAGGTGTCGATGCGTTTAATATTTTGGCACTTACTTTTACCAATAAAGCCGCGAAGGAAATGAAAAACCGAATTTCAGCTATTGTTGGTTCGGGTGAAGCTAAAAACTTGTGGATGGGGACTTTTCACTCCGTTTTTGCCCGAATTTTGCGTTCCGAAGCAGATAAATTGGGCTATCCATCTAACTTTACTATTTACGACACTCAAGATAGTGTTCGATTGATTTCTGCGATTATCAAGGAAATGCAATTGGATCGAGATGTTTATAAGCCAAAACAAGTTTTAAGTCGAATTTCATCATACAAAAACAGTTTGGTTACCGTAAAAGCGTATTTCAATAATCCTGAATTGCAAGAAGCAGATGCGATGTCAAAAAAACCACGTTTAGGTGAAATATATCAAAACTACGTAGAACGTTGTTTTAAAGCAGGAGCGATGGATTTTGATGATTTGTTATTGAAAACTAATGAATTAATTAATCGCTTTCCAGAAGTTTTAGCAAAATATCAAGACCGTTTTCGTTACATTTTAGTAGATGAGTATCAAGATACCAACCATTCACAGTATTTAATTGTTCGTGCTTTATCCGACCGTTTCCAGAATATTTGCGTTGTGGGAGATGATGCACAAAGTATTTATGCCTTTCGAGGTGCAAATATCAACAACATTTTGAATTTCCAAAAGGATTATGAAAATGTACAAACCTACCGTTTAGAACAAAATTACCGTTCTACGAAAAGCATTGTAGAAGCAGCCAATTCAATTATAGAAAAAAATAAAACGAAATTGGATAAAATCGTTTGGACGGCAAATGATTTGGGGGCAAAAATTAAAGTGCAACGAAGTGTTACCGATGCAGAAGAAGGGCGTTTTGTAGCTTCGACCATTTGGGACCAAAAGATGAACAACCAATTAACAAATGGACAGTTCGCTATTCTATACCGGACCAATGCACAATCTAGAGCGATGGAAGATGCGTTGCGAAAAAGAGATATTCCCTATCGAATTTACGGAGGATTATCTTTTTATCAAAGAAAAGAAATCAAAGATGTGTTGTGTTATTTACGATTGGTGATTAATCCAAAGGATGAGGAAGCGCTTATTAGAGTGATTAATTACCCAACACGTGGAATTGGAGATACAACCGTTGAAAAACTTACGATTGCGGCAAACCACTACAAGCGTTCGATATTTGAAATCATGCAGAATATCGATAAAATTGACTTAAAATTGAATGCTGGAACGAAAACGAAGTTGCAAGATTTTGTAACGATGATTCAGAGTTTTCAAGTCATTAATGAAAACCAAGATGCATTTTATCTTGCAGAACATGTTGCGAAAAAAACAGGTTTGGTACAAGAATTAAAGAAAGATGCTACACCAGAAGGGATTGCCAAAATTGAAAATATAGAGGAATTATTAAACGGTATAAAAGATTTTATTGAAGGACAGAGAGAAATCGACGGAGCGAGAGGTGCGCTTTCAGAATTTATGCAGGATGTGGCTTTGGCAACAGATTTAGACAATGATACAGGCGATGATGATCGAGTTGCACTGATGACGATTCACTTAGCAAAAGGACTGGAATTTCCTTATGTTTTTGTGGTAGGAATGGAAGAAGATTTATTTCCTAGCGCGATGTCAATGAGTACCAGGAGCGAATTGGAAGAAGAACGCCGTTTGTTTTACGTGGCTTTAACTCGTGCGGAACACCAAGCTTATTTGACGTATGCTCAATCTCGGTACCGTTGGGGAAAATTAACGGATTGCGAACCTTCACGTTTTATTAATGAAATTGACGAGCAATATTTAGAGTACATTTCGCCACCTGAAACCAACTATAAATATAAACCGATGATTGATTCGGATATTTTTGGCGACGTAGATAAAACTAAATTACGTCAATTTAAACCTACAGCTTCGGCACCGCCAAAATACTTTAACAATAATGAAGCAGCGGCTTCAGCAGGCATCCGAAAATTAAAACCTTTAGCAGGTCCGACGAAAACGGCTTCTTCAGGTCCGAATTTATTTGACGGTCCATTGACGCAAGGCACAAAAGTAATGCACGAACGCTTTGGTAGAGGTGAAGTAGTGAATTTAGAAGGTGTTGGTGGTGACAAAAAAGCCGAGATTAACTTTGAAGTGGGTGGAATTAAAAAACTTTTATTGCGTTTTGCCAAGTTAGAAATTCTTGAATAAGTTATTGATTTTCAATCCAACTCTTCACTTCATTTTTGTAAGTTTCACCAATAGGAATGTAGCCCAGTTCATGTTGAATTGAATTCCCATCTACCGCTTTTATTTTATACAAATTTATGATATAGGAACGGTGAATTCTCATAAAATGATGGTCGGGTAATTTGGCAATAAAATCCCGTAAAGTATCATGAACCACAAGTCTTTCGACCTTGAGATGAATCCTAATGTAATCGCTTAAACCTTCAATATAATAGATTTCGTCGGTGTGAATGCGAACTTGTTTGCCATCGACTTTTACAAAAAGAAAGGATGCTGAAGGTTCGTTTGCTTCTTTTGAGTTGTCTAAAAATTTGGTTACTGCTTTGTGAAATTTGTCAAATGAAATTGGTTTCAAAAGATAATCGACGACTCTGAATTCATAACTTTTTAAAGCATAATTCGGATAAGCAGAAGTGATGATAAAATGGCTGTCTTTGTTAAACAATTCCATCATTTGAATACCCGATAATTCTGGCATTTGAATGTCAATAAAAAACAAATCTACTTTATTGTTTTGCATAAAAGTGATTACGTCAAAAACAGCTGTAGTCGCTAAAACAACTTCTAATCGTTGCAATTTCGAAGCGTAAGTTTTCAATAATTCAACCGCTAAAGGTTCGTCGTCTAAAATGATACAGCTTACTTTCTTCATAGGTGAATGATTAACGTACTTTTAAAATCGGTTTCATTTTTTTCAACATCCCATTTATATTTATTTGGAAAATAATACTCCAATCGCTTCTTTAAATTTTCAAATCCAATTCCAGAATGTTCGTCTTTTAAATTTGAATTGATTTTATTCTCCGCTAAAATAGTCAAAACATTTTTGTTGCAGTCAATCGAAATTAACGCAGGATTTTCGACAGAATTAATAACTCCATGCTTAATGCAATTTTCAACAAAAGGCAAAATAATATAAGGTGGAATTTCCTGGTTTTCTTTATCAACAGAAATTTCGACTTGAATCTGAATAGAACTTGCCATTCGAATGCCTTCCAAATCAATCAGGCTTTTTATATAACTGATTTCATCCTGTATATTAATTCGTTCTTTTTGAGTCTCATAAGTGGTGAAACGCATGATATCACTCAATTTTTCAATTGCATGCAATGATTTTTCAGATTTTGAAACTACTAATGAATAAATATTATTCAACGTATTAAAAATAAAATGAGGATTGATTTGCGACTTTAAAAACTGAATTTCAGCTTGTTTTTTTTCTTCTGTAATTACCACTTCATTCTGCAAAGTTCGAATAAAATTGATGATAATCCATAAAGCGCTACTTGCTAAAATTGGCGTTGAAGCCCAATGAATATTATCCAGAATGTAGAAAGACAAACTCGTTCCTTCAAAATAATTGTTGACATCAAATAGATGAAATGTGAGAACTTCTTCCAGTAAATACCGACAAAATATGAAGTAAACAAAGATTAGTACAAAACCAACCAAGATTGCAAGTAATTTATGGCTTTTAAAGCTCGTTTTCAGCACATAAAAATAATTAACATAGAAGGTAGAAATTGTTGCTATCAGAAAAGTAACGGTAAACAAATCAACAGATTCAACTTGATATACTATTTTGCTATCCGGATTTAAAGTAATGAAATAGCCAATTAGATAAATCACCCAAAATAGGAGGTGTAGTGCGATTTCTTTTTGGGTTGAAAATAATTTCATAGTACTTTATTTTGTTTGGTAAAGATACAACGGTGGCTTTCAATGACAAAAAGCGTTCGCCGAAGAATAAAGGGTGTTCATCGAAAAAATTCTTTTCAATATAGATGAATTTTACACTTTTGTATTAAACCTTAAAACTACAATTATGAACAAGTTATTTATTTTTATGTTATTGGTTGTAATGCAAAATGTTACAGCTCAAGCTCCTATTTTCAAAGACAAATTTCACCAAACCATTAAAGTACTGAACTTTGGAACCTTTCACATGGGGTATACCAATGATGCCACGTCTGTAGATTTTGATGAAAAAGATGAAAAAAATAAAGTTGATGTACACAAAATTGCTCAATTATTAGCGGAGTTTAAGCCAACAGTAATTATTGTAGAAACACCGCCATCTTACAATTTTACCTTACAAAAAGCATATCAAGCGTATTTAGTTAATCCAAAAATGGAAATAAAAGACCCGAATGAAATAGAACTATTGGCTTTTGAATTGGGACGTTTATCAAAAACAAAACAGATTTTTGGCATAGACCATAAAATGGGTTATAATTATGGAATCGGGTACCAATTAGCAAAAACTAAAATAAATGATGACACGTATGAGCGTTATTCAAATCTAATTGAATTACAAGAAAAAAACCTGAATTACGACAATTTGAGTTTACTCGAAAAATTAAAAGTGGAGAATCATCCCCAATATTTAGATTTTTTGATGAATATAAACGCTGATATGTTGACTTACGTTTCCACGGAGGGAAATTATGAAGGTGCGGATCAAGCTGCTAAATTTTATCAGAGAAATTTGCGAATGTATTCAAATTTAAATCAAATTGATTTAAAACCAACCGACCGTGTTTTTATAATTATGGGTGCGGCACACACAGCTTTTTTCAATGATTTTATGAAAAGAAGTCCAAAATATGAGTTAGTCAATCCTTTTATCTATCTTAAATAGTAGAGTTATGGAGGACTTTTTCAGTATTTTTGCTTAACTTCAATTAAAAATTTGAAAAAGAGTAGAAGATGGCACAATTTATAAAAATTTACGAAGATAAACCTAATGAAGCTGCTATTGCAAAGGTAGTAAAGGTTTTAAAAGATGGAGGTTTAGTAATTTATCCAACTGATACCGTATATGGTCTGGGTTGTGATATTACCAATACGAAAGCCTTGGAACGAATTGCAAAAATCAAAGGAATCAAATTGGAAAAAGCAAATTTCTCCTTTGTTTGTTCTGATTTGAGTAATATTTCTGACTATGTACGGCAAATTGATACTAGTACTTTTAAACTATTGAAAAGAGCACTTCCTGGAGCGTATACTTTTATTTTACCTGGAAATAACAACCTACCGAAAGAATTTAAGAAAAAAACTACGGTTGGTATTCGGGTTCCTGATAATGCGATTGCGTTAGAAATCGTAAAACAGTTGGGGAATCCAATTGTCTCGACTTCAATTTATGATGAAGATGATGTGATTGAATACACGACTGACCCAGAATTGATTTTCGAGAAATGGCAGAACTTGGTAGATATGGTTATTGATGGCGGTTACGGAGACAACCAACCGTCAACTATTATTGATTTATCAGGGCCAGAACCTGTGATTTTGAGAGAAGGAAAAGGAGATATTGACATTTTTTAAATTTATTTTTTCGGTATTTATCTTTTTAGATTTCTCAAACAATATTAATAAAAACTTGAATCTCGCAAGGGCGCCAAGACGCAAAACTTAGTATTTAGCTTGGCGTCTTTGCGAGATAACTAAATAAATGGAAATCAGCGCGGAAATACACAAATTATGAAAATCACCAAACTCACTAAAGCATCGATTTCAAAAATTTACCGGCGAGTCCAAAACGATACACATAAAGGAATTCAAGGACATGCCTTAATTATTGGCGGAAGTTATGGGAAAATTGGAGCCGCACTGTTGTCTTCAAAATCAGCATTGCATTCAGGTTGTGGTTTAGTGACTGCTTTTGTTCCAAAAGTTGGTTATTCCATTTTGCAGACAGCGATTCCTGAAGTAATGGTTTTGACTGATAAAAATGCGACACACATTTCAAATATTGAATTTTCAATCGTTCCAAAGGCAATCGGAATTGGCATGGGAATGGGGCAGGAGCCAAAAACACGAAGAGCATTTTACAAGTTTTTGAACGTAAACGAAGTTCCATTAGTTATTGATGCCGATGCCTTAAATATTCTGGCTTACAATCCGAAATGGTTGTTGAGTTTAAAACCACAAACCATTTTAACACCTCATTTAGGCGAATTAGAACGACTTATTGGTAAGTGGACATCTTATGAAGATATGTTTGAGAAAACAGCAGCACTTTCCAAAACTTTAAAGTGCATTGTTGTTATGAAAGGAGCTCCAACCTATATTTTTTCGGATGGAAAATGTTATAAAAATTCTACAGGAAATCCTGCATTAGCAACGGCCGGAAGTGGTGATGTGTTGACGGGAATTATTACGAGTTTATTAGCACAAAAATATTCTGCAGAAGATGCGTCAATTTTAGGTGTTTATATTCACGGATTAGCAGCTGATTTGGCTCGACCAGAAACAGGAACACAAGCATTTGTGGCTTCTACAATTATTGAATATTTAGGAAGAGCATTTCTTGAAATTGAAACCTATCAAAGAAACACATCTGTTAAATAAAAATTAATTTACATAATGTCAATGGTTTAATTAATTTTTTTGTTACCTTACGGTATTAATTTATTTAAATGAAAATTTGGTAGCATTGCTATTATTGAAATTATTTGCCTCGAAGTGCTGTCAACGTTAACTGTAGGAATATAAATTAATAAAACTTAAAGAGAGCTCTTTTACTAGTAAATGAACTCTCTTTTTTATTGTTTTAAATTTTATGAAGTACTTTATTCATAAACGTATCGAACATGCTAACAATTTTTATTAACCTTGACGGTGTCTAAAATTCTTTTCAATCGCTTTAATCATTTCACTAGCAATATCTTTATTCGTAGCTCCTTCAATTCCCTCTAATCCAGGAGATGAATTTACTTCTAATAAAAGCGGTCCTTTTGATGACCGAATGATATCAACTCCTGCCACTTTCAAATCCATCGCTTTTGCTGCTTTTATAGCAATTCGACGCTCTTCGGCAGTAACTTTAATGATAGAAGCGGTTCCGCCTAAATGGATGTTGGCTCTAAATTCTCCCGGCAATGCTTCTCTTTGAATTGCAGCAACTACTTTTCCGTCAATTACAAAACAACGAATGTCTTTTCCGTTCGCTTCTTTGATGAATTCTTGAACTAAAATATTTGCATTTAAGCTTTTGAAAGCATTAATCACACTTTCTGCCGCTTTTTTGGTTTCTGCTAAAACAACACCTTTCCCTTGTGTTCCTTCTAATAATTTTACGATTAATGGTGAGCCACCAACCATTTTTATCAAATCGTTAGTGTCCAAAGGTGAATTTGCAAAACCAGTCGTAGGAATGTCAACTCCATGGTTTAGAAGAAGTTGTAATGAATAAAGTTTGTCACGAGATTGTGTAATTGCCGCAGCTGAATTCAAGCAATATACTTTTAATGCTTCAAATTGTCTGGTTAAAGCACAACCGTAAAATGTAATACTTGGTCGTATTCTTGGAATTACAGCATCAAATTTATCTAAAATTTTTCCTCCTCGATAATGAATTTCAGGATTGGTAGCATCCAATTTCATGTAACATTCTTTTATATTCAAAAAATGCATTTCGTGACCACGCATTTCACCCGCTTCCATGATTCTTTTATTGGAATACAACTCTGGATTACTTGCTAAAACACCAATTCTCAAACCCGTTTTGGCTTGTTCCGACGTTTTATACAATTCTTTTAAAGTATCTTGAGAAGGTTGACCCAACAAATATTTTTGTGAAGGGTCTACTAAAACACGACCACTCATGGCTTCACGACCTAAAAGCATTCGAAAACCCATCGAATCTCGATTCGTTAAAGTAATTTCAACAGACCAATGTTGACCACCAATTTCAAGTTCAGCACCAATAACATAACGTTGTTCGCGAAAACCACTGGAACTTTTCACGACTCTTTTGTCAACTAATTTCGATTCGCAGTGAATAATTGTTTTGACATTATTTTGAATAGGATTGATGTCAAATTTCACCCAATTTTCACCCTCTTTAATAAATGGAGCGATATTGATGGCATGCAGTGCAGAGGTTTTCGCGCCCGAGTCTACCCTTGCTTTAATTGTAGGAATTCCAAGCTCAGGAAACGAACACCATTCTTCACTTCCAACTATAACTTTCTCTTGTAACATGCGTTTATTTTTTGAAATTTGCGTTTATCAAATGTAGAAATTTGTTTTGAAAAACAATACTCTTACTATAAAAAATAAAAAACCCGCTCTGAAAAAATTAGCGGGTTAGTAAATGTTTGATAGTAAATTATTTAGTGGGTTCTTTCATTTTATGAACTTTAACAGATAATTCCGTTTGACCTTCTTCATAATCCATAAAGATTTCATCGCCAATACTGATTTTAGTTGTGATAATTTCTTCTGCTAGAGTGTCTTCCACATATTTTTGAATGGCTCTTTTTAGTGGTCGAGCACCAAATTGCTTGTCAAAACCCTTTTCAGCGATATAAGCTTTCGCTTTTGAAGACAAGTTCAATTTGTATCCTAAATCTTTAATTCGAGCATATAATTTCTCCAGCTCAAGTTCAATAATGACGTCAATATGTTCTTTTTCTAGAGGATTGAATACAATAACGTCGTCAATTCGATTTAAAAATTCAGGGGCAAAAGCCTTTTTCAATGCATTTTCAATGACACTTTTGGAATGCTCGTCTGTTTGAGCTGTTTTAGCAGCTGTTCCAAAACCAACACCTTGACCAAAATCTTTCAATTGGCGAGCACCAATATTAGAAGTCATAATTATAATAGTATTTTTGAAATCTACTTTTCTACCTAAACTATCCGTCAAATACCCATCATCCAAAACTTGAAGCATCATATTAAATACATCAGGATGTGCTTTTTCTATTTCATCTAAAAGAACTACAGAATAAGGTTTGCGACGAACTTTTTCAGTCAACTGACCTCCTTCTTCATAACCTACGTATCCGGGAGGAGCTCCAACTAAACGAGAAATGGCGAATTTTTCCATATATTCACTCATGTCAATACGAATTAACGCATCTTCTGAGTCAAATAACTCTTTTGCAATTACTTTGGCCAATTGTGTTTTTCCAACACCTGTTTGCCCTAAGAAAATAAAGGATCCAATTGGTCGATTTGGGTCTTTCAATCCTGCACGATTTCTTTGAATCGAACGAGCTATTTTTAATACTGCTTCGTTTTGTCCAATTACTTTTCCTTGAATTAATTCCGGTAATTTTGCCAATTTATTACTTTCCGTTTGCGCAATTCTATTTACAGGTATTCCTGACATCATCGAAACTACATCGGCAACATTGTCTTCTGAAACTTCAATTCGGTTATTTTTAGAATCCTCTTCCCACTGTTCTTGTGCTATTGCCAAATCCTTTTCAATGCGTTTTTCATCGTCACGAAGACGAGCTGCTTCTTCGTATTTTTGTCGCTTAACAACACTTGTTTTAAGTTCTTTAACTTCCTCTAACTGTCGTTCCAAATCAAGTATTTGTTTTGGGACTTCAATATTTGTAATATGAACTCTTGATCCTGCTTCATCTAATGCGTCAATAGCTTTGTCTGGTAAAAATCGGTCAGACATATATCTATCTGTTAATTTGACACATGCTTCAATCGCATCGTCCGAGTAAATAACATTGTGATGGTCTTCGTATTTATTTTTGATATTATGCAAAATTGTTATCGTTTCTTCAACTGTTGTTGGCTCAACAATTACTTTTTGAAAACGACGTTCTAAAGCTCCGTCTTTCTCAATATACTGACGGTATTCGTCTAATGTTGTAGCACCAATACATTGGATTTCACCTCTTGCTAAAGCAGGTTTAAACATGTTGGCAGCATCAAGCGAACCTGTTGCTCCACCAGCTCCTACAATAGTGTGAATTTCATCAATGAAAAGAATAATATCATCATTTTTTTCCAACTCATTCATTACCGCTTTCATTCGCTCTTCGAACTGTCCACGGTACTTTGTTCCTGCAACCAAACTCGCCAAATCAAGTGTAACTACTCGTTTTCCAAAAAGAATTCTAGAACACTTCTTCTGAATAATTCGCAAAGCCAGTCCTTCTGCAATCGCTGATTTACCCACACCAGGTTCACCAATTAGCAGCGGATTGTTCTTTTTTCGTCGACTCAAAATTTGCGAAACGCGTTCAATTTCTTTTTCACGTCCTACAATTGGGTCTAATTTTCCTTCTTCAGCCATTTCTGTTAAATCTCTACCAAAATTATCTAAAACAGGTGTTTTCGACTTTTTGTTAGATTTGTTGGCGGGATTGTTAAACGAACTGTCTTTAAAACTGTCATCTTGTCCTGAATCTTCATTAAAAGCTTCATTCTTCGGCAGGCTGCCTAAAAAATTATCATCGGTTGGCGTCATATTCAAATATTGTTCTTTAGCTGCATCATAATCTATTTTAAGCTTATTAAGCAACTTGGTTGTTGGGTCGTTTTCATTCCTTAGAATGCATAATAACAAATGTGCGGTACTAACCGAAGTACTTTTAAAAACTTTAGCTTCAAGAAATGTGGTTTTTAAAGCACGTTCAGCCTGAATAGTAAGTTGTAAATTTCGTTTATCGTTTGTTGCGTTTGCATTGGGGTTGGCAGGACTTAAAATTTCAACTCTTTTTCGAAGATGGTCCAAATCTATCGATAAGTTGTTCATAATATTTATAGCCTTGCCATTTCCGTCTCGTAAGATACCTAACATAAGATGCTCTGTTCCAATAAAGTCGTGACCTAAACGTAGGGCTTCTTCTTTACTGTAACTGATTACATCTTTTACTCTTGGTGAAAAATTGTCATCCATAATTATAAGTTTGGTTCTAAAAATTAGTGCTTCTGTCTATGCTTTTGCAAAAATCATTCCTTTAGAAAACCTTGTCAGCTAAGGGACAAAAAATATTTTAAATAAAAAAGTTAAATTACTACTAACTTATTAACTAAAAACGAGGGTCAACTTGTTAATAAATCGGTTAAATTTCTACTTCATTTATAGGCGAAAAATGGTTATAAAAGGTTATATTAGCGGGATTTTTAGAATAAACAATTTTTAATATAAATATAGAATATGGCTGACGGAGAAAAGTTAATTCCAATAAACATAGAAGATGAAATGAAATCAGCTTACATCGATTATTCGATGTCAGTTATTGTCTCACGAGCTCTTCCAGATGTTAGAGATGGCTTGAAACCAGTACATCGAAGAGTACTTTATGGAATGTATGATTTAGGAGTAACTTCAAAATCTGCTCATAAAAAATCTGCAAGAATTGTAGGAGAAGTATTAGGTAAGTATCACCCACATGGAGATACGTCCGTCTATGATGCAATGGTTCGTATGGCCCAAGAGTGGAGTTTAAGATATTTATTGGTAGATGGTCAAGGTAACTTTGGGTCTGTAGATGGCGATAGTCCCGCTGCAATGCGATATACCGAAGCTAGAATGCGAAAAATTTCGGAAGAAATTATGGCTGATATCGAAAAAGAGACGGTAGATTTTCAATTGAACTTTGATGATACATTGTATGAGCCAAAAGTAATGCCAACTCGCGTTCCTACCTTATTAATTAATGGAGCAACTGGGATTGCAGTAGGTATGGCTACAAATATGCCTCCACATAACCTTACAGAGGTTATTGATGGGACTTTAGCGTATTTAGATAACAATGATATCGAAATTGATGAGTTGATGAACTACATCAAAGCGCCCGATTTTCCAACTGGTGGCGTAATTTATGGTTATGATGGCGTTCGTGAAGCATTCAAAACAGGTCGAGGACGTATTGTTATGCGTGCAAAAGTTGGTTTTGAAGAAGTAGACGGACGTGAATGCATCATCGTTACTGAAATTCCATACCAAGTGAATAAAGCAGACATGATTAAACGTACTGCTGACTTAGTTAACGAGAAAAAAATTGAAGGAATTGCCAATATTCGCGATGAATCTGATCGAAATGGAATGCGAATCGTTTATATTTTGAAACGGGATGCAACGCCAAATGTGGTTTTAAATACCTTATATAAATACACACAATTACAATCTTCTTTTAGTGTCAACAATATCGCACTTGTAAAAGGGCGTCCACAAATGTTGAATGTAAAAGACATGATTCATTATTTCATCGAGCACCGTCACGATGTAGTGGTTCGTAGGACACAATTTGAGTTACGTAAAGCGGAAGAAAGAGCCCATATTTTAGAAGGTTTAATTATTGCTTCAGATAATATTGATGAAGTAATTGCTTTAATTCGTTCGTCGAAAAATACGGAAGAAGCTCGTGATAAATTAATTGAGAGGTTCAAACTTTCCGATATTCAAGCAAGAGCAATTGTAGAAATGCGTTTGCGTCAATTAACAGGTCTTGAACAAGACAAATTAAGATTAGAATACGAAGAATTAATGAAAACTATAGACTATTTGAAAGGTTTATTGGCAGATATTAATTTAAGAACGGACTTGATTAAGGAAGAGCTAATTGAAATTCGGGATAAATATGGTGATGAACGTCGTTCTACGATTGAATATGCCGGTGGAGATGTAAGTATCGAAGATTTAATTGCTGATGAGAAGGTAATTATAACCATTTCTCATGCAGGATATATAAAACGTACCAACTTAAACGAATACAAAACGCAAAATAGAGGTGGAGTAGGACAAAAAAGTGCTGGAACAAGAGACCAAGATTTCTTAGAGCATATGTTTGTAGCTACTAATCACCAATACATGATGTTCTTTACGCAAAAAGGAAAATGTTTCTGGATGCGGGTTTACGAAATTCCAGAAGGAAGTAAAACTAGTAAAGGTCGTGCGATTCAAAACTTGATTAATATTGAAAGCGATGATAAAGTAAAAGCTTTCATTTGTACTCAAGATTTGAAAGATTTGGATTACATCAATAGTCATTATGTAATTATGGTTACCAAAAAAGGTCAAGTGAAAAAGACTTCATTGGAACAATATTCACGTCCAAGAATAAATGGAGTTGCTGCAATTACTATTCGCGAAGACGACGAATTATTAGAGGCTAAGTTAACTGATGGTGAAAGTCAAATATTAGTTGCTGTTAAATCTGGAAAATTAGTTCGTTTTGAAGAAGGAAAAACCCGACCAATGGGAAGAACGGCCTCAGGCGTTCGAGGAATTACCCTTCAAGACGAAAAGGATGAAGTAATTGGTATGGTTTCTGTAAATAAAGACAATGTAAGCGATACACAACTATTGGTAGTAACTGAAAAAGGATACGGAAAACGTACCAAATTGGTGGAAGACGACGGTGAAGATGTTTACAGAATCACAAACAGAGGTGGTAAAGGTGTGAAAACGCTAAATATTACTGAAAAAACGGGTGCTTTAATTTCTATCAACGCCGTTACAGATACTGATGATTTAATGATTATCAACAAGTCTGGATTAACAATCAGAATGGCGGTTGAAGATTTACGAGTTATGGGTCGTGCCACACAAGGTGTTAAATTAATCAACATCAAAGGAAACGATTCGATTGCTGCAGTAACTAAAGTAATGAAGGACGACGAAGAAGAAATAATAATTGAAGGTGAAGAAACAGATGAAGCAAATTTAGATTCTGAAAATAACGATGAAAATAACGATGAAAATATGGATGAAAATACTTCAGAAACTGAAGAATAATTAATTCAACTAATAATTTATATTTAAAGTGATGAAAAGAAAATATAGTATCCTAGCAACTGCTCTTTTAATTTCAATAGGCGCTTTTGCACAAAAAAATGAGTTTAAAACATTAAAGAAAATCTACGAAAAAGAAAAATTAAGTCAGAAAGACGTACTAAATTTTAAAGCGGGTGTAGCAACTGCAGCTCCTTTAGTATCTTCTACTAATGAAGAAGATACGGTTTATTTAAATTTCTATAAAGCGAGTGTTCCTTTTATAGAAATGACAGAAGCGATGAGTAAACCTGAGAATCAGGCAGACTCAAAAAACGCTCTCAAATTTTTCACACCAGCAAAAATAGCTGATTTTTCTAATAGTGCTAATTCAGTGTTAGTTTATGAAAAGAAATCAGGTAAGGATGTTCTTTCAGAAAAAATCCAAGAATTAAGCATAGCTTACAAACCTACTTTATTGTCGTATGCTATTAGTCTAGGTGATCAAAAGCGTTTTAGTGATGCTTCTGCAATATTGTACGCGATTTACCAATTGGATTTGACGGATAAAGAAAAGTTGTACTATGCTGCAAATTATGCTATAAGTGGGAATGATTACAAAACAGCATTGGAATATTATATGTTGTTGAAAAACATAGATTATTCTGGCGAAAAAACAAATTACTTAGCAGTCAGCAAAGCAAATGACAACGTCGAGTATTTCACTAATAAAGAAGGCCGTGATAAAGCTGTAAAAATAGGAACGCATATAACACCAACTACAGAAAAAGAGGCTTCAAAGCGTGGTGAGATTTATAAAAATATCGCATTAATTCTAATTAGTGAAGGAAAAACTGAAGAAGCAAAAAGTGCTATTTTGGAAGCTCGGAAAGTAAATCCTGACGATACTTCATTAATAATGTCGCAAGCTGATATTTATTTGAAGACAAACGACATGAAAACGTATGCCGCTTTAATTAGTGAGGTTTTAGAAAAAGACCCAACCAATGCAGACTTAGTTTATAATTTAGGCGTTGTTAGTGGTCAAAATAAAGATAATAGAAATGCTGAAACGTATTATTTAAGAGCAATTGAACTTAATCCTAATATGGCAAATGCTTATTTCAACTTATCAGCAGTTCGAATTGATGATGCTCAGGGACTTTTAGATCAAATGAATAAATTAGGTACTTCAGCAGCTGACAATAAGAAATACGATATACTTAAAACTAAACGTGATGAAACATTACACGATGTAGTTATACTTTTAGAAAAAACGGTAAATCTTGATGGTAAAAACAGGGTTGCTAAAGAAGTGCTCTTAACGGTATACAAAGCTTTAGAAATGAAAGAAAAATCGAAAGCACTTGACGCCGAATTAAGCAAGTAAATTTTCCTTTGCAAAATCCATTATTTTAAAACCATTTCTGAAAAGAAATGGTTTTTTTTTGGACTAATAACTGTGCAGCTATTGTTCTTTAAAAGAAATCAAATTTCAAAGTACTATGTGTTTTGTAGGCACATCATTGTTAATTTTTTTCTAAAAATTTATTTTTTTATTAGTCTTTTAATTTTGAACTGTTACTTTTGTTGAAATGAAAACTGCCAGCTACTTACTATTAATTCTTTTCGTATCTTTTTTAGCTACACCTACAATTGTAAGTGTAATTAATAAATCATGCGATACTTCTTACTTTTATAATATGGTAGAAGAAGAACTTTCTCATAAGGCAGTTAAGGATTTTAAAATACAAGTGAATAAAGAAAATTCTTTTAAATTAGCGAGCTTATCTTCATCATTGATTATTTCAGAGAATCAATTGAAACACGATACCATTACTCCGGCTATATTTTCTCCACCGCCCAACGTATAATTATATTTTATAGGTCAATCTAATTGACAAAATAATCTTTGTTTTAATAAACATAGAGTAACTATTTATATAATTATTTTTTTAGGAAATGACAAAAAAAATCAATCTTTTTGCTAACCTTAAATCAGATATACCTGCTGGTTTAGTGGTTTTTTTAGTGGCGTTGCCATTGTGTTTAGGTATCGCTTTAGCTTCTGGTGCACCACCTCTTTCGGGAATTATTGCAGGTGTTGTTGGAGGAATCGTCGTAGGTTTTTTTAGTAAATCTCATTTAAGTGTTTCAGGTCCAGCAGCAGGACTTACTGCAATTGTATTAACGGCAATCACTGATTTAGGAGCATTCAACATTTTCCTTGCAGCGGGTTTAATCGCCGGATTAATACAATTAATTCTTGGATTTTTAAAAGCGGGTAGTATATCTAATTATTTTCCAACAAATGTAATTGAAGGAATGCTAGCAGGTATAGGTGTGATAATTATTTTAAAGCAAATTCCACACGCGATCGGTTATGACGCCGATTTTGAAGGTGATCAATCCTTTGTGCAACAAGGTGGAGGAAATACATTTTCTACAATTATTGGTGCGTTAGATTACATAAATTTAGGGGCAGTTATTGTCACAGTAATTTCACTAACAATATTGTTAATGTGGGACAAAGTGCCTTTCTTGAAAAAGCTTAAATTAGTTCCGGGTGCTCTAGTTGCCGTTATTGTGGGGATTTTGATTAATGAATTTTTAATCAGGTCAGGAAGTTCCCTAGCAATTACTTCAGAACATTTGGTATCTTTACCTGTTCCTGAGACCGTTGAGGATTTTAGAAATATTATTTTACTTCCAGATTTTAACGCTTTCTTAGATTACAAAGTATGGATTGTAGGTGCAACTATAGCAGTTGTCGCTTCAATTGAAACACTGCTTTGTATAGAAGCTGCCGACCGAATGGATGAACAAAAACGTTTGACTGATACTAATGTTGAATTAAAAGCACAAGGTATCGGAAATATTTTAAGTTCTCTAATTGGTGGTTTGCCGCTTACTTCAGTTGTGGTAAGGACATCTACAAATAATAGTGCCGGTGCAAAATCTAAAATGTCGGCTATTATTCATGGAGTTTTCCTTTTAGTAAGTGTTTTAGCAATTCCATTTTTATTAAATAAAATACCTTTTGCTACATTAGCTGCTGTTTTATTTCTTGTTGGATACAAACTTGCTAAACCATCTACAATTGTGCACTTTTGGCAAAAAGGAAAATATCAATTCATTCCATTTATTGCAACTCTTTTAGGTGTAGTATTTATGGATTTATTGAAAGGTGTGGCTCTTGGAATTGTGATTAGTGTTATTTTCATCATTAGAGGTAATATGCAAAGGGCTTATAGGTTTAGAAAAGATAAATTTGAAGAAGGAGATGTTATTCGAATTGACTTAGCTCAAGAAGTATCTTTTTTAAATAAAGCGGCCATTAAATCCACTTTAATTTCGATACCAGAAAATTCCAGAGTTGTTATTAATGCCGAAGACACGGTCTATATAGCACATGATGTATTAGATTTGATTCAAGATTTTGCAACAGTTAGAGCATCTGAAGAAAATATAAAAGTGAAACTTAAAGGTTTCAAGAAAGCTTACGAACTGGACGATATCAATGACGAAAATAATCATGTTTTCTTCGAAAATTTTGAGGAAGAAAGAATTAGAAAACAGGCAAGACAAGATTACAACCAGTGTATTGCCGTATTAGGAAAAAAAAAGACAAACTAATTAAATATAAATAATTCCTTAAGTAGGTTTTAAAATAAAGTAAAATAATGAGTGATTTTTATAAAAAAATAATCGAAGGAAATAAGAATTGGGTAGCAACTAAAATTAATGAAGACCCAGAGTATTTTGAAAAATTGTCAAAAGGGCAGAAGCCACCCTTATTATGGATTGGTTGTTCAGACAGTAGAGTTCCAGCAAATGAAGTGATTGGAGCACAACCGGGAGAAGTTTTTGTTCACCGTAATATTGCTAATATGGTCGTGCATTCTGACATGAATATGTTAAGTGTACTGGATTATGCTGTAAATGTTTTAAAGGTAAAACATGTAATTGTTTGTGGTCATTACGGCTGTGGCGGTGTAAAAGCAGCTATGGGGAACGATTCTATTGGAATTATTGATAACTGGATCCGACACATTAAAAACGTATACCGTTTGCATCATAGCTATTTAGATTCAATAGTTGATAACGAACAACGTTTCGATGCTTTTGTTGAATTAAACGTGAAAGAACAAGTTTTTGATTTGGCCAAAACTTCAATTGTTCAAGGAGCTTGGAAAAACGGAAGTGAATTGAGTTTACACGGTTGGGTATATGGATTAAATTCAGGAATTGTCAAGGACTTATTAGTAAATATGTCAAGCAATAAAGATTTAGATGCAGTCTATCAATTAGAGTTCTAATAAAAACTAACATTATCAATTTAATAAAAAACCACTTTCGAGTGGTTTTTTTTATTCCAAATTTTCATTAAATGCGGAAGGTAAAAGTTTGGGAATGAATTTGATTAAGATAGGCAAAAGCAAACTTCCCCCTGGCAATAAAAATATCGTTAAGGAAGGTATAGTTTTGCAAATGTCTAACAACTGTTTTTTTACTTTTTTCTTTTCCTTTTCATCTAAATCTCTTCTAGTTGAATGGGCTAATAAAACCATCAATTCACCACTTTGGGAAAGTTCTTTAGCTAGTCTATTTTTATTTCGGGTAATCAAAACTACTACGGTTTGTGTGGCTTGGTCGTAAAAATGTTTTACAGGATTGGAGTAATTAAAGTACGGGATTTCATTTTTATTTTTTTCGATAAAAAAATCGGTACTTTTGATACTTTCGGTTACGAAGTCAGGAGTAACCTTCAACAAATTTGCGAGTTGGTATAAAAACGACGCTTCAGTTTGTTCTATTTTTTCATCACTCCACATTGCCAAACAAGCCATATCAATTAAATAGTAACGTTCTAAAATAGTAGAAAAATAATTGAGCTCTAAGGTTTCTAAATTTCGAACATTCACCTTCGAAAATTTTGTAAATCTTACGGAAGCTTCAAAGAGCTTAATCAGTAAATCATCGTATTTGGTCGGATTCGACTTGGTCTGAAGTGCTAAAGAAACTACACTAACTATTGCTTCTTCTAGCTTTTTTAAATAATTCTGAGGTACTTCATCATGCATTAAATAATGCATAAATGCCAAAACATCCTCAAATAATAACGCATTGGTTACAATATGAGAAAAGTTCTTACTAATGATGTTTTCGTTGGTTTTTACCCTTTCATTAATAATTTTTTCAAGCTTTTGGCTTACAGTATCGCTAGGTAATATTTTCTTTAAAAGATTAAAACTTTCGGGATGAATCTTTTGATAAAAAATCAATGCAGTAGCTACAAATTTTTTGGAACCGACTTCTTGGGTAATCATTTCAAAAGTCGTATACAGAGTAGTAAGCAATGCCACTTTTGAAATTTCCTCACTAATCCAACCTTTAGTATCAATAGGTTCACGAGTATCGAACGAAACAATATGGCCATAAACAAAACCAGTCTCTCGAGTACGTTTATAAAAATCCTCGGGATAGTTAATTAAAGGTACTGTAGACGTGCCTTGTTCAATAAAAAATTTATCAATCCAGCCACTCGCCGATGCATTAATCATTTCATATTCTTTGCAACCAAAAGTAAAAAATTAAAATGAAACAATTCAACTCAATACACTAATTTCTTTTACGATACTGTTTTAATAACGTTTTATTAAAGTCATCCTCTGATTGTTTAAGTTTCAATATTTTCACAGGGCTAATTATTTTCCTTAAATCAATAATTAATTTTTTCCTATTCTGATAAGTTTCGTCTTCTAGATTATCAATTTGACTTAAAAGTACATTCGCTTCACTATCCGAAAATGCATCAATTGGTTTACTTTTCAACTCTTCTCTAATTTTGCGCATTTTTATCATCCTTAATTCAAATTGCTTCTCATCGTAAGAATTATAAACGGGCCAAAATTTTTCGGCTTCATTACTTGAAAGATTTAAATCTTTAGTGATGTAGGCGATTTTCAATGCTTTAATTTTCTCTTTTTTCGATTCCTGACTATAAAAGGTAATCGAACACATCAAAAAAAGTAAGGTAATTAATTGTCTAGTTTTCATATTACTCAGTTATATAATTTTCAAAATTGGGGTTCATTGTTAAAATAGCTTCAACCGATTCATCTTCAAGTGCTAAGTTAATATTCATAGCGTCTAAGTCTTCCAATTCAATCGAATTAATCAATTCATATTGAGAGATATTAGTTTGATACGATAAATAATTTTCAATCGAGTTGGTGTCAATTTGCTCTAACGTAACATTTGAATTACTTTGAAAGAAGGGAACACTTAAAGCCAAAACCAAAATTGCCGCTGCAATATAAATTACCCGATTCAAACTCAAAACCCGAGTTTCTTGCTTTGGCTGTTGCTTTGTTTTCTCCAAAACTGTATTTGATAATGTATCAAAATAATTTTCTGGAGTCGTAAACCCACTTGTTATTTTAGGATGTTGTTCTAAATTAAATTTATTCATAATATTTTGACTTTTTTAAAAGCAAATAGTTTAATCTGCATTCATGTAATCTTCAATTTTTCTTACGGCATGAAAATAAGAAGCTTTTAAACCTCCGACAGTCGTACCTAAAACGGCTGATATTTCTTCGTATTTTAATTCTTGAAAGTATTTCATTTTAAAAACCAATTGTTGTTTTTCAGGTAAAAGAGCAATTGCTTTCTGTAATTTTAGCTGTACGGCATCACCATCAAAATAAGCATCTGCCTTTAAATTATCAATTTCTTTTTGAGCATATTCTTGTGATGAAATATTGTTTTTCTTTGCCTTTTGATTAATGAATGTGATGGATTCATTCGTTGCAATTCGATAGACCCAAGAAAACAGTTTGCTTTCTCTTTTAAAATTTTTCAAATTACGAAAGACTTTAATAAATACGTTTTGCAAAACATCATTTGTGTCCTCGTGATTTAAAACAATTGAACGTATATGTGCATACAAAGGTCTTTGAAAATCTTTAATAAGTTTCTCAAAAGCTGCGTTTTGCGTTTTAGGATGCAATAATTGGTCGATAAATTCCTTCTCGTCCTGCAAATTTTTAATTTAAATATTGGACTAAGTTTAGCGTAAAAGGTTTAATTGAAAGGTTCAAATTAAAAACTTTTACTTTTGAATAGCGAATTTATTTTGTGTATTTCAAATTTAGCAGCAAATTAAAAGTCCTTTCTAATTTTCAGAAATAGGTTCTGAACCCATTTGAAGAGGTATTTCGGAGAGCGAAACGCCACCTTTAATTCCAAAATCCAATGTTCGAATAGGAAAGGGAATCATAATGTCATTCGCATCATAGGCTTTCTTAATTCGTTTAATGGCTTCGCTCCCTACTAAGTTAAACGTGGACTGTTCAGTAGTATTAATCCACATTCGGATGGAAAGATTAATGGAGCTGTCGCCAAATTCGGTAAAGAATACGCTTACTTCATCCGTCTTTGAAAGCATTTCAATATCTTTTACAGCATTCAAAGTAATTTGCTGAACTTTATCTAAATCATCGCCATAAGAAACGCCAACGGTCAAGTCAAAACGCCGCTTATTAATCAATGTATAATTTTCGATTGGATTTTGGAAAACATCTTTATTAGGAATGATTACAATCTTACCTTGAAAAGTTTCAATTTCGGTATCGCGTAAATTAATTCCCTTTACTTTTCCCATATAATCTTTAATTTGGACAATATCGCCAATTCGAATGGGTTTTCTGAATGATATGAAAATTCCTGAAATAAAATTGGCTGCAATATCTTGAAAGGCAAATGCAAGTCCTAAACCTAAGATACCGGCTCCAGCAAGAATGGAAGTAACAGCTTTATCTAAATTTAAAATACTAAGTACCGTAAATAAAACAATTCCAATCATGACAGCATAAACAATGGAACTGAACAGGTTATTGAGTGTATGGTTAGGAGATACCTTTGAAATCAAATTTTTTGCAATTTTCCGAACGAATTTTGCAATATAAAAACCAATAACCAAAACTACAGCACTTACAATGATGTTGGGTAAAAGTTTGATTAATGCTTCGGCCCAATCCATTAATTTTGTTGTAATTAGCTCAGTAATAGTAGCGATGTCCATGAAAAATATATTTTTATTTAAAATGAGAAAAGTTATAATTGTTACAATTTAATGCATTTTCAGCAGTTAATTGTAATCTTTCACACTTTTTTTTAATAATTTGACGGTGGGTTTTAATGTGCTACAGAGCAAATAATTTTAATAAAGAATTGTTTTAGCTTCCATTTATATTGTAAAGTAATACAAAACTAACCTTATATTTGCTAAATGAATCCACTACAAGAAATTTCTGAATTTAAAACGTCTCCTGAACTGATTGCCAAACTATATGAATTTGGAATTCAAAAAAACTACAAGGCTGGAAGCGTAATTTTAAATGAAAATTCACATATTCGTTCTATTCCGATTGTTACAAAAGGAGTCATGAAAGTTTTTAGAATGGAAGACGACGGACGCGAAATTTTACTGTACTACATTAAAGCCGGTGAAAGTTGCATCATGTCTTTTTTGGGCGGGATGCACAATGAAACCAGTAAAGTAAAAGCAGAAGTGGAGGAAGATGCCGAAATTTTATTCCTTCCTATGGAGAAAGTTTCGCTTTTTATCAAAGATTATCCCCAATGGTTGGATTATATTTTCAGATTGTACCACAAACGATTTGAAGAATTACTAGATATTGTCAATGCAATTGCCTTCAAGAAAGTAGACGAACGTTTACTGAATTTACTCCAAAAAAAGGTAGAAATGACCCATTCAAAAACGCTATCAATTACTCACGAACAACTGGCCAATGAGTTAGGTACAGCTAGAGTAGTAGTTTCAAGACTTTTGAAACAGTTGGAAGAAAGCGGCGAACTTATTTTGGGACGTAATAAAATACAGTTGTTGAAATAAAATTTAAATAGCTCTCGCATAGGAATAGTTTATCTCGCAAAGACGCTAAGTCTCTAAGCAAGATAAATTGATAAAAGTGATACATCATATGAAATCAATCTATGCTTGTCGCTATTTTAAGAATTAGTTAAAGATAATATTATTACACTTCGCTTTGCGTTTCTGCAACTTTGCGCGATTATTTTATTTAAAAAAAACCAAAATGGAATAAAGTTGCTACAATTTGCCATTAAGGTTTAACCCTTAAGCACCCTTTTTTTCCTTGTGTAACTAATGTAACTGTACACGCGAATCTTTAATCGGATTTTTGCATTACTAATTAAACGTATAAGTTTATGAATGCAAAATATCTGACTTTATGTCTTTTGACCTTTCTTGGTTTTTCGCAAGTAAAAGCACAAGACACCATTGGAATATCCAAAGAAACAATACTTAAAAAAGTAGCGGAAGGCAATTTACAAATTAAAATTTCCCAACAGAATTTTAAAATTTCGCAAGCTGAATTAAGGCAGTCGGCAGCGGTGTTCTTACCGAATGTAACCGTTTCTCACACGGCAATTTCAACCACTAATCCTTTGATGGCTTTTGGCTCGAAATTGAATCAGGAAATTTTGACGCAATATGATTTTAATCCAAGTTTGCTGAACGACCCAAGTGCGATTCAGAATTATGCCACAAAAATAGAAGTATTACAACCGATATTGAATTTTGATGGTTTTGCACAACGAAAAGCGGCTAGAATCAAGGCAGAATCTTTCAAATTGCAGTCAGAACGCACCCAAGAAGCGATTCTTTTGGATGCGAAAAAGAGTTATATGGAACTGCAATTGGCCTATCAAATGGTAGCTGTTATGGAAAAAGCACTTTTTACTGCGACTGAAAACGGTAGAATGGTTCAGAATTATAACAAGCAAGGGTTGGTACAAAAAACAGATGTTTTATCTGTTGCAATTCGAATTAATGAAATTAAAAACCAACTGCAAGCTGCCAAATCAGCAGTACGAAACAGTTCGGATTACCTTAGTTTCTTGTTGAATAGCGAAGACAAAGATGCCATCTACAAACCATTAGACGCCTTTGAATTAGAATCTACTTTAGCTAAAGAAGATAAAATCAGCCTCTCTAATCGTAAAGATTTTCAAGCCATGAGTTTGGCAACCGAATCGTATAAACAAATGGTGAATTCCTCCAAAATGAATTTCTTACCGCGATTGAATGCATTTGGAACTTACGAATTATACGACGATACCCTTTTTGGCACAAGTGCTGGAGGTTATGTAATCGGAGCTCAATTGTCTTGGAACTTATTTGACGGATACAAATCCATCGGAAAATTGCAACAAGCGAAAGTGACGTACGAAAAAGCAAAAACGGAAGAATTGCAGTACAAAGCTAAAAGCGAATTAGAGTTAAATAAATACAGCCGTCAGTTATTAGACGCTCAAGAGAAAGTAAAACTCGCTCAATTAAATGTAGAACAAACTACTGAGGCTTATCGAATTAGACAAAACAGGTTTCAACAAGGTTTAGAAAAAACATCCGACGTTTTGATTTCTGAAACGCAAATGATTCAGAAAGAATTGGAGTACAAACAAGCCATATTTGAGTATAATTTCACAAAAGACTACGTGTCGTTTTTAAGTAAGTAAGAAGTTAATTTCAATGGCAATTTCAAAAATCCATTACAATATAGAATCCGCATAAAAATTTTTTAAAATTTCTCTAATTTCTCAAATCTGTGTTCCAAAAATAAAAATTATCAAAATGAAAAAAATAACAACATTAATCCTTTCAACTCTTTTACTAATCTCATGTGGTGACGAAAAGAGAAACGAAATCGCACCTGAAACTGCAATTGCAGTAAAAGTAAGCGGAACCACCGAAAACGACAACAGTCCGTTTGTAACCGCAAGTGGAAAAATTGAATCCCTAAAAAGTGCCAATTTAAGTACACGAATGATGGGTTATGTAACTAAACTTCATGTGAAAATGGGACAAAAAGTTACTGCTGGTCAGGTATTGGTAAGCATCAATAACACGGATTTACAAGCCAAAAAAGCACAAGTGGATGCTTCCATTTTACAAGCTACAGCTGGATTTACTAATGCAAAAAAAGATTATGAGCGTTTTAAAGTTTTGTTTTCACAACAAAGTGCTTCTCAAAAAGAATTAGACGACATGACTTCTCGTTTTGAAATGGCAAAAGCGGGATTAGAAGGAGCCAAACAAATGCGTAACGAAGTAATGGCTCAATTTTCATACTCAAGTATTACCGCACCATTTGCTGGAGAAGTTACCAATACTTTCGTAAAAGAAGGGGATATGGCAAATCCAGGAATGCCTTTAGTAAGTATGGAAGGAAACGGTTTAATGCAAGTGATGGCAATGGTTTCTGAGGGTGATATCACATCCATAAAAAGCGGAATGTCAGTAAACGTTTTAGTAAAATCATCAAACCAGCAAATCAAAGGAAAAGTGAGTGAAATTAGTGGTTCAGCTGCTAATACAGGAGGACAATATTTAGTAAAAATCAATTTGGAAAACACAGATGCAACTATTCTTTCAGGAATGTTTGTCAATGTTCAATTTCCTATTGAAAAGGCTAAATCAGAAAATGCATCTACACAATCAGATAAAGTTTTGGTACCAGAAACGGCATTAGTTACAAAAGGACAATTAACGGGAATCTATACTGTAACTAATGATGTAGCTATTCTACGGTGGATTAGAACCGGAAAAACATTTGGAAATCAAGTGGAAGTACTTTCAGGATTATCAGCTGATGAAAAATACATTGTTTCAGCTGAAGGAAAATTATATAACGGAGTAAAAGTTAGTGTTCAGTAATCAGAGTTCAGTCGCAGTTTTCAGTTTTAAGCAATGCCTTTTAAACTTTTAAACTCCTAAACTTTTAAACTTAAAGAAAATGCAAGAAGGTATAGCAGGTAAGATAGCCCATTTTTTCATCAATTCTAAATTAACCATCTTATTGATGATTGGTTTGATGATAATTGGAATCTATAGTTCGTTCTTAATTCCTCGTGAAGAAGAACCACAAATTAATGTTCCTATGGCCGATGTCATGATTGGTTATCCAGGAGCGAGTCCGGCAGAAGTGGAAAGCCGAGTGATTAAACCACTTGAAAAAGTATTGTCAAACATCAAAGGAGTGGAGCATTTGCATAGTATGGCTATGAATGGTCAAGCGATGATAATAGTTCAGTTTTACGTTGGTGAAGATTCAGAACGTTCGTATGTGAAATTATACGATGAGTTGATGAAAAACGAAAATATGTTCCCGAAAGGCGTTTATAAACCAATGGTAAAAACACGTTCTATTGATGATGTTCCGATGTTGGGATTAACACTTTGGAGCGAAACGTTGAATGATTTTGAAATCCGTCAAATTGCGGAAGAAGTGACTTCTGAAATTGAAAAAGTAAAAGACGTTGCCATTACCAAAGAAATTGGTGGAAGAACGCGTCAGCTTAAAGTGGTTTTAGACAAAGATAAAATGGCTGAAAACGGAGTAGACGCGCTTGAAATTATGAAAATGATTCAAGCCAATAACGGAAGTTCTCAATCGGGAAATTTCGTTTCAAATGATACGGAATACTTAATTACAACAGGTGAATTTTTAAAAAGTTCAGAAGATGTGGAGAATTTGGTAATTGGTGTAAATGCCAACATGCCTGTTTATTTAAAACAAGTAGCAAAAATCCAAGACGGACCTGCAACTCCAAGTAGTTACGTATCTTTTGGATATGGAAAAGCGAATGAAAAGTACACGAATAACAAATCAGAATATCCAGCGGTTACTATTTCAATTGGGAAAGTAAAAGGTGCTGATGCGATGAAAATTTCAGACAAGATTCTTGCTAAAGTAGAAACGCTAAAGAAAAACTTAATTACAAATGATGTACACGTTGAAGTTTCTCGAAATTATGGTGAAACAGCTTCACACAAAGTAGGCGAGTTATTAATGCACCTTGGAATTGCAATTATTGCCGTTACATTTTTAGTAATGTTGGCTATGGGTTGGCGTGGTGGACTTGTCGTGTTCTTTTCTGTACCCCTAACTTTTGCATTGACATTGTTTGCTTATTATATGTTAGGCTATACTTTGAATAGAATTACACTTTTTGCATTGGTTTTCGTCGTCGGAATTGTAGTGGACGATAGTATTATCATAGCTGAAAATATGCACCGCCATTTCAAGATGAAGCGACTGCCTTTCAAACAAGCAGCTATTTTTGCGATAAATGAAGTAGGAAATCCAACTATTTTAGCCACTTTTACTGTAATTGCGGCAATTCTTCCAATGGCATTTGTGTCGGGAATGATGGGGCCTTACATGAGTCCAATGCCAATTGGTGCTTCAATTGCGATGTTACTTTCATTATTTGTTGCCTTAACTGTAACACCTTATTTAGGGTATCATTTATTACATGAAAAAGACGAACAAAAAGAAAAAGAAGAGCAAGGTTTAGAAACCACTTGGATTTATAGAATGTACAATAAATTAGAGCGACCTTTTTTAGAGAATTCTACAAAACGTAGAATAATGCTAGGAGTTACAGTGCTTTTATTATTTGGTTCTGTTACGATGTTTTTTACTAAATCAGTATTGGTAAAAATGCTTCCTTTTGATAATAAAAATGAATTTCAAGTGGTTGTGGATATGCCTGAAGGAACTACTTTAGAAAGAACCGCTGCCGTTACACAGGAAATTGCGCAATATCTGACGACTATTCCAGAAGTAGTAGATTATCAAAATTATATTGGAACTTCTGCACCAATCACTTTTAACGGATTAGTACGTCATTATGATTTACGTGGAGGAAGTAATATGGCTGATATTCAAGTCAATCTATTACACAAAGCAGACCGTGATTTACAAAGTCATGATATTGCTAAAATTGTACGTCCAGAAGTACAAAAAATTGCTAAAAGATATGGAGCCAATGTCAAAATCATTGAAGTTCCACCTGGACCACCGGTTTTATCGACTTTAGTTGCTGAAATTTATGGACCCAACTATGAAGGACAAATTGAAGTAGCCAATCAAGTGAAAACCATCCTTGAAAAAACAACGGATATTGTAGATATCGACTGGATGGTTGAAGACAACCAAGTGGAATATACATTAGAAGTGGATAAAGAAAAGGCAATGCTTAACGGAATTGCTCCTCAACAAATCGTAGGAAACCTGACTTATTTATTAAAAGAATATCCCGTTTCCAATTTGTACGACGAAAATTCAAATAACAGTATTGGCATTGTTCTCTCATTGGCTGACAAAGACAAATCTTCTTTGCAAGATATTCAAAACTTAAAAATCAAAGGAAGTAGAGGTAATATGGTTCCCGTTTCTGATATGGTTAAAGTAGTTGAAGGTACTTTGCAAAAAACCATTTATAGAAAAGACCAAAAACGAGTGGTTTATGTAACAGCGGATATGGCTGGAGATTTAGAAAGTCCTGTTTATGCTATTTTAGGTATGAATGAAGAACTGCAAAAAATGAAATTGCCAAAAGGGTATAAGGTAAATGAATTGTACATGGAACAACCCACAGATGAAAGTAATTTTACGGTGAAATGGGATGGAGAATGGCAAATTACTTTAGAAGTGTTCCGTGATTTGGGAGTTGCTTTTGGAGTCGTAATTGTAATCATTTACATGTTGATTGTGGGATGGTTTCAAAACTTTAAAACGCCTTTGGTCATGATGATTGCCATTCCACTTTCATTGATTGGAATTGTATTTGGACACTGGTTATTAGGAGCTTATTTCACAGCAACATCTTTTATCGGAATGATTGCTTTAGCAGGTGTTATGGTCAGGAACTCCGTCTTGCTGATTGACTTTATAGAAATACGATTAAATGATGGTGTTCCTTTAAAACAAGCAATTATTGAAGCTGGAGCAGTAAGAACGACACCAATTTTACTAACAACAGGTGCGGTAGTTATTGGAGCTGTAATCATACTTTTCGACCCGATTTTCCAAGGATTAGCGATTTCACTAGTGTTTGGAGCGATTGTTTCTACGATTCTAACTTTGATTGTGGTGCCTTTAATTTACTACATCGTAGAACGTAAAAAATGGGAAAGCCCCCTAACCCCCGAAGGGGGAGCTAAAACCGAAGTGGATTTAGCTACGCAAAAAAACAATGTTGATTAAATTTTAAAAAATCTAATATTAAGAATCATGAAACTACTAATCATCACAGCAATAAAGGAGTTTGAAAAAGAAATCAAACATCAACTAAAAAACGCAAAAGTCAATACGTTTTCGTATCAGAATGTTATTGGGTATAGAGACAGCACCATCGATGCTATCGAGTCCAATTGGTTTTCAAGCGAAATGAATAAATCAGAATCTATATTATTTTACGCATTTGTAAAAAAAGAAAATGTAGCCCTGTTGTTTGAAACAATAGACGAATTTAATGCAAAACAAGAAACGCTTTCACACATTCACGTGGCTGTTTTGGCCATAGAAAAATCAAATTAAAAAAAGAAAAATGGTAAGTAAATTAGTAACAAGAATCGCAGGAATATTTATAATTATAAGTGTTCTATTAGGAATGTACGTAAATCCAAACTTTTATTGGTTTACCTTATTTGTGGGTGCAAACTTATTGCAATCCACCTTTACCAATTGGTGTCTTCTTGGAGATATCTTGAGAAAATTAGGTGTAAAAGACTAAACCAATTCCATCTAAAAAAATGCCGTTTCATGATAGAAACGGCATTTTTTTTATAAATAAAAAAGACTGTAATAAATTACCTTTTCACAATATTGACTGCAGTTCCAGTTATGTTTACTGCGATATAGCCACTTGATGCCACTTCCACATCAACGGTGATTCCTACCACCGCGTTGGCATTCAGTTTATCTGCATTTTCTGTTAACTTCTCAAAGGCTTTTGCCTTAATTTCAGAGACACTTTCACTAATGCCTTCATAGTATTTTTCCATATTAAAAGTCATGGTCATCTTTTGGCTGTTTACAGCAATTCCAGAAACGATGCCTCGATAGGCTAAAATTTTGTAATCTTCAACGGAGTTGGTAGTTGTTAGAATCATGTTTGATAGTTTTATGGTTTACTGATTAGTGTGTAGCTTATCCTTTTTGTTACAAATGGGTGATTGAAAGGTTTTTTGAAAAAGTGGGTTGGTGGAGATTGATTTGTTAGCTGTGTATTTGAACTGAAACTAAAGCCTAACTTACCATGGTTGTTTATTTGTGGGGAATATTGAGGTTGTTTAAAAAGTTGTTTTCCATTGAAATTCTGCTATGGGAAGGATAGGATAGGGCTGTTTTTAATTTATAAATTAGTAAAAAAAGCTTGGCCTTTTTCTGTAAAATGTTTTATATTTGAAGTACGAGTTCATTTCTTTTTATTGCGCTACTGTATTGGTAATCAGCTTATGTTTTCAATAGTGTTAGCTCTTTTTATTGCAGCATAGCCTTCTTATTGCAGTAATAAATTCTACTCCTTTTACGTTACATCTACGAGACACATACGGCACACATACGGCACATATACGGCACATATACGGCACATCTCTACTTAAAGCCTACTTTATACCCGTATTTAGCCTACTTTAAGGCTACAGTTGAGGTGGATTTGCCCCGTCTTAAAATAATTAAACAGGTTATTAAATATATGCTAGTCTAGTTATATAAAAACAGTGTGGATGACTTTGATAGGGAAGGTGGTTTGGAGGAGAAATAAAGTTGGAACTGGTTCTCGTATTATTTTAGAAAAACAGTTAGAAAAGAGTGTTTTTATATTTATATTCGTTTGAAATTTAAAACTTTAAGGTTATGGCACGATTAGAGGGAATACTTAATTTGATAAGACTAAATTGAGGTATCAATTTTATAGGAGACCGTGAGGGTTAAGGTATATTGAATTCCCACTTCAGTTTGATTAGAATTGATTACTTTATCATAACCCCCACTGGAAACGCCATCGTAGTAGAAGCTCTTATTTTTTCGGGCTACTTTTTTCATGTAATTGGTGTTTCTGTTGTTGGAGTAGGTTTCTACTTCTGAACTTTCGTAGGCTTGATAGGTTTTGTACTGGTTTTTTGGATGATATACTTCAAAAGTTTCGGTGGCATCTGGGGTTCCGATGCTTCTTTTTCTAAATGATTTTAGGTATTTTTCTTTTTTAACTTCTGCCATTTCTAAGGCTGCATCAAATAAGGTGGCGTGCACTTCATTGGAGTTTTCATTGTAATATTCGACTTTAATGATGTCGTGGATTTCAAATTCGGAAGCCATAGTGATTACTTTTTCTAAATTTGACACTTTATGGGTCGTGATGATTACGTTTTTTTTAATCTCAAAACCTTTTTCGAATTGCTTACTCGTTGTTCCGTTTACTTCGAAATCGTATACTTTAGTTTGAGCGATAAAATCGACATACAACTCTTCTTTTTTAATACTTAAGGATTTTAATCGTGCTATAAATCCATCAATTCGTTTGTTAATTTTAGAATTACACTCTTTTACTGTTTCGGCTTCTTCGTTTAAACCGAATGTAATTACAAATCCATCGGCTTTGGTATTCATTAGGATTGAAACACTGACGGATAAGGAACTGTTGTTGACTGAAACCGAACGCACGCCAGTGGCTGTACTGTTTCGGTTGGAATTTCCTGTACCGTACACTTGATTACCGCTTATTTGAGCATTAGATAAAGAGAAGGTAAGCAGTAAAAGGAATGCGATTTTTGTTGAAATTGTTTTCATGTTTTTTAATTTTATGTTGTTACTGCTGCAATGGTACCATTCCACCCAGAAAAGAGCTTGGTAAAACAACTTTCAATTGACTGTAACGTTTTTTCTCTACTTTTACAGTAGATTTACAGTACTTGAAAAACGGTTATTTTTATATTTGACTCAAATTATTAATGGAACTATTGGAACAATTTCAAAACCTTAAAAACGATGTGCTGTTAGTATATAAAGAGCGTTATCCTTATTTTAATGGTACTTGGAAAACGTTTGGTTCCCAAGATATTTCAAATTTAATTGAGCTCATTGAACAAACGGTCAAGCAAACCGTTAGCGAAAAGTGGATTTATACTCATTTAAAACCTGAAACCAACGAGAAGTTACCCCGCAAAGACATGCTGGATATACTGTCGCAATTGGTGGGTTTTTCAGGTTGGGATGAATATGTTTTTAAACACAAAGAGCCTCTTGTTTTGCCTGTTCAAGAAGTTAAAAAAAATGTTCGGGGAAAAGTGATAGGGTTGGTGCTTCTGCTTTTGATTGTTGGAATAAGTGCTTTCTTTCTATACTTTCAAAATTTAAATTCCATTGAAATCCAATCGTTGATAGTGAAAGATTCTTATACCAATGACACCATCAATACGGAAGATATAAAAGCCGTATTTGTCAATGACACTTTAGAAACACCGATAGCAATTATTAATGCTGAATTACAAGTAAAGGTAAAAGACAGCGCTAAGGTCGCCATAAAAAGTCCGTTTTATAAAGACCAGGTCGTACTGGTTAAAAAGCAGACACCTCATCAGCAGATTGTTTTAAAACCGGATGATTATGCCATGATGTTGAAGGCGTTTATGAAGTCGGATATCAAAGATTGGCAAACCAGAAAAAGACAACTGGATAAGATTTTAAGTGCCGATTTAGAAGTCATCGTCATGCTGAAAAACAATCTAGGAGCTGAATATTTTAACAAGCAAGAGTTTTCAGAAAAGTTGATTGTTCCAAGTCAGGCCTTACAAAAAATGAAGATTATCGAGATTGAGAACGGCGATAACCAACAAATTATTTTCATAAGAATTATACAACAATAAGATGCAGACGCGATTTATCCTAGTATTCTTACTCCTTACTTCGGTTTTGTACAGCCAAAGTAACACTACTTCCGTGACTAAAAAGACGGTTGCGGCTAATTTTAGTTCGCCATCAATAATTGCCTATCAAGAAAGTGCGGTGTATAAGATTAAAGATTACTACCATTATCTGGAAGTCTATTCCAGTTCTAAAGCATCAGATTCCTTAAAAACCCAAGTCAGAACAGCCCTAAATCATTTGTTTGAAAGCAAAAACTTAGATGTAGTTGACGTTACCACTAAGGAAAAAAAACCCGTTAAAATAGACCAACTTCTTGCCAAAATAGCCAATAAAAACTACAGGTTTAATTTGACTGCTATTGAAAGTTCCACTGCTGTGCAAGACTATTGGACAACGAACTATTCCTTAGAAGTTCGTAAAGATGAGGTGCTGCATACCGTTGAAGTATTTACTAAAGTTATCTTCAAACCTGTTCAAAAGCAATTTGGCTCTAAAACGAAAGAGGTTTGGTCTCTTTATTTAGGGGAAATGGAATGAGGTTAGTTAGTAAAATTAGTCACTTTACATTCGTTTATTCTTTAATCAATTTTCGGGTTACTACCTTATTTTCCGACTGAATTTGTAAAAAATATACCCCTTTAGCGAACTGCTTGAAGTCGATACTTCGCTCGGTTGCAGTGCTGGTAAAAGCGATTTTTTGCAACAAGCGACCATTGACATCATAGATAGCTGCTGCTTCAATGTTTGCCGAAGAAGTGATTTTTAATTCATCGCTCACTGGATTTGGATATAATTTTAGGATTGCACTATTTTCAAAATCAGTATTAGAAAGGTTGTTGGCAATAACTGTAGTTACAAAGTCATTGGTAAGGATGGGGAAGTTATAATCGAAATAGATGGCAACGTCGTTACTGAACGTGTTTCCTATAGCCAAAGTGGGTAGCGTTTTTATTTTAAATAAAACATAACCGTCATTAGTGGCATCGTCAAAGGGAAGGTCAATGTTTTCAAAAATAAACAGTACTTCATTGGTGTTTTCAATTCTGGTTGTAAAACTATGGCTAGCACTTAAGGGAATTAATGTTGAGATATCGAACTTTGCGGTGTCAATTTCGTCTTTAAGAACCACATTTATTGCGTTGGCGGTTCCTGTATTTTCAAAACGCACCAAATAATGCACGTATTTTCCTACCATAGCCGCTTCAATGGTGGCTCCTTCTAAACATTGTTTGTCATTTGGGTCTAATGAATTGACCACCGTTTGATTTAATGTAAAAGCATTATCAGCAGGCGTATAATCAGTGTTTACGGGACTTATCAGTGTTGAAAAATTCAAAACAGCACCTCCGTTTAAGGGAAATGTAGGATTTGTAGGCGTGTTTAGGTTCATGATAAAGTCAATTTCCCTTGTCTGAAACGGCAGTAAGTTGGTATAATTCCACGTCAAGACCGTGGCGCTTTCTGTATCAACGGCAGGGTTAGCGACTACCAAATCCATTAGATTCCCTTGAAAATTTAGGCTAATGCTGCCTGTTAGAGGAAGATTTCCTTTGTTCTTGTACACTAATTTATAATGGACATCAAATCCGGGACGCGCTTGCGACAAAGGAACCAAAACAATTTCTAAATCTCTTTTTTCTCCTTCAGCCACAATGCAAAAATCTTGATTTACGTTGGCATTTGTAATAGTTTGCGTCGAAGTAGCCGGTGTGATTGTGAAATAATCTAAATTCTCAAGAACAGGGGTAATGGTATAATTTCCTGTTTGCAACGGAATCGAATAGAAACCATCCGCGTTTGAAATAAAGGTCGAAAACCCCGTAGTTGTAGTTAGCTTTATTTTAATAAAAGGATACAAGCCGTCTAAGTTGCTGCAACCATTGGCATCCAAATCAAATCTGGTTTCACCTGAAAGGGAATAATATTCGCCTCCTGGCACAAAGGAGCAATAGTCGTTCAACACGCAGCTTGAATAATTGTAAGTGTTCAATAAAGCTTGAATAGTTGCAAATTGTGCTGCATCGGAACAGACATACACGATATTTGGATTATCACTAAAATCGATGGTATTTTCTACAATTCCATTTTTTAAAATTAAGAACTCCAACTGGTTCGCGGCACAATAAAGTGTTGTTAAGCTTCTTAACGTGCTAAAATCCAAACTACTAATTGCATTGGCACTGCATTTGACTTCGGTTAAATTGGGTGCACCTGCACATTCTAATGCCACTAATTGATTGAAGCTACAGTTTAGGGTTTCCAGAGCGGGTAAACTGCCTAGCGTTAGATTGGTTAATGCATTATTTTGGCATTCTAGAACGATTAAAACCGCTAGATTGCTGACGTCTAAACTTTGTATTTGATTGTTTTGGCAACGTAACGCGTCAATTTGCGTATTCAAACCCAAATCTAGTTGAGAAAGGGCATTGTTGCTGACGTCCATAGCGGTTAAGCTGTTGAGGTTTGTAATATTTAGATTTTCAATAAGGTTGTTGGAGCAATTTAAATCAATTAGCGAGGGAGAATCACTTACATCTAAAGCGGTAAGGTTGTTATCGTAGCAAATTAAGTATAATAAATTAGTTAAACCATCCAAACCAAGCGATTGAAGCTGGTTGTCTCCGCAAGTCACTGTTATCAGATTGGGAAAGCCTTGAAAATTTAACGCCGTTAAGTTGTTGTTATCGGCTTTAAAAACTTCCAGATTTGTGGAACCAGATAAAGTGATAGTTGCCAAATCATTACCCCCAACAGATAGATAAACGAGGTTGGGAAGGTTACTTACCTCTAAACTTGTAAGTAGGTTTGCCGTACCTTCTACTTCAATTAGGTTTACTAAATTTGACAGGGAAAGGGCATTTGCAATCAGGTTGTCATTAAAATAGAGTTTTTGCAAATTTGAAAAAGCGCTGATTCCGTCTAGTGAAACTATATTTTGGTTGGAAATATTCAGACTTAGGATGGCCTGTGCTTCTGACAACTGAATTTCGCCATCGTTATTTAAATCGGCATCCGAATCAAATCCTTGAGAGCCATCAGTATCTACACAATTGGTATTTAACAACGCATTTTTGAAGTTGGCATCCGGTATAGTGACAATCTGAGCTTGTAAGGTGCTCCAACTAAGCAGTGCAAAAAGAATAGCGTAAAGACATTTCATAGGTTGTATTTAAGTAAGAAGCACAAAAATAGGAAAATATAAATGGGTATTTGAAAAGGATGGGGGGGGTTGACTATAGATCAAGTTATCATGCCTTTCTATTAGCTGTAACAATGTGTTCTAAATACTTCAATTACGGGAAACCCTATAGAACTACGAAAGTCTTTGCCATCAGAAAACAACTTATAACAATTTAAAATTGTTCCATTAAAACCGCAAACTTGTTAATATCCTCCTGATATCTGCTTTAGAGCAGATTATTATCGATATCTGTTTTAGAGCAGATATATTTGTTTATCTGTTTTTAAACAGATATCTTTGATATAACTAAATAACGCACTATGAAAGCAGTACTAACTGGAGACATCATAAAATCAAGAGGAACAGCACCTGAGTTGTGGTTGTACGCACTCAAAGATCTACTTGGAAATTATGGGAAAAGTCCTTACGACTGGGAAGTTTTTAGAGGAGATAGTTTTCAAATAAGTGTACCACCCTCACAAGCTTTTTTTGTAGCATTTGTTTTAAAAGCAGGTATGAAGCAAATCAAAAATGTGGATGTTCGTATAGCGATTGGCATTGGAGTAGTTGATTATCAAGCAGAAAAGATAACGGAGTCTAACGGTTCGGCATTTGTTAACTCTGGAACCACATTTGAAAATTTAAAAAAACAAACATTAGCGATAAAAACACCTTGGCAAGATTTAGATTTTACTTTGAATATGGCGCTTGATTTAGCAACACTAACCATGGACCGATGGACAGAGAAGTCGGCACAAATTATGGTTATGAAATTGCTAAATCCAGACATCAATCAACTGGAGATTGCAGAAAAGCTAAAAATGAAATCGCAAGGAAACATTAGCGAGGCACTTAAAAGAGCGGGTTATGATGAGATTAATCAATTGTTAATCTATTTCGAAACTAAAATTAAAGAACTATGCTGATATTTGTGATGAAACTTCTTTTAGCTCATTTTTTAGGTGATTTTGTTTTACAACCGACAAAATGGGTAAAAGAAAAGTCCAAACCTAAATATTTAGGCTACCACATTTTGGTACATGTGGGGTTGCTGCTCGTTTTATTTGAATTACAATGGCTGTATTGGCCCGTATACCTGATGGTTGGTTTTTCACATGCAGCTATTGATTTTGTAAAAAATTATATTCAAAATAAGAAGAATAAAATATTTTTATTTCTGTTAGATCAAGCCCTACATTTATTTGTGCTGATGGGAATAGTGTATTGGTATTATCCATTTGAAATCGTCCTGCAAGAGGGAGATAAATTAAAAATTGGACTTGTAGTTTTAGCCCTTGTGCTGCTGACAGAAGTTACCGCAGTAACTATTAAAGTGTTATTATCGAATTGGAAATTGAAAGATAGTAGTTTGAATAGTGCTGGGAAATACATTGGTATTATTGAACGATTGTTTATTTTTGGTTTTATCCTGATGCATTATTGGGAAGGGATTGGCTTTTTATTGGCAGCGAAATCTGTTTTTCGTTTCGGAGATTTAAATAAAGGGAACGATAGAAATTTGACAGAGTATGTGTTGGTTGGGACATTGCTCAGTTTTGGGTTTGCAATCATAATTGCGTTACTAGTGACGCATTTTTATTCAATAATTATTTAAATAAACTGTTTTTAATGATTCCTTCTCGATACTATTTTTAAAAACAAAAAACGGGTGTTTTTAATTTATAAAATCACTCGAAATGACGGGTTTCTCGATACAATTTTGTTCTATTGCATTTCACAAAATCGCTCTAATTGACGGGTGGTTGGGTTCTCGATACCTTTTTAATTCCATTTCATTGCACAAAATCATTCGAACTGACGCTGTGTAATTTCATATTGTTTGTATAGTATCTAATGATCTTACTTACCGTCACTTCGAGTGATTTTTAGAAACGAAAACGTTAGTTTTTGTTGCTGAAAATAGTATCGAGAAGCTTTACACGAGGGTTCTTGATACAATTTTAATTCCACTACGTTGCATTAAAATCACTCGGACTGACGGATTTCTCGTTACAATTTTGTTCTATTGCATTATTTAAAATCACTCAAAATGACGCTGAATAATTTTTAGTATTGTTTGTATAATATCGAATAATCTTACTTTCCGTCACTTCGAGTGATTTTTAGAAACGAAAACGTTAGTTTTTGTTGCTAAAAATAGTATCGAGAAGCTTTACACGAGGGTTCTCGATACAATTTTAATTCCACTGCGTTGCATTAAAATCACTCGAACTGACGGTCCTTAATAATGTATCGACCATCTATAACCGAGTCTTCTCGCTTTCCGTCACTTCGAGTGATTTTTAGAAGCGGAAACGTTAGTTTTTGTTGCTAAAAATAGTATCGAGAAGCTTTCAACTAACCTAGAATCTAACATTCTTTCTTTACGTCACCAAGAGTGATTTATAGAAGTTAAAATGCTTCCTTTTACTGCTGAAAATAGCATTGTCGCCCAAGGCTTGTTACTTTTTAGGGCACTTAATGTAGGGGCGCCTTATGGTAGTTTTATTCCCATCGGCAAAAACCTTGAAGGTATCACTGTCCTGGTGGCGGTTCCTTTTGCCTCATATTTCAGGCTTACAGAAGTTTAGGAAAAGAAACACTGTTACATATTTTATACTATTCATGTTTAGTTAGGGATTATGTGCTGTGCAATAGTCAATTTAGAGAAAAAACAAGGGAACGGTGATGATTTAAAAATTTTTATAGGAGCAGTATTATTTTTTTTAAATTTATATCCGTTAAAATTTGTATTTTCGCTCCAATAAGAACGTTTTTTCTTAATTTATAATATAAATTCACAACACTAACTGTATTATTTTGAGATTATTAACTGTTGTATTCCGTAAAGTTGCCTCATGGCTTTTCTGGTTTGGCTTTTTGTTTAGTTCTGGCATTTATGCCCAACAGAACATCATCAATCATGGAAATATGGTGGCAGATCCAATTTTGACTATTAACCATAATGTTACCACTACGGACTATGTCTATCTAAATGCTCCTTACACCGGAAGCACAGTTCCTGGACAAAGCACGGTGTATCATTTACCCGATGTTTTCAATACTGCTTTTATCCCGATAGATGATATGACGGAAGGCGGTGGCGCCACACTGCTGGTTGATGGAAGTACTGTGCCTCATCAATATTTTTATAAGGGTGGCTATGGTGGTAGCGGTTTTTGTGGGCTTACTCCAGGAATAACGTATACTTTTACGTATTATATACGATCCACGACTGCCTTGGTGACGGGAGCTTCCACACAGGCAGATATAAGAATAGATTTTTCGAATGCTACGAATATTACCTTGTTAATTGGCAGTACGGTAGCTCCCCTGCCAGCTGATGGATGGCTGAAAGTGTCGTATAGCTTTGAAGCCACTGGGTCGTGTGTTGATTTGAATCTTTGGAACTATAATACTAATGCAGTTGGCAATGATTTTGCGTTGGATGAATTTTCGTTATTTCGCGAAATGCTTCCCTTTTCAATGACTTACTCCATATCCAAATCAACTTGCTTCTCAGGAAATTCCATTTTTGTATATACAACAGGTGGCAATTCGAGCAGTATTTCCTATTCATTAGTTGGCTCTTCTTATACAAATACGACGGGGTCGTTTAATAATTTAGAGCCTGGTAATTATTCCTTAACGGTTACTGATGGCGACGGAACGGCTATTAATCAGCCGATTATAATACCAACAAGCACTCCGCCCCTTACCATGAATCCTGATGTTGCAATCTGTGCAGGCGAAAGCACCACACTCCAAGTGGGCGGTAGCAACTCTACTTATTATTGGAGTTCAGAACCTTATGACAGTGCTTTTATAGATTTAAACAACCCTTCGCCCACGGTGAGTCCTGTGGTTACCACCACCTACAAAGCTGTGTCATTGGATAATGTGCCTTCGGGCAATTTGATTTATAATCCCGATTTTTCGATGGGAAATGTGGGCTTTTATTCGCAACATACATATTATGCTACCAATTTTGAAAATGCACCTGACGCCTATGGTGTGGTCAGCGATTCAACCGAATGGGGAAGTTATCTCAACTGTGGCGACCATACTACCGGATCTGGAAACATGCTCGTTGTAAACGGTATGGACAATTTTAATTGGGGGGGCGGTCACGTCATTTGGGAGCAAGCTGTGACTGTAGACCTCACTACAGATTACACTTTTAGCTTCTGGGTTCAATCACTGTCTAGCGTACTTCCTGCTAATTTACATGTAAGCATTAACGGATCAATCTATAATGTCTATCCCTTCATGGCTCCTGCCACCAACGCTTGTGGCAACTGGGTACAGTATTCGGTAAACTATTTTTCGGGATGGCTATACAATATTGCCCTTATCAGAATCCACAATGCGAATATTTATTTTGACGGAAATGAATTTGCACTTGATGATATTACATTTCAAACTGCTGATGCTTGCCTAAGCAATGAAGTAACCGTTACAGTAGCGCAACCAACTACGGTAGCATTAACGGCATCTTCAACAGTTTCTTCGACGGTGGCATTCGATTGGGAGGCACTGCCATCGGTTACAGGTTATAGTGTAAGTTACACCATTAACAACGGAACTCCAATCAGCGGTGGTACGATTACCGCCACCGATTTTACCGTAAATGGCCTGGATCCGGGCGATGCGGTAACCATTACTGTAGTCCCGATTGATGCAGGATGTTTCGGACCTGCAAGTCTCATGCAAAATTCCTTTACGCCTTGTGAGATTCCAACTGCCAGCATCACCCAACAGCCAACATGTACGCTTCCCACAGGAATCATTACTGTAAGTGCACCCCTGGGAACAACATTTGAATACAGCCTCGACGGAACTACTTTTCAAGCGAGTCCGATTTTTGATAATCTTGCTTTAAATACTTATACCCTTATACTGAAAAATAATCTCACGGGCTGTTTTGGTACCGGACCAACATTGTCTTTCAGTCCTTCTGGATTGCAACAACCTGATGTTACAGCTATACAAACGATTGTAGACTGCGGGGTTGTCCTGATGGCGAGTAGCATTACAGCAAACACTACGCTGGTTTGGAATGGTCCGACATTAGCTCCCAACAGTGCCAATCCTGCCACAACGTCTTCTAGTGGCACTTACACAGCTACTGCTACCAACCTGCTTACGGGATGCACTCAGAATTATAGTATTACGGTACTGCCTCTAGACATTCCCGCTGTTGCAACTGTTACTACCGTTTTGCCTACTTGTACAAATGCATCGGGAAGCATCCATATTTCGGGACCGCTAAATTCTGACTATGAATACAGTATTGACGGAAGCAACTACCAGGCTAGTCTGGATTTTCTAAATCTGCCCCCTGCTGTTTATCCTGTAACGGTAAAAAATATCTTAACAAGTTGTTTGAGCTCATCTTATATGGCCGATTTGAGTTTGCCGTTAGTTACTCAGCCACCAGTACCCTTGTTTGCAACAGTTAGTTTTTGCCAAAATGCTTTGCCAACTCCCTTAATTGCTACAGCTATGCCGGGTGCAACATTAAATTGGTACGGACAAAATGCCACTGGCGGTACTGCATCGAGCATTGCTCCTGTGCTGGACACAACTATCCTAGGCAATTTTATATATTATGTAAGTCAGTCGGTTGGTTTTTGCGAAAGCGTCAGGATTCCCATTCTGGTATCGGTTTATGCGGGGACATTAGCTCCTGATTTTAATGATTTAAAAGTTTGCGAGGGGGCTGTGGCACCAATATTACCAACTATTTCGCCAAACGGAATACCAGGTTCGTGGTCGCCAAACGTGGTGAGCACTGCTGCAAGTGGCAGCTATACCTTTACGCCTGCTTCTACTGCATGTGCATCGGTACAAACAATTACGGTTACAATAACACTACCAACTGTTCTCTCCTTTGATTGGGTGGTAGATAATAATTTTTCTAATCAGCAAACAGTTACCATCTTGCCTGTTGGCACTGGCAATTATTTGTACCAACTTAATGGTGGAACGCCGCAAAGCAGTCCTGTTTTTATCAGTGTTCCGTCAGGTATCTATTCTATTACCCTAATGGATGCAGATGGCTGTTCAAGACCGGTTACTAAAAACGATGTCTTGGTTATCGGCTATCCGCGCTTTTTTACCCCAAACAATGACAGTTATAACGATACTTGGAGCATCACGGCCTTGTTTTATCAGCATGATGCCAAGGTAGACATCTTCGACCGGTATGGCAAACTGCTGAAGCGTTTGAATCTTAAAAATGCCGAAGTCTGGGACGGCACCTACAACGGCCTACTTATGCCGGCCACGGATTATTGGTTTACCCTGCAATACATCAACTTGGGTATAAAGAAGCAGTTCAGTTCTCACTTTTCTTTGAAACGATAGAATTGTTGTTTCTGAAAACTTCGTTTACTTTTTTTACCGAAATTTTCATTAAACTCCAGCGGATAAACGATTACAAAACGGGATAAAAAAGTCAAACACAGAACTATTTTACCTATTAAAAAGACCAACGTTATATTGCAATCATTTCTAAAAAATAGCTATATTTGGGACACCATATAAAACCAAAATGCCATGGAACAGAAAATACACCAAGGACGTAATGTGAAACGCTTTCGCGAAATGTTGGGCATCAAACAAGAAGCCTTAGCCTACGCGTTAGGGGAGGAGTGGAACCAAAAAAAGGTATCGCTTTTGGAACAAAAAGAATCCATTGAAACAACGCTACTGGGTCAGATTTCTGGTGTTTTGAAAATTCCGGTGGAAGCGTTTGAGAATTTTGATGAGCAACAAGCGATAAACATTATTTCTAATACAGTTAGTAATCATGATAATGCTACAAGTAATTCGTTATTTAGTTTTTATCCAACAATTAATCCTATTGATAGATTAACTCAATTACATGATGAGAAAATTGCATTGTACGAGCGTATGTTGAAAGAAAAGGATGAGATGATGATGCGGTTAGAGCAGTTGATAAATAAAGGATAAGTTATATAATATAAAATCCTTTTGTCCCTCTATCCTACATTACTTACCAATAAAGTAAGTGATAATTCCCGCTTAAAACAACTATATATATTATTTGCTCTAGTTTTAACCGTAGATTTCTTCGAACGCCCTATCGTTTCAATTTGGAAATGTTTTGTTCCAAATTTCAAGAGTAGGCGGTAGCAGAGCGAAAAGTGTACTTAACAATCGGAATTGCTTTCCTTTTCTTCCTTACTGTATTTTTTGTTCCCGTACGAATCCTATTTTTCTAAAGGGGTAAAAATAAAGCCCTTGGATTAAAAATTGTACAGACCAACGACCAATAAATATCTTGTACAGCACTTTTTTTAAAGATTAAACTACGGCGGTTGCAACACATAAACTTTCACGGTTAATCAATTAAAAATCTTTTAAAATGGCATTTTTTCAGTAAATCAAAAGAGTAGTAGCAGATAGCCTAGAACAGCATTTTAACTCGTAAAAAACGCTACATGTCGGAGTCTCATTGGGCCTTGAAGTATATATTAGTCAACCTAGGAAACGAATTTTATGTACGTACCACAGGAAAGTCAAATTATGAAGTAGGATTGCGTACTAAAGTCTACAAAACATTTGATGATGTTACCCCTTTACAGGCATTTAGCCTGCATGCAATCATAATTTATAAACCAGTTGCAGCAATCCTCTTCGCTCTGAAAAAGCATGTTCACTTTTAAAAGATTCCTCGTTAGCATCCGTATTGGTAAAAACCAAGTGGTGCGTTTGTCCAAAACTAAATTGCACACCTACAGAAACATGTTCCGAAAGCGCATATTGCAACTCCATCAGATACCCTATTTGCAAAGCTTCTGCTCTAAAGGTTTGTGTTTCATCAAATTTCAAAGGCAAGGTACTCGACGAGCCTAAAAATTGTGTTTTATAACTACTAGTACTGACAAACCAACCTATTGATGGAGTCAATCTGTTGATGGTATAATACAATTGAACAGGAACCTGCAACTGAAAATGCTTGCTATCCATCCCTTTAAAAAGTTTGGGTTCATGATCAGCAGTAAAATAATAACCATTTAATTTTCCGTCAGTTTCTTTCGCATCTACAGAAAAAGTACTCATCCAATAAAATACATCCAAACCTATTCCGATAGAAAAATTAGAATTAAAAAGTTTTTTTTGAGTCCAAACGCCAAGACCTAAACCTGTGGTTACAGGAGCGTTCATTTCTTTAAATAAACTATTATCAGCTACACCTAAATGTACTTTTCCTCCAAAAAACCAACTCTTTCTTTTTTCAATTCCTACTATTTTCTTGTTGGTAATCAGTACAAGTGTGTCAATTGGAACATTAATAGTAACGCCATTTTGAGAGAGTTTAAGTTGGTGCTTTTTTTTATTTTCCGAAATAAACACCGCTTTGTCAATCTTAATAATCGGCTTTTCAATATAAACAGTATCATGAACAATCACTTCTTCATACACATAAATGGTATCTGTCTTTACTTCTTGTGAAAAAAGACAAGTACTAAAGAGTAAAAAAAGAAGGAATATTTTATTTGGTAACATAGACAGTGTCTTTTTTTATGATTTGTTTTTTAATGACAATTACCTTTTTAGGTTCCGTTTTTAAAGTGTCTGCTACTGTTTTAGAAACAGTTTTTACTTTTCTTTGTCGATTTTTTGCAGGAGAAACAACGCCATTTGAAAGTTCAGGAATGATTTCTTTCTGATTGAATTCTACTCCATTTTTTTCTTTCTTAACAGAATCATCTGTACCAATCACTACCTCTTGATTGCTTTGCACTTCATTCACTTCCTTGATTACAGTAGCTTCTTTCGTCACATGAGGGGGAGTGGAGTTGTAAAAGTAAACGTAAAACAGACTTCCCGCTACAATTAAAAGTGGAAGACCAAGAGCGGCAACTTTTGAAGTAACAGCAACGTTAGATAATCCAACAAAAGTAGGAGGGACTTTGTCGTATTTAGATGCAAATGCTAATTCCCTTTGAGGTTGTATTTCAAAACCAATGAACTGATTTCTGCAAAAATGAGCAAACAGTTGATTGCCAAAACCAAGAAAAAGCAAGAAAGCAATGCTTCGTTTCTTGTTCTCATCCACTGGTTTTCCTTTGATTTTTTCCAATAGAAATACCTGAAGCGCCTTTCGGGCTCTTGACAAATGGGATTTTGAAGTACCAACCGAAATCTGCAAGGCCTGGCTGATTTCATTGTGAGAAAACTGATCAATCACATACATATTGAAAACCGACTTGTGATGCTCGGGCAGTTGATCAATAGCCTCAAGAATATCGCTTCGTTCAAGATCCGAAGAAAGAAGAATGCTTCTGTTGTCTAGTTCTAATGTATTCATAACGGTAGTGGAATCAACAATTTCATAAGCTTGATCAGTTGAGAAGTTTATTTTTTTTACATCTTTCAAATGATGGAGTGCCATATTGATGACAATTCGGCTCAACCATCCGTTTAATGCCTTTTTATCTTTGAGGGTGTCCTCTTTTTGGATAGCCACGATAAAAGAATCTTGAATGATGTCTTCAGCAGTAGCAATATCTTTGATGTACCTGCGACAAATCCCCAAGAGTTTTGGGGAAGTGTTGGTATAAATTTCATTCCAGTTAAAGTGGTGCATGGTTTAGTTTTGAACTACATAAATCGATTGGAAAGAGCCATCAGAGTTGGGAAGTTGCATGGTGTCCACTCCGTTGATGGTAAGAAAACTAATAGAACTAAAAACACCCTCTTGCCTGATTTTGTAGATGTTATCGTCTAGTATTTCAAAGTCTTTTATGCCGCCAGAATTGGTTGTTTCCGCATCAAGCAACACTCCGTTTTTGTAAATACTGCCACTATCTGTATAATACATGTTACCGCCGTCAAAAAGTAGCTTTGTAATTCCGTTGGATCCTAAAGTAAGTGTAGTTTCCGCATTTGTCGTAATGTTTTTGTAATAGGATAAGCCGTCTAAAGTTCCAAAGGTGTATACTTCATTATTATTTACCGCAAGTCCATTTAGAATAGAATCGGAGATGTTGGTAAAAACGCCGTTGGTGTAGTAGCCATCTATTTGTCCGCTTATATTAAAGTTTCCGTTGTTCGTTCCGGTTATGAACACGCTGTTATTGGCTACCTTAATTCGGGCTTCGTTTTGAGCATAACCTCCATAATGGTGCACCAAAGTCTTGATGCCATTTTTCCAATAAGCCAGGCTGTAATCTTCAAAGGCGATGAACGTTTTCTTGGTGTACCCCACAAAATAAACATCAGTACCTACTAGTTCCATGTCTGTGATGCTGATTACTTCTTCGTCTTGGGTGCTTAAAGTTGTTTTAAGGCTTGTCAAAGCACCGTTTTTCCAATACATAGGTAGTGTTCCTAAAGGCGAGGTTCCCACGCCAATTCCTAAAACATGAACATCACTGTTAGCCACAATAATCTTCGTAGCAATGGGGCCTTCAATTCCTCCCGATTCTAATAAAACGGGCTGGTTGTTTTTCCAATAGCAGGCTTGGTTGTCTTTTTGACCGGCAACATATACATCAACGGGACAGTGTGTTGTTGTGTCTGAAACTAAATCTGAACTACAGGAAGTGTGTAATAAACCGGTAGCTACTACTAGTGCAAGTAAAACTTTTTTCATAATAAAAATAATTTTGGGTTAATATACTTTATTTAATGATAAGAGTAGAAAAACACAAGAGGTTGCAGTAAAAAAACAAGTACTACTGAATTATTAGTACTCGAGGAAAGAGTATTACTACTATGAAACCCTATCAACACTGGAAAAGTATACTTTTTTTTATGAAAACAAACTTCTGATGCAAGGAGTTTGTAATGAATGTAAATATAACATTTAAAGCAGTAAATTCATAGGACTTCAATATAAGGCACTCCTTTTTTGAGTGGAGACGCAGCAGGTACTGAAATTGTTTAATGGATGTTAACAATTTAAGGGCTATACTTTTGCAACAAAAAAGGTATAATTGAAATGTAGAACCGCTGTTGCTCTCGTATGTTTAATAATCTATTACCACCCAATCTATTAACTTTTCATCATTGAATGTCAAGAAAAATGGCGTAAGTTAGGAAGGATAAACGATCCCAAAACTGGATAAAAAAGTCATACACACAACTATTTTACCGAATAAAAGATTAACTTTATGCCACAATGATTCATAGAAAAAAGCTATATTTGAAACGCCATTTTTAATCAAAACACCATGGAACAGAAAATACACCAAGGACGCAATGTGAAACGCTTTCGCGAAATGTTGGGTATCAAACAAGAAGCCTTAGCCTACGCGTTAGGGGAGGAGTGGAACCAAAAAAAGGTATCGCTTTTGGAACAAAAAGAATCCATTGAAACAACGCTACTGGGTCAGATTTCGGGTGTTTTGAAAATTCCGGTGGAAGCGTTTGAGAATTTTGATGAGCAACAAGCGATAAATATTATTTCTAATACTTTTGACAATGGTTCAATTTTAAATGGGGTTAATCACAATCCTACTTTTCATCCTATAGAAAAGTTAGTTCAATTACATGAAGAAAAAATTGGATTGTACGAGCGTATGCTTAAAGAGAAAGATGAGATGATGGTACGGTTAGAGCAGTTGATAAATAAAAAGTAAGATATTTTTCAGAATAGAAAGAAAAAAAGCCCTGTCGAAAGACAGGGCTTTTTTTAAAGATATTTTTTTTTAATTACATACTTTTATAAGAGAGTAGCTAGAATTTTCTTTATGTTCAAGTAATTCTTATATTAATTAGAAGCCTAACATCGCCACTTTGCATGTAACATTTCAGTGCAATTGGCTTGCTTCGGTTATTTATAAAATAAATTCTTCCTTATTCCAATAAAATTAAGGCCACCTTTTAGATTAATTAGCATACTTTTTTATTTTATGCCGTAAATGTTTTGTTTTTCACTACATTTTTTGTTTAAAAAAAATATCTTTTATTAATACTTGAAAAAGTTGAGTACTTATTCATAAAATAAAGAATTATTAGAGAAACCTTTTAAAGTGTGATGTTTATACTATCTCTAAATTTATTTTTAATAAATTTAGATAATTCTATACCTTTCAATTTTTCAGATGACCTTGTGTGTCGAACATAGATAGTTTCTTCAGATTGACCTTTTTCATTTTTTAAAATATGGATTTCATCAATACTTGGCTTCACATTAATAATTAAAATATCACCCTCGGGAAACTTTAAAAATTCTTTTTCTAATATTGTTGGAGAAAAACTGTTTCCAAAGTATTCTTTTACTTTTTGATCAAAGAATTCAGCAAAATCATCTCTTTCTTTACCAATTCCTTTTGATTTTTTTAAATTACTATAATCTTTTTCAAGTCCAAATATTTTTTTATCATCACTAACCCCTAAAAGTAAATATCCTCCAGTAGTATTGGCAAATGCACAAATTGTTTTTAAAGCACTATGGATTATTATGTTTTGAATATTTGGAACATTTTTTGTTTGGTCATGGATTTCTTCAACTTTCAATTTTAAAAAATTTGACTCTTCCTTATTCTTACATTTTGAAATTTTCTTTTCTATATTTTTTATAATTTTTATTTTTTCCTCATTAGGGATGGGAGTAAAAAAAGTAGCTTTAAATTCTAATTTAGGCCCCTCATCCTCATTAATCAAGCTTTTAATATAAACCCTTCTTTTATCTTGTTCATTTTTGAGTTTATCTTCAATAGTTTCTTGAACTGATAAAACTCCTTGAGTGATAAATTCACGAATTCTCTTCAGGTTTTTTAATGTAAAATCATCTAACTCTGAACTCACAACATCAGAAATAATTAAATTATTAGCCAATGCATTCTTTGCAACAGTTTTTAATAGTTTATTATTTTCACCGAAGGGGTTTTTAGTTAAATTAAAGAGACTCTCCAGATCTTCTTCTTTTTGACTATTAAACAAATTCAATATATCTGAAAAAAACACTAAATTTTTTGATTCCGGAAAAGTTTCTAAAGTTTTCTCGTCAATTTTCTCTTTTACTAGTAATATGTCTTTCCTAAAGGCTTCATAATTATCAAAAGAATAATCTGATATTAATTTATCCAATCGGATAAGTGCCAAGAAATAATCTATATAAATATTCAATAAATATGATCTAGCACTTTTAGTGTTTGAAAAAAATGCCTTAGCAAATTTTATGTACTTAATCTTATCTTGTAAATTATTTTGCAATGTAGCATATTGTTCAAAAATATATCCTTTTTCTTCTTCAACTTTAAAATTAATATCATTGAGTTCAGTCCTTAAAATGTCTTCATCTGGTACATATTTAAAATTTTCTAAAATATCCCAATATTCTTCTTCATATTCAGTCCCTATTAAGTCTTTTAAACTCAGTTCTATTTTATCTTTTTCATATTTTAAAAATACAGCTGGGATTTTCCTTCCTTTTTTAAAAATTATTGGAAATAAACCTCGTTCAAAAAAGGTTGTTGATACGTTGTTTAAATGTATTAAGCCATCTCCATAATCAGTTTCAACAAAGACTCCAAATGGTTGTGTATCTTTAACGGTCACGTAAATAATTGAATTAATTTTAGGAATCAGAACGTTAATATTATTATTAGATAAATAATTTTCATTACTAAAAGCTAATTGTTTAGAAATAAAATACCTAAACTCATTGCAGTATAAAGTTATCTCGACATTAATACTCCAGTCGATAATTTTTAAATTGTAGTTTTTCAAGTTTGGATCAGTAATATTTAGATAAGGTAAAAAACCATTAGTATTTTCTATTAATAAATTACATCCTTGTTTATGTTTTTGAATTATTTTTGACAATAAATAGGGACTTTCTAATTTTATATCGTTACCAATATTTGGATTGTCAATTAAAGAGTCATAATTAATAATTAACTTATTTTCAACAAAACATATAGAAGTTTTTAAAGGATTATTTGAATTTGAAATAACATAAAAAGAATTAAGTAACAATTTTTTCTTTAATGAAACATCATTTTCCAAATAAAAGTAAAATCTGTAGAACTGGGCTAATAATATATTGGCCTCCTCTTCTAAATTTATTAATTTATATAGTGTCAATTCAATAAATACCCAGTTTAAGAATTTTTCTAAATTTTTATTTTCAAATAAATCATTATTGGAAGACAAAATAAAATAATCTTGTGTTATTGAACCGATTAATAATTTTTTATTCTTTTGAGAGACTGCTAAAATTTTTCTTATTAAATAAATTTCATTTCTATCAACTATATCATTTCCTTTGAATTCACTTAGAAATTTAATCAAAGTTAAATCATCGAATAAATCGAATTTGTTATGTATTAAATGATTAAATATATATTTAAATTTATTATTTTCACCGATATTATATATTCCATTAATACCATTGTAATTTATTATTTCATTTACAACTAAGATTTCAAGTTTATTATCTCCAATTATTTCAATAATTTTTATTTTTGTTTTTTTTCTTTCAGTTTCATCGGTTATTGATTTTAATAGACCTTTATTTAATATCCATTCCTCGATTTTATTGTGTAATTCTATTACTTCAAGTAGTTCATTAAAATTTTTTCTTTGTGATAAATTATATTTTAATTTTGGTAATATATAATTACAGTAAGTCATTACCCAAAAGCCGCTTTTAAGACTATACTGATTCTGGAGTTGAGAATTATAATAATCATCTTCATTCAAAAAAATTTCAAAGTATTTTTTATAATATTTATCACATGTAGCAATACTTTCAAAAGTGTAAAAAAATGGATCTCGCATTTCAACCTGTTTCAAAAACAGTTTATAATCTATATTAATTACTTCACATTCTATGCTATCACCAATTTTTAAACTTTTATCTTGATTTAGCATACCCATTACTTCATGATAATAGCCATTTTCATCAGTTAAGTTTATTATCAAGATATTTTTATTATTCTTGGTTAATTTATTGCAAAAATTATTGATAGTGAACTTATACTTTTCTCCAATATTGAAAAAAGGGTGCCTGTTGTCAATTACTTTGAGTTTTGGGTAACAATCAACATCAAGCCCAATAATTTCACAATGTAAATCCTGAAATGTCCAAACTGAATCCCTTTGCCATTGATTTGACCTTACTTCAACAAATTTTTCATTTTCTGTATACACCACCACAGTATCAAATTCATCACCATTTCTATAATTTTTTTTACTAAAACCCTTTATCTTGAAATATTTACTGTCACCAATAGTCCATTTGGCATTAGTTGTATCAATATTACTTAAAACAGGAATACCTCTTTTATACCCAATTACTTTACATTTAATTTTCTTAAAATCATATTGCCAAAAATGGGCTTTTACTGTAAGTTTTTTTATGAAGTCACTTTTTAAACTAAAATATTTTTTTCCTGCTATTTCATTGATTTCTTCAATTTCAAAAAAAGATTCAGTACCGATTTTGAAATTAGGGTTTATATAGTTTAAAAAAGTTTTATTTAAGACTTTGTTATATTCTTTAAGAAAAAAATAAGTTCTCTCGTGATTAATATCTTGTAATGTACTTAGTTGATTAACAGGAATTCTATGTTCTTCTTTTGTTTTTAGCTCTACTACTTCATAATATTCGTTATCTACAGTTGTAATAATATTTTTTATTAAACATTCTATTTCAATCATACCAATTTATTTTTTATGTTCTATCTGTATATTTTTTTACATTTTTCACCTACGCCATCATCCTCTTAACAAACACCTCCACAAATTCCTTCATCTTTCCAATAATCCGGTCCACTCGAAGAGTATTGGCGATGTTCCAGAGTTGCTGTTCTAATTTTTTTTTGGTTTGACTGCCATTACGCTCGTATCGTATTGATTAAAAAAAATATAAACGCTAAAGTATCGAATAAAACCTAAAGTCAAATGTGGAAAACCGTAAAAGGAAAAAATTTTTTCTGCGGTACCCAAAATTATGTGATCTGACGCTGGGACGAAAGGTTGAAAAATGTTAGGCCAACTTTCGCAGCATTATAAAGTGGGGCAATACTCTTTGACTCTTAGGTGGTCTGCATCTAGGAAAATGGCAGGTAAACACGACTACTATCGATTTATGATTAATTTAAAGTACATTGATTCTCTTTCCAAAATGTAAGGTTACTGAGTACATTTTTGAACGTTGGTTCAATTAAATACAGCTATTTATTAGGGACACTATTCGCCATTGCAACACATAAACCTTCACGGTTAATCAATACAAAATCTTTAAAAATGGAATCTTTTCAGTAAATCAAAAAAGAGAAGTAGCAGATAGCCTCAAACAGCATTTTAACCCTCGAAGGGTTCGAAACCCTTCGAGGGTTATTTAAGATAAAAAAATAAGAAAACTCATGCTGTAGATAAATTAGAAGTAGAGAGTATGAAAGACGTAGCTAATGAAGAATACATTGGCAGTTTACTCAAGGTAATAGACAGCTAATTCCTTGATAAGAAGCCACTTTTTTGAATAAACTACCTGAAAAGTACTGGAAAAAACACTGTGAAGAGCAACGACAATATTCAAACAAGTGGAAACTGAAAAAGCGGGGCATGAAACAGAGCAAATACGCCTATTTACTTTACATTTTTTATTTCCTAAAAAAGTTATTCAAATTATTTTTACCATTGTTATTTCTTTTAATTCTAGCTTTGCAAAACTAAAGACCACCAATAAGTGAATAAAATACTCCTAATCGACGACGAAGAAAAGCTACGCAATTTACTAGCACGAATCATAACGCTAGAGGGCTTTGAAGTCATTCAAGTAGGCGATTTAAAGTCGGCTGCTAAAAAACTGGATACGGCAGAATTTGACGTTGTCCTTTGTGATGTCAAGCTTCCTGACGGCAACGGTGTGGATTTCTTGAAAACCATCAAAGAGAAAAATCCATTAATCGAAGTGATTTTACTCACCGCTTATGGCAATATTCCCGACGGTGTTCAAGCGATAAAAAATGGAGCATTTGATTATATTACCAAAGGCGACGACAACAATAAAATACTTCCGTTATTGTATAAAGCCTGTGATAAAGTAGCATTGTCCAAACGTGTGCAAAATTTGGAACAGCAAGTAGGGAAAAAGTATTCGTTCGCCAATATTATTGGTACTTCTAAAGAAATAAAAGCCGCTATTGATTTGGCACAAAAAGTTGCCAAAACCGATACAACCGTATTGATTTTAGGCGATACAGGAACAGGAAAAGAAGTCTTTGCACAAGCCATTCACCAAGCCAGTTCGCGACACAACAGGAATTTTGTCGCTGTAAACTGTTCCGCTTTCAGCAAAGAAATTTTAGAAAGTGAATTGTTTGGACACAAGGCAGGCTCGTTTACAGGTGCAATGAAGGATACCAAAGGTTTATTTGAAGAAGCCCACAACGGCACCATTTTTCTAGATGAATTGGGCGAAATGGCAATCGAATTGCAAGCCAAATTATTAAGGGTGTTGGAAACGGGTGAGTTCCTCAAAGTAGGCGAAACCACTCCGACCAAAGTCAATGTTCGGATCATTGCAGCAACCAACAAAAACTTGCAAGAGCAAATTGAACAGCACCAGTTTAGAAGTGATCTCTATTACCGCTTATCTGTCTTTGCGATTGAACTCCCTTCTTTGCAAGATCGGAAAAAAGACATTCCACTATTGGCCAAAAGTTTTGTGGAATATTTTGCCGCTAAATCCAATAAAAAGGAGTTGGTTTTGTCTCCGAAATATCTGAAAGCTTTAGAAGAAAACAGTTGGAAAGGCAATATCAGAGAACTTAAAAACATCATAGAGCGAAGCATCATTTTATGCGACGGCTATATACTCGATATCGAAACCTTGCCTATAGAACTGCAAAACTACAGCGCGGAAGGTGTGAAAACCATGTCGGCTTTCTCGATGATGAGTATCGAAAAATTGCACATTCAAAAAGTACTCAATCACACTAAGGGCAACAAAGCCGAAGCCGCTAGGTTGTTGGAGATTGGTATCGCTACTTTATATCGAAAAATAGAGGAGTATAAATTGTAGTTCTATTTTTTATACTGATTTCACTGATTTGCAGAGATTTTTCCAACATCTAATCTTTTATCGAAAAACACGTTTAATACTCAACGCGGCCAACAGTTTCAACCGTTGGATAAATACCAATATCTTATCGTGATTAAAACCACGAACTACTTCGAACAATAGGCACACTTTATTTTGCACCACACATAATTAAATGCCTACTAATTCGTGCAAGCTGTGTAAAACCCCGCATCCAACCAACTAAAAAAATCCAAGTTTCTTATCAATACGATAATGAGCCTATCATAATGATAGGCTTTTTTATGGGCAACTACTTTTCATAAAATTATAAACAGCTAATTATTAGTAGATTATATTTTTTATAAGGTCTTGGCACGCCGTTGGTTTAAGGCGTTGCACAAACATTAAATAAAAATGTCATGCACAATCAAGTTGAAATTTCCTCTACAGAATTAGAACAAATCGCTATTGAAACCTACAGTTCGATGCAAGAAGGCGATGATGAAAAAGTGGTAAAATTATTAGACCGCGTTAATCTGTTGTTCCAAAAAGGAACGACAGTTACCCAAAATTTAGTGGCCAACAGTTTTATCCTTCCTTTAACGAGCTTGCTCGAAATGAACTACAGTTGGGGAATGCGGTACTTAAAAATTCTGCCGCTTTATCTAAAAAAGGAACACCACAGTCAAGTTTATGCAAGTGGTATTTAATAAATCCAAAAATCAATTAGTTATGTTAACAATTATGCTTTTCGTACTCGGCTTAGTGTGTTTCTGGTTGCTGTATGCTTCCATTACTTATTTTGATACTATTTAAACGATGAAAACAAAAATTTCAGAAACCATCCGCCAGTGGATTCCACTGTCCCAAACTTGGATTAACGAGCTACCAGAAGGCGACGAATCTATTTTGCAGTACATGCTTTTGAAACGAACGGCTCAATGCTGTTCCGAAATGCTCAACTCGGACAATGAAGCCGATATTGCATTGGCACAAAACATCATAAAAGTCATCAATTTACTATACACCAGCGGTAATCATTACATCAAAAATGCTATTGAAAATGAATTTTTCTCCGAACTTATAGTACAGGAAACACCGGCTGGCTTGAAAAAACATTTGGACTACTTTTCGAAAGAATCACGTGAAGGTTATTTAAAAACAATACTAGAAAACTAAAATTATGACCGCACTATTTATTATCGCAATTGGCGTCTTCATCTACATCTGTTATGTACTGATAAAACCTGAAAAATTTTAAAAAAGAGAGAGAATGATTAACCTTAATATTAAAAAATGAATACAGAAATACTGGGAATTGTAGCGATGTTTTTGCTTACGTTAGCACTCGCCATTCCATTAGGGAAATACATTTCCAAGGTCTACGGACTTGAAAAAACATGGCTTGACTTTTTATTCAATCCGCTTGAAAAGCTGTTTTTCAAATGGAGCGGTGTCAATCCAAATGAAGAAATGGATTGGAAACAACACCTGAAAGCCTTATTGACCATTAACTTAATATGGTTCGCTTTGGGAATGCTTATCCTGATGACACAAGGTAGCTTACCGCTAAATCCCGACAGAAACCCAAGTATGTCAGCTGACTTAGCCTTTAACACAGTGATTTCGTTTGTAGTGAATTGCAATCTGCAACACTATTCGGGCGAATCTGGAATGAGCTATTTAGGACAATTTTGGCTGATGTTTTTGCAATTCGTTAGTGCAGGAACGGGAATGGCGGCTGCAGTGGTAGTATTCAGAGCCTTTCGAGATAAAACCGCTACTGAATTGGGAAATTTCTACACCTACTTTATGAAGTCCTGCACCCGTATTTTGTTACCGCTGGCTTTTGTGGTGGCCATTCTATTGGTTTTTCAAGGAACTCCTATGACTTTTGAGGGAAAAGACAGTATTACTACTTTGCAAGGCGACGTGCAGGAAGTGTCTCGCGGACCTGTAGCAGGATTTGTAGCCATCAAACACATTGGTACAAACGGGGGAGGCTTCTTTGGAACAAATGGAGCACATCCGCTGGAGAACCCCACGTATTTCTCCAATATGTTAGAAATGTGGGCTCAAATGATTATTCCTTTTGCAATGATTTTTGCTTTTGGATTTTTTATAAAACGAAGAAAATTCTCTTGGATGATTTTTGGTGTGATGACCCTTGGTTTCTTGGCTTTAGCAATTCCAAATGTCATCGGGGAAATGAACGGAAACCCTATGATTGAGAAAATGGGAATTGATACTTCGCTTGGTGCAATGGAAGGAAAGGAAACCAGAATTGGTGCTGCAGCAACAGGGTATTGGAGTATCGCAACCACTGTGATTTCAACTGGTTCTGTAAATTCCATGCACGACAGTTCAATGCCGCTTTCAGGCATGAACGAACTTCTAGCGATGATGATTAATAGTTTTTATGGTGGTGTAGGCGTTGGTATTTTAAACTTCTTCATCTTCATTATTCTAGCAGTTTTTATAAGCGGACTGATGGTAGGAAGAACGCCCGAATTCTTTGGTAAAAAAGTTGAAGCTCGGGAAATGAAAATAGCAATGATTATCGCTTTATTACACCCCTTTTTAATTTTAGTGGGAACAGCTTTAACTGCTGCAATGCCTGAATATGGAGCGGCAACTTTAAACAATCCTGGATTTCATGGTTTAAGTGAAATGCTGTATGAGTTTACTTCTGCATCCGCCAACAACGGTAGTGGCTTTGAAGGGTTGGGCGACAACACTGTGTGGTGGAACATTTCCACAGGAATCGTTCTGATTTTGGCCCGTTTCCTCCCAATCATAGGACCTGTTGCCATTGCGGGATTACTAGCGGCAAAGAAATTTATTCCTGAAGGAGACGGAACCTTGAAAACAGATACGGCCACTTTTGGAGTAGTAACTTTAACAGTGATAGTAATCATTGCCGCGTTAGCCTTTTTCCCTGTTTTAGCATTAGGACCAATAGCTGAATATTTTACCATTTACTAAAAAGAATTTAAAATGAATAAAGATCAATCCTTATTTCAAAAAGACATCGTGCAATCAGCATTGGTAAAGTCTTTTGTGAAATTGAATCCGAAACTAATGTTTCGAAACCCCGTCATGTTTACCGTCGAAATCGGAACATTCGTAATGCTAATCGTCTCTATCTGGACGCTTACCGGCGAAACTTCACAAGGTAGCTTTGGATATAATTTCGTTGTATTCCTCGTTCTGTTGCTGACGTTACTGTTTGCCAATTTTGCCGAAGCCATTGCCGAAGCCAGAGGAAAAGCACAAGCGGATAGTTTGAGAAAAACAAGAGAAGAAACCCCGGCGATTTTAAAAAGCGGTGAAAAAGTATCTTCGTCCCAACTAAAAAAAGGCGATTTGTTTGTTTGTGAAGCGGGAGATATTATTCCCACGGATGGCGAAATTGTAGAAGGTTTAGCCACTATTGATGAAAGTGCCATCACAGGTGAATCAGCTCCCGTTATAAGAGAATCGGGTGGTGATAAAAGTTCCGTTACTGGAGGGACAAAAGTATTGTCGGATCGAATTATAGTGCAAGTGACCAACGAGCCGGGCGAAAGTTTTTTAGATAAAATGATTGCTTTAGTGGAAGGGGCTTCACGCCAAAAAACGCCTAATGAAATTGCTTTAACCATCTTACTTGCTGGATTTACTTTGGTATTTGTAATTGTGTGTGTGACTTTAAAACCATTTGCAGATTATTCAAATGTGAATATTACCATTGCTTCTTTCATCGCATTATTTGTTTGCTTGATTCCAACAACCATTGGTGGATTGTTATCAGCAATAGGAATTGCAGGAATGGACCGCGCTTTGAGAGCAAATGTAATCACCAAAAGCGGTCGAGCGGTTGAAACGGCAGGAGATATTGATGTATTGTTGTTGGATAAAACCGGAACAATTACCATTGGCAACCGAAAAGCAACGCATTTCTATCCAGCTCCCGGTATTTCAGAAACACAATTAATTAGAGCTGCAGTTTTGAGTTCAATGTCCGATGAAACGCCAGAAGGCAAGTCGATTATTGAATTGGCAAAAATAAATCCGTCCACTTTTCAAGTCGATAATGCACAATTTATCAAGTTCACCGCCGAAACGAGAAGTTCAGGAATCAATTTCGAAAACACGCGAATCCGAAAAGGAGCTACAGATGCAATTAAAAACCTAGTAACTAAAGCAGGAAATCCTTTTCCTGAAGAAGTACTGGCCCAAGTAAAAATAATTGCTGAAAATGGCGGAACGCCTTTAGTAGTTTCCGAAAATGAAGTTGCACTTGGCGTAATTGAATTGCAAGACATTATCAAAGCAGGAATGTTCGAACGGTTTGAACGCCTTCGCAAAATGGGTATCAAAACGGTGATGGTGACGGGTGATAATCCATTGACAGCCAAATTTATTGCCGAAAAAGCAGGTGTCGATGATTTTATTGCCGAAGCGAAACCGGAAGATAAAATGAACTACATCAAACAAGAGCAAATGGCGGGCCGTTTAGTTGCCATGATGGGTGACGGAACGAACGATGCACCGGCTTTGGCTCAAGCAGATGTTGGTGTGGCAATGAACAGCGGAACGCAAGCGGCAAAGGAAGCGGGGAACATGGTCGATTTAGACAATGACCCAACTAAACTCATCGAGATTGTGGAAATTGGAAAACAGCTTTTAATGACTCGTGGAACACTTACAACTTTTAGTATCGCGAATGACGTCGCTAAATATTTTGCCATCATCCCAGCTTTATTTATCACCGCCATTCCAGCACTTCAGGGATTAAACATCATGCATTTGTACAGTCCTGAAAGTGCCATACTTTCAGCCGTAATCTTCAACGCGATTATAATTCCGTTCTTGATTCCATTAGCTTTAAAAGGGGTGACTTACAAACCAATTGGTGCGAGTGCCTTGTTGAGAAGAAATCTACTACTTTTTGGTGTAGGGGGAATTATCGTTCCATTCATCGGTATCAAATTGATTGATATGGTTGTGGCGTTGTTTCTGTAGAAAAGAGTGAACAAAGAGAATAGAAAATAGAATAAAGAAAATAGAATAAAGAGATAGAAATTATGAAAGACAATTTAATAAAAGGAATTCGAATGACGGTAGTGCTACTCGTACTTTTTACAGTTCTCTATCCAGCGGCAGTTTGGGCTTTTGCTCAATGGGCTCCCAACAACGGAAAAGGAGAAGTGGTAACGTATAAGCAAGGTTATGGTTACGCTAACGTGGGACAAAGCTTCACCGAAGACAAGTATTTCTGGGGTCGTCCTTCAGCGGTAGCGTACAACGCTGCTGGTTCAGGAGCAAGTAACAAAGGGGCTTCAAATGAAGAATATTTAGCCGTAGTGCAAGGTCGAATTGATACTTTTTTACTTAAAAACCCAACACTTAAAAAATCAGAAATTCCTGTGGATTTAGTAACCGCAAGCGGAAGTGGATTAGACCCCAATATTTCGGTTAAAAGTGCGAAAATTCAAATCGCGAGAATTCAAAATGCGAGAAACATAAGTACTGAAAAATTGAATGCGTTAGTAGATGCAAACACAGAACATCCTTTCCTTGGGCTTTTTGGCCCGACAAAAGTGAATGTTTTGAAACTAAATAGTGCGCTTGACCAACTAAAATAAACCAATTAACAGAGCTGGGGAGGTAAGCCATGCCTCCCTTTTTTTTAAATTACTAACAAAAATAAAGATGAACACACAAAATATTTTCGCTGCATTCACTTTCTGTCTTTCAGTTGCAGCTTTTGCTCAAGAGGAACAACCTAAAAATCCATTGACCATCAGTGGTTATGCCGAAACGTATTATCAGTACGATGTAAATAACCCAGATAATAACACACGTCCTGGATTTATCTACAGCCACAACCGCAACAATGAAGTGAGTTTAAACCTTGCCTATTTAAAAGCCAATTACGATTCAGGAATGATTCGAGCTAATTTAGCTTTAGCAACAGGTTCCTACATGAATGCCAATTATGCAGCAGAGCCTGGTATTTTAAAAAATATTTACGAAGCGAATGTGGGGGTAATGCTTTCAAAAACAAATAATTTGTGGATTACAGCGGGGATTTTGCCTTCGCATATTGGTTATGAAAGCGCTGTCGGAGCCGACTGTTTTACATTGACAAGAAGCATAATGGCAGAAAATTCGCCTTATTTTGAAGCAGGAGCCAAAATTACTTACATTTCACCGAGCGGACAATGGGAATTATCAGGACTGTATTTAAACGGTTGGCAACGCATTCAACGTGTGGATGGAAATACGACACCGGCTTTTGGTCATCAAATTGTGTACAAACCGACTCCTAAAATTGCATTCAATAGCAGTTCATTTATAGGAAATGATAAGCCTGACGAGTTGCGTCAAAAGCGCTATTTTCATGATTTCTATGGTCAATTTGAATTGACAAGTAAAGTAAAACTTATCGCAGGTTTTGACATGGGTTGGGAACAAGACGCACCGCAAAGCGATGCGTATAATAAATGGTATGGAGCTTCAGCGATGGCACAATTCATGGCAACAGACAAATTGAATTTTGCAGTAAGAGGCGAATACTACCAAGATAAAAAAGGAGTTATTATTGCAACAGGAAAGCCAAACGGTTTTGAAACATACGGCGTTTCGTTAAATGCAGATTACAAAATTACACCCAACTTGATGTGGAGGACTGAAGTTAAGAATTACAATAGTGAAGAGGCTATTTTTGCAAAAAATAGTACCCAAACAGCTGACAATAGTTTTTCAGTAGTAACTTCGTTGGCCATTAAGTTTTAGATTTAGGTTTGAGCTCTTGCCACAAAGGCACGAAGGCACAAAGTTTTCTACTTAAAAAGTATTGAGAACTTTGTGTTTTCCTGTTTTTTTTGAAAATACTACTCCAAGGTGTTAATTCGTGACCAAAAAAAGATGCATACTATAAAGTAGAAAACCGTTTCTTGATAACCTTTAAATCTTAAAAAAATCTTCATTGCTTTGCGTCTTCGTGGCAAATAACCTTCAAAAACATGGAACAAGAAAAACAAAATAACGCACAGCATTTCCTCGACCTCATTCAAAAATCACGTCGCGGAAAGTTTAAAGTCTATATCGGGATGAGTGCTGGTGTTGGGAAAACATATCGAATGTTACAGGAAACACGAACGCTTCTAAGGAACGGCATTGATGTCAAAATTGGCTTCATAGAAACACACAACCGTAAAGAAACCCACGAATTATTAGAAGGCTTACCCGTTATTCCCCGTCGAAAACTTTTTTACAAAGGAAAAGAGTTGGAAGAAATGGACGTGCAAGCCATCATCAGTTTGCGTCCTGAAGTAGTCATTGTAGACGAACTGGCCCACACCAATATTGAAGGAAGTGCCAATGAAAAAAGGTGGCAAGATGTATTTGAACTATTAGACGCAGGAATTAATGTGATTTCGGCAGTCAATATTCAACATATCGAAAGTTTAAATCAAGAGGTCAAAAATATTACTAAAATTGAAGTGCAGGAACGCATTCCCGATTTGGTTTTGGCACAAGCCGATGAAGTGGTCAACATTGATTTAACAGCCGAAGAACTTATCAATCGGTTGAAAGAAGGAAAAATTTATCCGCAAGACAAAATCCAAACAGCCTTAAATAATTTCTTTCAAAGCGACCACATTTTGCAATTGCGGGAATTGGCGTTGAAAGAAGTAGCTTCGCAAGTAAACCGTAAAGTAGAAACGGAGGTAATCCGTCCCAATGTGATGAAACACGAGCGGTTTATGGCCTGCATCAGTAGTAACGAAAAAACAGCCAAAAATGTAATCCGAAAAACAGCGCGATTGGCCAATTACTACCACAGTAAATGGTACGTCTTGTATGTTGAAACGCCATTGGAAAACCCAAACAAAATTGCTTTAAATAAACAGCGGCATCTGATAAATAATTTTAAATTAGCCACAGAATTAGGTGCTGAAATTATCAAGATTAAAAACACGTCCATTGCGAAATCCATCATTGACCAAGTTGAACAACGAAAAATAACTACGGTTTGCATCGGACTTCCACGTGTCAGTTTATGGACGGTCATTTTGTCAACCAATATATTCAATACGTTACTCAAAAAATTAGCGTCTAAAAATACAGATTTAGTAATCTTATCTTAAGTAGTTTATGCAGGTTTTTTTTAATTATAAATGTAACTTAAAATGAAAATAAAAACCAAGTTGTTTTTAGGCCTTGGACTCTTATTTATGTTGATTATCATCATCGCAAGTATGAGTATTTTTTACATCAATGCCTTAAAGAAAGACACCAATAATATCTTGGTCGCCAATTACAATACGTTAGAGTATGCTCGAACAATGTTCATTTCATTGGATAAATTAGAAAACAGTAAGGTCGCTTTACTAGAATTTCAGGCCAGTTTAAACAGACAAAAAAAGAACGTGACCGAACCAGGCGAATTACAAATTACCAATTCCATTACCCAAAAATTAACAGTGCTGCACCAGTACCCAGATAGCACGGAAATGGTGTCTAAAATTCGAAAAGACATCACCCAATTGATGCATATCAATATGAATGCCATTGAGAGAAAAAGTAAAGTAGCAAATGAAACGGCGGAATCGGCTATTATCAGAATATCCATTACCGCAACTTTTTGTTTTATTACCGCATTTATTTTATTGGTAAATTTACCCGGAATTATAGCCAATCCCATTCGGGAATTAACGGAAAGCATCAAGGAAATTGCCAACCAAAATTATAAAGAACGGGTCCGATTTGACAGTTCCACAGAGTTCCATCAGTTGTCCCAATCGTTCAACACCATGGCGGAAAAGTTGGAGGAATACTCAGAAAGTAAGCTGGATAAAATCATCAAAGGCAAGAAACGAATTGAAACTTTGATTAACAATATGCAGGACCCCGTAATCGGATTAGATGAAAATAAAATTGTACTTTTTGTAAACAACGAAGCCTTCAAAATAACTGGTTTAACAGCCGAAAATATTATTGGTCGGCACATTCAGGAAGTAGCTTTGAATAATGACTTGATTCGGGATTTAGTTCGCAATACGGCGGCTTCGACTCTTATTAAGGAAAATAAAACATTAAAAATTTATGCCAATAACAAAGAAAGTTATTTTGAAAAAGAAATTATAGACATCAACATAAAACCTACAGGCGAGAGCGATTTGCAGTTTATTGGCCAAGTAATTATGCTAAAAAACATCACGCTTTTTAAAGAATTGGATGTAGCAAAAACCAATTTTATTGCCACCGTTTCGCACGAATTCAAAACGCCTTTAGCCTCTATTCAAATGAGTACAGCTTTGCTCAAAAATGAAAAAATAGGAAATTTAAATGAAGAACAAGACCATTTAATTGACAGCATTAACGATGACAGTAACCGCTTATTAAAAATTACAGGAGAATTATTAAACATGACCCAGTTAGAAAGTGGAAGCATCCAACTTATGATTGCCTCAGTAGACCCTTTGAAAATTGTCCATTCGGCGATTGATGCAACAAAAAACCAAGCGGAACAGAAGAACATCGTAATCTCCACTAATTTCCCCTCAGAAAATGGCCTAGTGCGTGCTGATTTTGAAAAAATGGTTTGGGTACTTACCAATGTCTTGTCCAATGCCATCCGGTATTCTTACGAACATTCCAGTATATTAATCCAAGTGAAAAGCCAAGACAAAGAGGTTTTAATTTCCATTCAAGATTACGGACAAGGCATTCCAGCACAGTATTTGGTAAAAATATTTAATCGCTATTTCAGAGTGCCAGGAAGTAAAAAGGAGGGAACGGGATTAGGTTTAGCCATTAGTAAAGAATTTATAGAATCACAAGGAGGTACTATTTCGGTAGAAAGTGAATTAGCAGCCGGAAGTAAATTTACAATCGCTTTGAAAAAAGCCTAAAAGAAGACTACCTTTTTTTATTTAATAAGAATCAGATCCTTTTCAAAAAACACTTTTCAGTACAATAAGCTGCAATTATAGATATAACGTTTTTCAAGAAAGTACATTTGTAAATAGTACTATTTAATCTCTAATTTTTAGAGGAAAACATACGCTATCAAAAAAAATCTTCGTGTACATAAAAAAGTATAGATAGGTAAAAATTAATGTAATTTGTCCCATACAAATTAGACATTCTATTAAATGCCATCTATCCTTCAATGACTGGACCAAAGTCTAGCCTTACTATAGGAACCGACCGTACTGCTCTAGTAGCTTAACGCCCTAGTCTCGTAGAGACGACCCATCTTGTAGCAACGGATTTTAATCCGTGGAAAAAAAAAAGATTATTTAACAAACAAGTCTCGTAGAGACGACGCATCTTGTAGCAACGGATTTTAATCCGTTGAAAAAAAAAAGATTATTTAACAAACAAGTCTCGTAGAGACGACCCATCTTGTAGCATTGGATATTAATCCGTTGAAAAAAATAGATTAATTTAACATATAAGTCTCGTAGAGACAACGCATCTTGTAGCAACGGATTTCAATCCATTGAAAAAAAAGAGATTATTTATTGATTATCTTTTCAAACCTCACCATCATTTCATCGTTCTCTTTCATCCTTCTCTCGTACAAAGCAATTTTTTCTTCATGCCATTTTAGCAATTAAACAATTGGATTATGATTAACTGTGCCGTAGTTAAAGGAATTACTAAAAGCATGTTCTCCAAAAGTATTCGTAATTACATTCACCACTTGTTCCTCATCAAAATTCTGAAACGCTTCCACCAGAATCTTCAACGAACTGGAGATTTGTGTCACGATAGTAGTGTCAATGACCTCTTTTTGCTCCAACATAGAAATCTTTTTCTGGTTCCAGTCGATGCCCAAATCATAAGCCAATGCTTCCTGCTTGATGCCCAGCATTTCTCTGAAACGCTTCACATTTCTTCCTTGATGTATTTTTTGTTCCATAACGATTCCCATTTTTCTGAAGGGGCAAAGATAAAGCCCTTGGTTAAAAATTGTGCATCCCAAAGATAAAAAAATATTTGGTGCAACGCTCTCTTTTTAGAGACTAAAATATTCGCGGTACTAAATAAAATCCCTCGTAATCTTAAGTAGCGGGATATGTTAACTGGATGCCCTGCGGTTAAAATGAAAAGAAGCATTAAAAGATAGCCTCGAACAGCCTTTTAACCTTCGCAGGGTTCCAAACCCTTCGAGGGTTGTTGGTGAAAAAAACTTTAACACTAAAAACTAACAATCCCTTAATTTGAGACTATAATAAACGAAAGATTTAACCTTCGCAGAGTTCTAATTACTACCAAAAATTAAAATAAAAGGTCCAAAATACAGAAATTTACATCATAAGCTGCACCATTATTTGAAAACGACCCACGGAAAAATAATCTAAATAGCTACTGTATAGATACTCCCTACTTCAAGTATAGATGAAGTATGGATAGTGTATGAAACGTGTATTCGGCAAAAAAGGCAATACATAGAAAATTTTTCTAAATATTTCAATTTAGATAGAAAATAGAGAAAAAAGGAATTGGTTAAAAAGAGGTAATCTTAGAAGTAAAATAAAACAAAGGTACTAAATTTTGGGTATAACCCAAAAACAAAAGCGAAAGGCATAAATTTAAATCAAGAACAACCTTTTAGGTACAACGGCAAACAAATCAAACTCTTTTGTCCAAACACAATGATGGAAAAAACAGTTACAGAACTTAAAATGAGTACAACATTTGTTAAACTACCCAATAACATTAAAATTAAAAGCAAAGTAAACTACCACTTCAAACAGAACATTCAAGGTCAATGAAAATATCAAAATACCATCAAACTGAATAGACAGCGAAATAGAAGAAAAAGCGTATTTCAACCATACAATCGCGTGCTTATAACCGCTTTTTAAAATGTAAAGATTAACATCAAATAGAATATTTAGTCCTATACAGATAAAGTATAATGTTTTTTCTAAATTCTATATTCTCAACTGTTAAAATTTATTGTAATTTTGCTTTTGTTAAATAAAACAAATTATGAAAAAATATACCTATATCTTCACAGCACTTGCACTCGGTATCGCCGTTTCTTGTGCCACCAATCCTTTTTCGGGAAAGAAAACGATGGCATTGGTGCCCGACTCGGAAATTTTACCATCTGCTTTTGCGCAATACAGTACTTTTTTGACTGAAAATAAAGTAGTAAGCGGTACTACGAATGCAAAATTAGTAGAGTCGGTGGGAATTAAAATTAAAAATGCTGCCGAGCGGTACTTAAATGCAAATGGCTATCAAGGTTATTTGAAAGACTACCGTTGGGAATATAAACTAATTGACAGTAAAGAAGTGAATGCTTGGTGTATGCCAGGAGGAAAAATTGTAGTGTACAGTGGTATTTTACCAGTTACGAAAACAGAAGCAGGTTTAGCAACAGTAATGGGGCATGAAGTAGCACACGCTTTGGCAAATCACGGACAACAAAGAATGAGTGGTTCCATGTTGCAACAATTAGGTGCTGTAGGAGCTCAGGTTTTAGTAGGTGAACAAAGCGAAACAACACAAGCTTTAGCCATGCAAGCGTATGGTGCGGGAAGTAATGTTTTGGGAATGTTACCTTTTAGTCGAAGTCACGAAACTGAAGCAGATGAAATTGGTTTAACTTTGATGGCAATTGCGGGATACAATCCGGAAGAATCTGTAGCATTTTGGGGACGAATGTCAGCTAACTCAGGTGGTGGAGCCCCTCCAGAATTTATGAGCACACACCCTTCCGATCAAACAAGGATGAGCAACTTGCAACGTTTAATTCCGCAAGCTAAAAAAGAAGCTGCTAAATTTGGAGTTACATTTAAATAAAAAATGAGTACATTCGAAGCTGTCAATTTATTGGCAGCTTTTTTTGTTTATTAAAATTTCTCTTTATGAATCAACTTGAAAAAGGCAGTAAGAAACTGCAGAATGCTTGGGCTTTTTACGATTGGGCAAACTCGGTTTATCCGTTAGTAATTTCTTCTTCGATTTTCCCGATTTTCTATGCGAGTTTGTTTTCGGATGAATTTCCTGCGGTTCCCGTCTTTGGATTTGAAATTAAAAACACAGCATTAATAAGTTTCGTTACAGCAATTGCCTTTTTAGTGGTGGCTATAATTTCACCGCTACTTTCTGGGATTGCTGATTATGTGGGAAATAAGAAACGATTCCTCCAATTCTTTTGTTATCTCGGTGCGTTATCTTGCATTGGTTTATATTGGTTTTCTCTTGAAAATATTTACTTTGGATTAGTATGTTATTTCTTAGGTTTAATAGGGTTCTGGGGAAGCTTAGTGTTCTATAATTCGTATTTACCTGATGTTGCCTTTGAAGAGCAACAAGACAAACTGAGTGCAAAAGGGTATTCCTTAGGCTATATTGGTAGTGTAATTTTGCTTATTGCAAGTCTAGCAATGGTCATCGGAAAAGAAGGTCAGGAAGCCATGGAGGCGATGCGATTGACATTTGTGTTTACAGGAATTTGGTGGATACTTTTCAGTCAATACAGCTTTTATTTTTTACCAAAAGGAAATAAAACAAATCAAAAAGTAACCACTTCAATTTTATTTAATGGATTTAGAGAGTTGCGAAAAGTTAAAAATCAATTGTTTGAAAACGTAGCACTTAAACGATACCTAATTGCTTTTTTTGTTTACAGCATGGCGGTTCAAACGGTAATGTTAGTGGCGACTTATTTTGGCGAACAGGAAATCAATTGGCCATCACCAAGCGATAAAACAATGGGATTAATTATCAGTATTTTGGTAATTCAGCTCGTAGCTGTTTTAGGAGCGTTTATTACTTCTCGGGCTTCCGCCAAATTCGGAAACATTCCTACATTAATTGTGATCAACATAATTTGGGCAATCATTTGCGTTTGTGCCTATTTTGTCACCGAACCCATTCATTTCTATGTTACAGCTGGTTTTGTCGGATTAGTAATGGGCGGAATTCAAGCACTTTCGCGTTCGACGTATTCGAAATTTTTACCAAAAACAGATGACACAACTTCCTACTTTAGTTTCTATGACGTTTCCGAGAAAATCGGAATCGTTATAGGAATGGGACTTTACGGTTTAATAGACCAACTTACGGGAAGTATGCGAAATTCTATTGTATTTCTTACGTTGTTTTTCATAGGAGGCGTTTTATTACTTTTAAGAGTGCCAAAAAAAAGTATTTCAAAATAATAAAAAAAGGTATATTTGAAATCGAAAACTAACCCATTTTACGAAAATGAAAAAAATCAATCAATTCTTGTTTTTCTTCTTAGCCACAACAGCTACTTTTTTAACAGCTTGCTCGACTGATATTGAGCCTTTAGACCCATCGGTTTCTGGTGAAATACCAACTGAAAATCCAGGAACTAATCCAGGAACTAATCCAGGTACAAATCCGGGAACTCCTTCAGGTGATTATTGGCCAATGGTTGTAAATAATACTTGGGTTTATAAAAATAATGGAGTGCAACAGCCACCGATGAAAATTACTTCTTCAGAACAAATTGAAGGTAAAACTTATTACAAGTATAGTAATTTTGTAGGAACTACAACGATTCAAGGCCTTTCCTTTTCCGGAAATGTGTGGTCTAGAAAAGAGAACAATACTTATTTTATTCGTCAAGAAGCAAGTATTCCTGCTCAAAATGGAAATCCTGCTATTACGGTTTTACCTACAGTAGTTCAAATTTTAAAGGATAATTTAGCCGTAAATCAAACTTGGACCCATACTTTTACGCAAACAATGATGCTCGGGAATATTCCTGTTCCTTCGGATGTGGAAATTATTGGTAAAGTTTTGGAAAAAGGAATTGAAATTACCATTAATGGCGTTACTTATTCAGAGGTTATCAAAGTCAAAGTAACACAAAATACACAAGGTGTTTCGCAAGGAAATCTTTATTGGTTTGCCAAAAACATCGGATTGGTAAAATTTCAAAATGAATTAGGCACTGCTGAATCCAATTACGAAATTGTATCTTACAGTTTAAATTAATACACATTTGTTTAAAAAGTAAAAGCCGTTTCTAATAAGAAGCGGTTTTTTTATGGCACAAAGATTGACTTTACAGATTGAATTCAGACTAATAATTAATTTTAGAAGGCTGTAATTCAATAAAATACTTTATTACCTTTACTTGATTTTATAGAGTGAAGCTATTTTCTTAATGACAAAATGACTTAAATATAATATGTCGAATCAAAAAATAATCACATTAGACAATATGTCACTTCATGAGTTGGACAGCGAAGCCGAATTAATTCCGCTTTTAACGCCCGAAGACGAAGAAGAAATGAACAACGAAGAACTTCCGAATGATATAGCGATTTTGCCTTTGCGAAACACCGTTTTATTTCCCGGAGTTGTAATTCCTATTACCGCTGGTAGAGATAAATCGATTAAATTAATCAACGATGCGAATGCAGCAGGTAAGGTAATTGGTGTTGTTTCTCAAAAAAATGAAGACATTGAAGAACCTACTTTCAATGATATCCATAAAATTGGTACCGTAGCTCGAATTTTACGTGTTTTGAAAATGCCTGACGGAAACGTTACGGTTATTCTTCAAGGGAAAAAGCGTTTCGAAATAGCCGAAATGACTACCGAGTCGCCGTATATGAAAGCTACAATCAAAGAAGTAGAAGAAAAACGTCCTCGGAAAAATGATAAGGAATTTTCTGCTATTATCGATTCTGTAAAAGAACTGGCGACGGCTATTATTGAGGAAAGTCCAAACATTCCTACAGAAGCTACTTTTGCTATTAAAAATATCGGAAGTCATTCATTCCTAATCAATTTTGTTTCTTCCAATATGAATCTTTCGGTTCAAGAGAAGCAAGATTTGTTGTCGATAAATAACCTGAAAGATAGAGCTTTAAGAGCTTTGAAATTCATGAATATTGAGTTGCAGAAATTGGAACTTAAAAATGATATTCAATCTAAAGTTCGTTTTGATTTAGACCAACAACAGCGTGAATACTTTTTGCACCAGCAAATTAAAACCATTCAAGAAGAATTGGGTGGCGTTTCGCAAGAAGAGGAGTTGGAAGAAATGCGTCAAAAAGCAGCTAAGAAAAAGTGGGACGAAAAAACTCAAAAACATTTTGAAAAAGAATTGTCTAAAATGCAACGGATGAATCCGCAAGCACCTGATTTTGGCATTCAACGTAACTATTTGGAATTGTTTTTAGAACTTCCGTGGAATCATTTTTCAAAAGATAAATTCGACTTAAAATTTGCACAAAAGGTTTTAGACCGCGACCATTTTGGTTTAGATGAGGTTAAGAAACGAATCATCGAACATTTGGCCGTTTTAAAATTAAGAAACGATATGAAATCGCCAATTTTGTGTTTGACAGGACCTCCGGGAGTTGGAAAAACGTCGATTGGAAAATCAATTGCGGAAGCTTTAGGTCGTGAATACGTTCGGATTTCACTTGGTGGTTTGCGTGATGAAGCAGAAATTAGAGGACACAGAAAAACCTATATTGGTGCAATGCCGGGAAGAATAATTCAAAGTTTGAAAAAAGCAGGAACTTCAAATCCCGTTTTTGTTTTGGACGAAATTGACAAACTTTCAAGCAGTCACAATGGCGACCCGTCTTCTGCTTTATTAGAAGTTTTAGATCCAGAACAAAACAATGATTTTTACGATAACTTCCTTGAATTGGGTTATGATTTATCGAAAGTGATGTTTATTGCTACTTCAAATAACATGAGTACTATTCAGCCCGCTTTGCGTGACCGAATGGAAATCATCAAAATGTCGGGTTACACGATTGAAGAAAAAGTAGAGATTGCAAGAAAACATTTGTTTCCAAAACAACTGAAAGAACACGGTTTGACTTCGAAACAATTATCAATTGGCAGAAAACAATTGGAGTTTATTGTAGAAGGTTATACCAGAGAATCGGGCGTTCGTGGTTTAGAAAATAAAGTGGCTCAAGTGATTCGTGGTGCTGCAAAAGCAGTAGCGATGGAGGAGGAGTATAATTTAAAAATAACGGAGGCTGATGTCGTAAAAGCATTGGGAGCTCCAAGAATGCAACGGGACAAGTCAGAAAATAACGAAGTTGCCGGAGTTGTTACCGGATTAGCTTGGACAAGTGTTGGCGGTGATATTCTTTTCATTGAATCCTTGATTTCAAAAGGAAAAGGGACATTGACCATGACGGGGAATTTAGGAACCGTGATGAAAGAATCGGCTACAATTGCTTTAGAATACATTAAATCTAACGCCGTAAGTTTAGGACTTGACGCTGAAATGTTACCAAAATACAACGTTCATATTCACGTTCCTGAAGGTGCGACTCCAAAAGATGGACCTAGTGCCGGAATTGCCATGTTGACTTCGCTTGTTTCGGTTTTTACACAAAAAAGAATCAAGAAAAGTCTTGCCATGACAGGAGAAATTACCCTTCGTGGAAAAGTGCTTCCTGTAGGTGGAATCAAGGAAAAAATCCTTGCAGCCAAAAGAGCCAACATCAAAGAAATTATTCTTTGTCACGAAAATAAACGCGATATTGATGAAATCAAGCAAGAATATTTAGAAGGTTTGACTTTTCATTATGTTAAAGAAATGAGTGATGTTTTGGCCATTGCCATTACAGATCAAGATGTGAAGAATGCCAAAGTGATTGCTTAAACTCCTTTTACTGTATTTCATAAATTATAAATGCCCAATAAAATAGTACTTATTTTATTGGGCATTATTAGTTTTGAAAGGAAGCTTTTTTACTTAATCGTAAATGTAGCACTGAATTTATAAACAAAATTATCTTTCGTATTCGGATTTTCATAAGCTCCATAACGGTAATAAACTCCGGCTCCAAATCCCAAATAACCAATGTCTAAATAATTCATTTTAATAAGGTTATCTAATTGAAGTCCTGTTTCCATAAACACTTTCTCCTTCGTATTATAAGTAGTTAATGTGTTTTTACTTGCGTTTTCATCGGAAAGTGTACCATATCCAAAATTATTATGAAGCGTTATTCCGGGTTGAAATTTCCCCACTTTAAACAATAAACCTCCAAAATTATGCGACAGAAATAAATTAGCATATTTGTCTGATAAAAACTCATACGGAAGCATCGTTTGAAAATAATTCGGAATCATATATGGATAATCTTTATCATAACTTCCTTCACCTGTAAAAAGCAAGCCATATGGTAACGGATTATCTATGATTCCCAAATCAAGCTGGTACTTAGTAGTTCCGAAATTTTTTGTAAAGAAAGATTGTTCAATTCTCACTTCAACTTTGTTGTAATTAAAATCACTGTTCATCACAGCCTTAATTCCCTTTGAATAAGAAACCGATAGAATAGGGTAGGTGCTTCCTACAGACATGCGTTGGTTGAATGAACTTATAAATTTTTCTTTGAAACCAAATCGTAAATCAATTCGGACATTGCTGTCGTGGTAATCTGTGTAAATTTGACCATTTTCTTGAAATTCTGAAAGGTATTTTGGAGTCGTAGCACTTTGCGTCAGGCTTACTTTCCATTTCAAATACCTGAAACTTCGTGCTTCAATATTGAAACTGGTCTGTTTCACATTATCCATCAAATATGCTTGAAAATTTCTAAAGTTCAACATGTTTTGTAAGGTTGAATTTAAGCCGTAGTTTCCCGCTTCTATGAGGTTGTTTTGGTATTTACCGCCAATTTTAAATTCATCTTTCTTTGAAATAGTATAAAAAACTTCACCTCCATACTTCCAATCGTAATCTCTAGTTCCGTAACCCAAGAATCCTCCAAACGTCCATTTTTCAGATAATTTTTCATTCGTATAAGCTCCCAATCCTAATCGGAATCCCTCGTATTTATTGTACACAATTGTCTTGGCTAAATCCAGGTCAAATACACCAATACCAATTTTAAACTGCGTTAATTTTTCAACACTACTCAGTATTTTATCAAAATTATTCTCTTTACCTATGCTGTCGACCACACGATACGTTACTTGTTCCTTTTCAGAAAGTTTTTCCACTCGGTAATTGTCCCAAAATAAACTGTCTTTCTTAGCAGCCATTTTATCAATACGGACGCTTTCGAGTGCAAACTCTTTCTTTCGTAGAGGAATTTCGAGTTCAACTTCGCTAATGTAGCTTTTTCCGTCAACCACCATTTTTAAATCGGTGAATTGCAATCCATAATTCAACTGTTCGGGAAACCAGTATTTATTTTCTAAAAAAACATATTTCTGCTGAATTTTAATGTCTATTTTTCCCTTTTCAAAAGGGGAGGCAATTACGTTTTGAACCGCAAATTTATTGGTATTGATATACAATTGTCCTTGTAAACCTTCAAAGTTTTTATTCTTTTTGGGTTGAAAAGAAATGATGTAAATCGTGTCTTTATTTTGAAAGATGGTATCTTCAAGAATAAATTGATATTTATTTAAACTCCCCTTGCTGATTGGATTTAGGTATTGAATATCAAATAATTTGATGTTGTCTTGGTAGAAAGAAAAAGGTTGTAAGTCGGTTGCTAATGAGGCAAATGATGGGTTTTGAAAACCAGAAACTTTGGTTCCAATGACTACTTCCTCACTAATATCTGGAGCTATAAATTTACGCTCCGAAACTGATTCCATCATGAAAAGCGGACTGTCTTTCAGCAGTTTTCCTTTCATTTTTATATTCACACTGTCTTCTTTCGTGGTTCCATCTGTTTTCACATCATAAACCATCTTATTGTAGGATTTATATTTGAACGATGGAATTCTTTCAGGATTATTTTTATCCTTATTGGCAATCACTTTTTTAATAATTGCATTTGCAGGGTTCTCGCTGGGTCTGATGACGACTTCTTGAAGGTTGTTTTCAGAAGCTTTTAAGTAAACAACTAGATTTTTACTAGTCGTAATTTGCATATTAAATGTTTCATAGCCTACATACGTACAAGTCAGATTTGTAATGTTTTGCACTGTCGAAAAGCTGAATTTTCCATCAATATCCGAGGAAGTTGCCATTCTTGGATTATTATTGAACGTAAAATTGGCAAAAGCCAAAGGTTCTTTAGTTACGGAATCAAAGACTTTTCCGGTAATAGATTGAGCGAAAGCTGGTGCAAAGAAGGTAAAAGCGAACAGAAGAAGTAGTATTTTTTTCATAGACACTAATTAATGTTGGGGTTATTATTTTAGTATTGAAAGATATAATAAAAATTAAAAACGAACACTTTTATAGAATAGAAATTGAAAAAAGAAAGAAATAAACAAATCAAGTTAGCTCAAAAATAATATCTTCGCATTTCCGTTATACAATTGATAATCGAAACTTTTTAAATGTTCAAAAACCAGATTTTACTTCTATTCGTTTTCACAAGCACGATAACTTTCGCGCAAGTGGGAGGAAAGTCGGTTTATCAATTCCTTGATTTAATTACTTCTCCACGACAAGCGGCTTTGGGTGGAAAATTAATCACTATTTACGATTCTGATGTGAATCAAGCCTTATTTAATCCAGCAACGATTAATGATAAAATGCACAACCATTTATCATTAAATTACGGAAGCCTTTTTGGTGAAGTAACTTATGGTACTGCAGCTTATGCTTTTACATATGACCGTCATATTCAAACTTTTCACGCAGGTGTTAACTATGTGAATTACGGCACTTTTGAAGGTTATGATGAAAATGGATTAGAAACTACGAGTTTTACAGGAAGTGAAATCGCACTTTCATTTGGTTATGCTTATAATATTCCGTGGACTGATGTTTATGTGGGTGCGAATGCTAAGTTGATTTCGTCTACTTTGGAAAGCTACAATTCCTTTGGTGGTGCAGTCGATTTAGGTGCATTGTATGTGGATGAATATAATGAAATCAATATAGCACTTGCTGTACGAAATATTGGAACGCAATTTACTACTTATGCAGGTGAACGCGAACCACTACCTTTTGAAATTATTGCTGGAATCTCTCAAAAATTGGAACATGTACCTTTGAGATGGCACGTTACACTTGAAAATTTGCAGCAATGGGATGTTTCATTTTCTAATCCTGCACGAGCTGAAGGCAACATTGATGGTGGTTCGACACCTGAGAAAGTGGGTTTCTTTAATAATGCATTGCGTCACTTGATTGTGGGTGCCGAATTATTTCCGGAGAAAGCTTTTAACATTAGAATGGGGTATAATTTTCGACGTGGTGAGGAATTGAGTATTGAAGAGCAACGAAATTTTAGCGGAATATCTTTAGGATTCGGATTGCGGTTTAATAAAATCAAGTTTGATTATTCGTATTCACGCTATACTTTGGCGGCAAACACTAGTTTGTTTGGATTGACGATTAATTTTGGGGATTAAGAAATTTTAATTCTAGTAAGGAACAATTCTTCTACCAAAATTAATAAGAATATAAGGTTTTAAATAACCGGTTGTCTTGGTTTGTATCCTACCGTTATAATCAACAATTAGTAGAGTAGGGTAACTTTGAATTTGATAGTAAAGCATCAATTCGCGTCCTTCTTTTGTTTCGCCATCTACCAAAATATTTATGAAGTTTTTATTGTAATACGTGCCGACTTCATCGTCCTTAAATGATTTTTTTAATTTTTTGCATTGGCCACACCACTTGGCGTAGAAATCAATGAAGATGAATTTATTTTCTGCTTTTGCTTTTTCAAGCGCTTCCTCAAAAGTACCTTTAAAAAAAACAATTCCTTTATTTTTTACTGATTCCTCTTTATAGGTATTAAAACTTGTTAATGGAAAAGTGCAAATTATAACTAGTGTTAGTAGTGCTAATTTTTTCATTGTTAAACGGTGTTGTTTTATTTATGGAATTTTATTCAGTACTAATTCTATTCTAAAAGTAATCATTAGTAAATTACTTGACAATAAATAAAAGTTATAATTACGATTTCTATTAAAGTAATTATCCAGTATTTGTTTGTAATGTATTGTAAAACTTGGTCAACTATGATAATAAGTAAACTATAAACTAAAAAACCGCATGCAAAAATGAAATTCCACCCATTACTAGGTTCAGTTTTAGTAAAAAAATATATTCCTAGAATTATTGAAACAACAGCTGTAATATTTGCTATCGTGAAATAATAAAATTTTCTAATAATTTTATCAGGTTTTTTTTCGATATTCCACAAATGCACTTATTTATTCGTTTTAATAACACCATTTCTATATAAATCCAATGCTTTGTTTATCATGGTTTTGATATTTTCAAAAGGTAAATCTTCATTCGGATTCAGCAGCATAATCTTCATTCGAGCACGGTTTTCTTGAAGTAAAAACGGTTCGTCAAAACGGTTTCCTTCGACAAACGATATATAAGGTTGTTTGTGCTTTTTGTGAAACCATAAATAACAGAACATTTTTCCTTTGTAATAAAAAAAGGAACTTCCGTATTTCCATTCGTTGGTAATGTTTATGTCTTGCGCTAAAATTAAATCTCTCAATGCGAGGTAACAACTTCTAACGGGTTCTGACTGTTTTAAATAAAAGTTTTCTAGTTCATTCATGACAATAAAAAGAGGATGAGTACTAATTTTAGTGGAGAATTTATTACATTAAACCAACAACGATTAGATTTTTATGTTTATTCTTCGCTCTTGGGATATAAAATTCGCAGTGCATTGAAGATGGCCTGATGGGTCACTGTAGCATGGTCTTCTTCTGGTAAATAATCCAAATGAACTTTTACATTGTTGCTTTTTGTGCTTTTTAGTTTTTCAACTAATAAATTGGCATCAACTTCCATTACGTGGGGAATTGCAGTTGGTGCTAGTCCCTCTTTGCCAACTCCAACATAAATAGCAATCGGGCCTTTAAAATGGTCGTCATAAATTTCGGATTTTTCCTTTAATATAGAGCAGTTGTCCCACCATACACTTGGACTTATGATGATGTATTTGTTGAAAAGTTGTGGTTTTTTTATTAAAATTTCGGTTGCTAAAAGTCCGCCTGCTGATTGTCCGATAATCGTTTTTGAAGCATTCGTTTTAAATTTTTTTTCAATAAACGGTTGTAATTCGTTTTCAATGAAAGAAATGAATTTTGCTGATTCACCTGAAGTTGGATTTCTCTTTTTATCCTCAACAATCGTAGTTGGGAAGTAAAAATCTCTTTTTCTGTCGACATTTGCGATACCAACAACAATAGATTTCGGCACTCTATCAATCCACGGAAAATTATTGAATTGATACAGTCCCACGACGTGAATAAAATCTTCATCAGCTGAACCATCAAGTAAATACGTTACAGGATAAGTTATTGTGTCATTTGTACTATAACCGTCCGGTAAATAGATGTTTAGAATTCTTATTTCAGATAATACTTTTGAATGAATTTCTTCAACTATGCCTAAAACAAAAGGTTTACTCGTTTCGCTTTTGCTTTTTGATTGAGCATTTCCAATCGTCGTTAACAAAATTGAAATTAAAACTAGAGTATTTTTCATATTCTCTTTTTTAAATAATTTAGTAATTACTCCTTTACCAATTTTGAAACAAAATTACTTCCATCTACTCCAAAAACATTCACGATATAAATGCCTTTTGAAAGTGTAGCGACATCAATAGTTTGTAAATTACTGTTTAGATTTTCCTTCGATAAAACTAATTTACCTGCAACATCAAACAGTTCAATTTTAGTAATTTCAGTGCCTTTACTACTTTTTATAGTGAAAGTACTGTTGGTAGGATTTGGATAAATTGAAAATGCTTCTTTATCAAAAGATGTACCTGCTAGAGAAGTGTCTACTATTTTATAAATGATACTAGAATTAGTAATGTACAATTCTCCGTTCATGTCTTCGCCAAAGGAAGTGAAGTTATTGCTACTTGCCGTAAAATAGGGTGTATAAGTAATGGCACCTGTAGTAGTATTTGCGTAAGCAATTCGGTTTTCGCAGTAATCAGCAAAGAAATATTTGTTAGAAAAACTGGGATACAATGTTCCTGTATATTCGTAACCTCCCGTGATGGAACAGCCTTGAGCATGGGTATATTGTGCAAGCGGCATAGTCATCGTGGTTATTGCAGCACAACCGGAAGTGTTATAAGCAACAGTTCCTTCGTAACACCTCCAACCAAAATTTAAACCCACGGCCTGTGGACTGGCAATTTTATTGATTTCTTCGATATTATTTTGACCTACATCTGCAATCCATAAATCATCATTTAACCTATTGAATGAAAATTTCCACGGATTTCTGACTCCTATTGCCCAAATTTCATCATTGCCTGTAATTCCAAGATACGGATTTGAAGCAGGTGAACTGTAATAAGGAGCATTTTCTACATCTACATCAATACGCAACATTTTGCCGAGAAGTTCAGTTGTGTTTTGTGCTCTGTTACCTGGGTCACCGCCACTTCCTCCATCACCCATACCTATGTAAAGATAACCATCCGGTCCAAATTTTATAGTTCCTCCGTTATGATTAGAGTAGGGTTGAGGGATGGTCATTAAAATTGCTGCGGTAGTATTTGCTACATCGGGATTGGTTGTACTCACAGAATATCTTGCAATGACAGTACTTCCAGATGTATTGGTATAATTGACAAAGAAATAGCCGTTGGTGGCATAGTCGGGATGAAAAGCCAATCCTAGTAAACCTTTTTCGCTACCTGTCGAAACGAGTGTAGAAAGGTTAAGAAACGGAGTAGTGTTTTTAGTTCCATCTGAATTTAAAATTCGGATTAATCCTCCTTGTTGCACGACAAATAGCCGACTGTCATTTGCATGTGCAATTTCAACTGCACTTGAAAATCCAGTTGCAAATGATTGAATAGCGATAGTTTGTGAAAATGAAATAGAGGAAGTAAACGCTATAATAGTAAGTAGTAGTTTTTTCATATTTAGTAGTTTTATGGTAAACTTAGAAAAAAAAAAGTAATTTAAGGTAAAAAAAATCTTTAATGCAACTTAAGCAGTTTAATGATGTAGTTATAATTAAAAAAGTCCTATCAAAAAAAAACATTAAGTCTCAGTGAAGACTTAATGTTTTTGTAGATTAAAACTGAAATAGAACAGATACAGTTTTTTTATAACGATTTTTCATTAATCAAATTATTAAGTTTCTAGTTTTATTCCCAAATAGGGTCATTGAACTGTTCGTAACTCGTTATGGAACAACCTTCGATATTTTGTTTGTTTCCAAAAACAATATTCTCATCATTCAAGTAAGTTACAGTCATTACACCTTCACCTGTTTGATTTGAAATAGATATCTTTGTTTTAGAACTATTTGCCCATTCCCAACTTCCTACTAAGGTTTGAGACCCACTAAATGATGTTCTTTGATAGTAATTTCCATCAGGGAAAAAGGCAAAATATCCTTGATTTTCATATTCAGTATCCCAACCACATTCTTCCTCATTTGAAGAAAAGATTGAAGAAACTACATGAGTCCACCATTTTTGTGAACCTTCGTCATCACTAAAACCGGTCAGGGTTTCGTTTCTTAATTCAACCGAAACTATTTCTCCACTAGGTACTCCACTTAATGTTGAGTCGCCACCGTCATCACTTGAGCAAGCAATAAAAGCGGAGGATACAAATAATAGTAAACAAATGTTTTTTACAAATTTTTTCATGATACCTAGATTTTAAGATTAATTGTGTTGAAACAAAGCAATGAAAATTAAAAGTTTAAACACAATTTTTGTCCTGAATGACACAAAAGTTAGCACGAATGACACGAAAGAGATGCGAAAAATGTATAAATATTTAATTTTTAATGGATAATTCGTTATTACAATTGTCTAAAAGTCGGTTGTAATTGTTTATTCTAATCAAAATTAATAGAAGTTGCTTCTCTAATCGCTTTTTGTAAACGCTTCGTTTTGTACTTTAATAGTATACCAATTGTCACCGAACGTATTCGCAATAATACTAAAACAAAAAAGCCTTTACAGTCAAGTAAAGGCCCTTTATGCTTTCATAGCAATTTGAAATTATCTTCCTATAATCAATTTATGTGTTTCTGAAAATGACTCAGATACCAATTGAATTACATAAACACCAGAAGCTAAATTATCTAATCGTACCTCAGTACTAATCGTTGTCGTATTGAATTGTTTCACCACTTTACCAGAACCCAATTCGTAGATTTTTCCGCTTACTTGTCCACTAAAGTTAGCATCTAAAGTAATATTCAATAAACCGTTTGTTGCTGGATTTGGATAAATAGCAGCTACTTTTCCTGCAAATACAGCATTGCTTAACACAGCTTGTGCTTCAAAAGAACCAATATCTCTTCGTCCATCAAAAACGGTATTGTTTATTTGGTCGTTGAACATATCAGTTGGAGCTCCGAAATTATAAGCGGGACTGTTTGATAATAAAGCATGTGTAAACGTTGTTCCACCATTATTTGCTAAAGTTCCTAATAAAGGATTCATTCCTTCAATGTCTGTAGCAGTTGCTGGAAAAGCATTTGTTGCATCAACACCTATTAAGTTATATCCGTTTGAAACAAATCCAGTAGTAGAAGTAAATACATCCATTCCTACTGCCGAAGTATTTGTAGCAACAATAGTGTTTTTTAGAGTTGGAGTAGAAGAAGCATCATTTGCAATTCCACCACCGTTTGCTGTTGCGGTATTGTTTGCAATAGTTACTGCATTCAAATCCAACATTGCATTGTTGTAAATGGCACCACCATCATTTAAGGAAGTATTTCCAGAAATTGTAGACAACATTACGTTAACCGTACCTGTTTTTACGTGAATCGCTCCACCATTTCCTAAAGCTCCATCAACCATATTGTTTGATAAAGTCGAATTATTCACATTCAAAGTTCCGCCGTTATTAAATAAAGCACCACCACCTTGAGTGATTGCTGCACCACCTGCTGAATTTCCGTCTAAAGTTACATTCGTAACCGTCATTGTCGAACCTGTTTGATTCCACAATCCGCCACCTTCGCGTCCAGCGTCATTGTTAGAAACCGTTCCGCCTGAAATCATAGTCGTTGTAATTCCTGAAACATGAATCGCTCCACCGTTTCCTGGATTCGCTGTTCCTGCACTTCCATCTACATCATTATTAGTAAGGTCTGAATTGGTAATGGTCAATGTTCCGTTAATTACTTCAATTGCACCACCTGCACGATTTGCTGCATTTCCGTCAAAAGTAGCATTCATAATGGTAATTGCTCCAGTAGTACTCAATAATCCACCACCTGAACCCGAAGTTCCAGTCGCATTATTATCAGTAACCATTACAGTATCTAATATAAGTGTACCGCCATTGTTGAAAATTCCTGCACCACCATCATCAGCTCCATTTCCTGCAGCAGTATTTCCGTCAATTTCTGTGTCCGTTACACTCATAATTCCTGTTCCATTCCATAGTCCACCACCTTCTAGTGATGCAGTGTTTCCGTTAACTGTTCCACCAGAAATAGTCACATTTCCAGCACCTGTAATATGCAATCCACCACCATTTCCTGGAGGTCCGGTCACACTGTTATTGTCTAAATTTACATTTGTCAAAAGAATAGTACTTGTTCCAGAGTTATCTTCAATTCCTCCTCCAGCTCTTACTGCTGTATTTCCAGTAATTGAAGTTCCAGAAATAGACAGTTGAGAACCTACATCATTCAAAATTCCACCACCTGAACCCGCCGTTCCATTTGCAATGTTGTTACTGATTGTTGCATTAGAAATAGTTACAGTTCCTGCATTCAAATTATAAATTCCACCACCACCATTGGTTGCATCAACTCCTGATGCTGTATTGGCATCAATTGTAGTTCCATTAATAGTCATAATTCCTGTTCCGTTCCATAAACCACCACCTTCAGAAGCTGCTGTATTCATGTTGACCATACCATTTGTAATATTGATGGTTGCGTTTCCACTTGCGTGAAGTCCACCACCGCTTCCGGGAGCTGCAACTGCAGGAGCTACTCCCGCGTTATTTCCTGTTAAGGTTGCCATCATCAAATTTACTGTCGAACCTGCTTGAGTTTCAATTCCTCCACCAGCTCTGTTCGCTCTGTTTCCTGAAATAGTTGAATTATTCACTGTTAATGTCGAACCTGCATCATTCAAAATTCCACCACCTGAACCCGAAGTTCCATCGGCAATGTTGTTACTGATTATAGTACCATTTTGAATTAAAAGTGTTCCACCATTCAAGTTATAAATTCCACCACCACCATTGTCAAGTGCTGCACCAGAAGCAGTGTTTCCGTCAATAGTTGTTCCGCTAATGGTCATCATTCCTGACCCATTCCATAAACCTCCACCTTCAGCACCTGCGGTATTGTTATTCACTGTTCCACCAGAAATCATAATCGTTCCGGGTCCTGTCATATGCAATCCACCACCATTTCCAGGAGATGAAAACACAGTGTTTCCGTTTAATGTTACACCTGTTAGGTTTATAAAGGAAGTTCCCATTGTTGCATTTCCTTCAATTCCTCCTCCAGCACGATTTGCTGTATTTCCAGTAATTGCCGAATTTGTAACAGTTACCGTTGCACCAACATCATTCAAAATTCCACCACCAGAACCAGCAGCTCCTGTAGCAGAATTATTTGTAATTGCAGCATTCATAATAATTAATGTACCATTATTTAAGTTGTAGATTCCTCCACCACCATTATCTGCAGCAACTCCTGCAGCTGTATTTCCGTCAATAGTTGTTCCATTAACGGTCATCGTTCCAGTACCGTTCCATAATCCACCACCTTCAGCTGCTGCTGTATTCATGTTTACCAAACCGTTAGTAATACTTACCGTAGCGTTTCCTGTAACGTGAAGTGCTCCACCATTTCCAGGTGCAGCAGTTGCCGGAGCCACTCCAGCATTATTATTTAATAAGTTTACATTAGTAAGCATCGTTGTAGTTCCTGCCACAACTTCAATAGCCCCACCTGCACGATTGGCTCTATTTCCTGAAAAAGTAGAAAGAGTAGCAGTCAATGAAGCATCAGCACCCACAAGTATAGCACCACCACTACCACTAGTTCCATTGGCAACACTGTTGGTTACTGATGAATTATTGATAGTCAAGTTGGCACCCACTACTTGAATCGCTCCACCATTATCGGCAAGACCATTCGTTAAAATTAAATCGTTCAGAAATACTGAACCAGAAGTAATATCAAAAATTCTTCCGTTGGCATTTGCATCAATCGTAGTTGTTGAAATTAAATTTCCTGTAATAACCAGCGATTTGTCAATAGTAATTGCTCCAGAAGTAAGTACAATATTCGTTATACCAAGTCCAAAAGTAATTGTTCCACCTGTAGGAGCGGTGGCTATCTGATTTCTTAACGTTCCTGCTGAGCCGTCGTCAGCATTACTTGTTACAATTTGTCCAAAGGACGTCGAGAATACTAAAAGTAATGCCGTTCGAGCAATAAAATTTAGAAAAGTAATTTTTGATTTCATTCGTGTAGTTTTTTATGGTTACTATTTTATCTACGATTAAAATCAATTCGTGGTTTTATTATTTAAAAAAATTCCAACAACCAATCTACTTTTATTTAATATTAGATTGTGTATTTTTGCTCCAATAATCAAGATTCACCAAAAATGAAAAAAATAATCATCGCCATTGACGGCTTTTCATCTACAGGAAAAAGTACTATTGCCAAACAGCTTGCCAAGCAATTGGGCTATGTTTACGTAGACACAGGTGCTATGTATCGTGCTGTCGCACTTTTTTCGATGGAAAATGGTTATATTAATAAAGAATCTTTTGATGTTCAAACATTGATTAATGCGTTACCAAATATTCGATTGAAATTTCAATACAACGAAGAGTTGGGTTTTGCCGAAATGTTTTTGAACGATGAAAATGTTGAAAATCAAATTCGAACCCTCGAAGTTTCCCAGTACGTAAGTCGGATTGCAGAAATATCAGAAGTTCGTGCCAAACTAGTAGAGCAACAGCAAAAAATGGGGCAGGAGCGAGGCATTGTTATGGACGGTCGTGACATAGGTACCGTAGTTTTTCCCGATGCCGAAGTAAAGATTTTTATGAATTCAAGTGCCGAAACCCGTGCCCAAAGACGTTTTGAAGAATTGACAGCCAAGAACCAAGATGTTACTTATGAAGCTGTTTTAAAAAACGTGCAAGAACGCGATTATATTGATTCGCACAGGGAAGATTCTCCTTTAGTCATTGCAAAAGGTGCTATTGAAATTGATAACTCTACGTTGAATAAAGAGGAACAGTTTGAGCAAGTTATGGAATTGGTAAGAAAGTCGATGGAATAAGATTTACCTCGAGGCAATTGCACAAATACGAAGTACATCACGAAAACCAAATTTTAAATAGTATCTTGAATACAGTTCTATTTTAGGCACAACCATTCTCTTAGAACGCTTGAAGAAAAGAGGGCACTTAATCTTCCTGAAATTCACTCAAACAACTTATCGATAACTCCATAAGTGTTAACGGCATGTAATCGGTTCCGTTCAACACAGGATTCATTGTTCGGCTTCCAGCCGCAACGATATCCTAGCTGTTAGCTGCTGTTTTTTTTAATCTATTATCCATGCAAGTTGAGAACTGAACATAGCTAAAATGTTCAATAAGCATAAAATTAAACCAAATATCACGGCTTTTCTTTTCCTTTTAAAGTTTGATAAAAAACTACAAACCAATATAAATATCCATACATATACTCCAAACCACATTGGATAAAGCATTATTATCACAACTTTTCTATCAAAACCATTAAATGATACAATTTCTTTGTCTCCATAAAATGGAATATGTCCTAATACTGAGTAACCTTTAATTACAAAGAAACTAAAGATTAAAATTGATAGTAACATAGTAAGCTCTATAAATACAAGAACTGAATTAAATGTTGCATTGATTCGGCTCTTTTTAGTCAATTCTATATTTTGAGTTTCCATATTAAGATTTCTTTTCTAGCAATTGTTCTGTGAAAATAGCAGCCAACTAGTAAATATACGCAAGTTTATACAACCTTTACGTCATTTTCAATCCCAAATATACAAATAATCGCTACAAGAAATAAAACCTCTGCCAACATTTTCGAGAAGAGAAGTAGTAGTAAGTGCATACTGTAGTTATAGGCATTGCACTTTTCATTAGGTTCTCAATTCCAGTAAACCTGTCCTTCGTATTTTGAGACGCGTTTTTAGGGTTCCGTTGTCCTTCTCGCAAGTTCCGTTGCTTGTTCCGCAAGTTCCGGTACATGTTCCCCGAGTTCCGGTACATGTTCCGCAAGTTCCGGAACACGCTCCGAGAGTTCCGTTACATGTTCCACAAGTTCCGGAACACGTTCCGAGAGTTCCGTTACATGTTCCGCAAGTTCCGTTACATGTTCCGAGAGTTCCGTTACACGTTCCGCAAGTTCCGGAACACGTTCCGAGAGTCCCCAAACACAATAAAAACGAATTACTTACCAACGGATGAGGTAGTATTGAATTGCCCACTTAAAAAGAGGAGTACCTTTTTTACATAATTTATAATTCTTTAATTGGATTAGCACCATATTAGGGTGAAGGTCCTTCTTTAATTATTGCCAAAGGTGCGGTTGAAATCGATACTTCTACTTAAAATAAACAGGAACAGTTTAAGCAAGTTAGAGATTTAGTAACAAACTCATCGAAATAACATTTACATCACATTGTCATATTAAATATTTAATAGTAGATTTACGGGCTGTTTATTTAGCAAAATTTTAATATACGATTAGATGGGAATAAAATTCAGGTTGACTTTAATGAGCTTTTTTCAATTTTTTGTTTGGGGAGCTTGGCTGATTACTATTGCAAATTACTGGTTCGGAACTAAACAATGGGGAGGTGCCGAATTTGGCGCTATCTTTTCTACATTAGGTTTGTCTTCCATCTTTATGCCGGCTCTAACCGGAATCATCGCTGACAGATGGATGAATGCCGAGAAACTCTACGGAATTTTACACATCTTAGGCGGTATCGCGTTGGCTTTCTTGCCACAAGTCAACGATTCCACTACATTTTTCTGGGTGATGTTCGTTGCAATGGTGTTCTATATGCCAACCATTTCGTTATCCAATTCAATCGCTTACAATATACTAAAAAACAGTGCTTACGATGTTATTAAAGTATTCCCACCCATTCGAGTTTGGGGAACTGTAGGTTTTATCGTAGCCATGTGGATGACTAATTTATCAGGAAACAAAGCTTCCGAAAATCAGTTCTATATCGCTGCCGTTGCAGCAGTTGCCTTAGGATTATACTCATTTACACTACCTAAATGTCCGCCTTTACGTCTAACTAAAAAAGACGAGTCTTGGACGGAATCATTAGGTTTAGATGCTTTCAAATTATTTGCCGACTATAAAATGGCGTTGTTCTTCATCTTCTCCATGTTTTTAGGAGGTGCATTGCAACTAACTAACATGTATGGAGATGTATATCTTTCTGATTTTGAAAAAATACCAGAATATGCTGATTCATTTGTAGTCGAATATTCAACGATTATCATGTCTATTTCTCAAATCTCAGAAACCTTATTCATCTTAGCGATTCCATTTTTCTTAAAACGATTTGGTATCAAAATGGTGATGTTGTTCAGTTTACTGGCTTGGGTTTTGCGTTTCGGATTCTTCGCTTATGGTGACCCACACGAAGGTTTATGGATGATTATTGCGTCTTGTATCGTTTACGGAATGGCGTTTGATTTCTTCAATATCTCAGGCTCGTTGTTTATCGAAACAACTACCGATTCTAAGATTCGTTCTTCAGCTCAAGGATTGTTTATGATGATGACCAATGGTTTTGGAGCTGTCCTTGGAAGCTTTATCAGCGGATACGCGATTGCAAACTATTTTACTGCCGCAGATGGAATGAAAGATTGGCACAACATCTGGCTTTCCTTTGCTATATATGCGTTGGTAATTGCCGTAGCTTTTGCCATTTTCTTCAAGCACAAACACAATCCCAAGGAGGTCGAAAATGTCATGCATTAATTATAAAACCCGATTTAATCATCGGGTTTTTTGTTGTTTTTAGCTCAAGTAAAGCAATTTGTTGGGGATTCTTTTATATCTTTAAAGAACAAAATAGCTATACGCTTATTTATAAATGACTTTACTTTATGGACAAACAAATCATAGAAATACTGAATGACCCAACTGTTGGTAAAATTGTAACGTTGATTATAGGGACACTTATAATTTGGCTCATTATAAAATTTATCCAGAAGAAGTTTATTCTCAAAATAGACGACAACCAAAACCGTTACCGTGCAGGTAAAATAGGAAGTTTTGCGGGATACATTCTTACTTTTATACTAATTCTAATTATTTTCAGCAGCAAGTTAAGTGGTATTTCAACGGCTTTAGGTGTTGCAGGTGCTGGAGTTGCTTTTGCTCTGCAAGAAGTCATTGCCTCATTTGCAGGGTGGCTCGCTATCATGTTTGGTGGCTTTTTTAGAACCGGCGACCGGGTTCAACTAGGAGGAATCAAAGGAGATGTAATGGATATTGGCGTCCTTCGAACAACGATTATGGAAACTGGTCAATGGGTTGATGGCGATTTATATAACGGTAGAATCGTCATGATTGCCAATAGTTATGTCTTTAAAGAACCTGTATTTAATTATTCTGGTGATTTTCCCTTTCTATGGGACGAAATTAAAATCCCCATTCAATACGGTAGTGATTATGATTTGGCAACTGCAATCTTAAATGAAATAGGTAGCGAAGTATTGGGTGAATTACCTGTAAACTCAAAAACGGATTGGCATCACTTGCAGCAAACCTATCGCCTAGAAGATGCTCAAACCGAACCAATGGTTTCTGTTATTGCAAACGATAATTGGGTAGAATTTACCTTAAGATATGTAGTTCCATTTAAAAGACGTCGTGCTACAAAAACTGCTTTGTTTATGTCTGTTTTAAAAAGAATGGAAGCAACCAACGGAGCTATTAAATTCGCTTCTGCGACGTTCCAATTAGTAGACTCTCCAGATTTTAAAGTCAATATTAAGAAGGAAGTGTAGTAAAATCACAAAGCCAAACTACGAGTAGCATTTAAATAAAAAAACCGAAGCACTATTTACTGTAGCTTCGGTTTTTTATGTGCATTTACTTTTTAATTTCAATTGAACCTTTTCCGTCTTTCACATTAATGTCGGTTTTCTTAGTACCGTCTTTAGTGGAAACTTCTACGCCATCACTTCCAACACTAATGGAAGTTCCGTCACTTTCTTCTGCCTTAGTAGGAGGTGGTGGCGGTGGTGCAACTATAACTTGAGGTTCTGGTGCTGGAGGCGGAGGTGGTGGAGTGTCTTTTTTACAAGAAACTAATGCCACTAAAGCCAACATGTTGAAGGCTAAAACAATTTTTTTCATAATTTTATTGGTTTATTAAATTAATAACAGTGATAAATCTACTTAAAAAATACCGATAAAATGAAATAAAACATAAAAAAAATCCCAATCGGTAAAGATTGGGATGAATTGTATTTAGTATAAACTTGGATAAGCTTTCGGATTTGCTTCATGCATAATCGCATAAATCTTTTCGAAAATATCTTCTATTGAAGGTTTAGAGAAATAATCACCATCCGTTCCGTAAGCAGGACGGTGGGCTTTTGCAGTTAATGTTTCGGGTTTACTGTCTAAATGACGATATGCATTTTGTTCGTCAACTATCTTTTGCAAAATAAACGCCGAAGCTCCTCCCGGAACGTCTTCGTCAATTACCAATAGACGATTGGTTTTCGCCACACTTTTCACAACATCATGTTTAATGTCAAAAGGCAATAACGACTGTGCATCGATAATTTCTACATTAATGTTCACAGCTTGCAATTCTTTCGCAGCTTGCTCAATCAATCGTAGAGTTGAACCGTATGAAACTACGGTAATATCAGTACCTTCTTTAATGGTTTCTACTACACCGATTGGTGTTTTGAAATCACCTAAGTTGGTAGGCATTTTTTCTTTTAATCTGTAACCGTTCAAACACTCAATTACAAGAGCAGGTTCGTCCGTTTCTAATAAGGTATTGTAGAAACCGGCTGCTTTAGTCATGTTTCTAGGAACTAAAACGTGAATTCCGCGAATCGCATTGATAATCATTCCCATTGGAGAACCGGAATGCCAAATACCTTCTAATCGATGTCCACGTGTTCTAATGATAAGTGGTGCTTTTTGACGGCCTTTTGTTCGGTATTGTAAAGTTGCCAAATCATCGCTCATAATTTGAATCGCATACAACAAATAATCCAAGTATTGAATTTCGGCAATTGGTCGTAAACCACGCAACGCCATTCCTATTCCTTGTCCTATAATAGTAGCTTCACGAATTCCTACATCAGAAACCCTCATTTCGCCGTATTTCTCTTGCATTCCTTCCAAACCTTGGTTTACATCACCAATAGTTCCGGCATCTTCTCCAAAAATTAAGGTTTCTGGGTGTTTGCTAAAGATAGCGTCAAAGTTATCTCTAATGACCAATCTTGCATCAACATCTTCGGCACTTTCATCGTAAGTTGGCAATACTTCATTCACAGAACCAACCGCTTGATTGGAATCTGAATAAAGGTGCGAACTGAATTTAGGTTGTATTTTATCGGTATAATTTACAATCCAATCAGCAAGTGCTTTATGTTTGCTTTCGCCAATAGTTAATCGAAGTACTTTTCGCGCTGTAGAAAGAATATCTTTACGAATAGGTTCTTTTAATCCTTTTAAATCATTTACTAAAGGAGCAATAAATGCTTTATTTGCACTAGCATCTGCCACATCATTTAATAAAGTCAATGCTTCAGCTTGTTCAGCTTTTGTAGGAGAAACGAACGCTTCCCAAGCCGCTTTCTTGCCTTGCAGTACTTCTTTCTTAGCAGTAGCATCCATTTCGTCCAACTCTTCTTGAGTGGCGATATCTAAGGCCATCATCCACAGTTTCATTTGACGAACACAGTCAAATTCACCTTCCCAATTCAAACGGTCGGCGTTTTTATAACGTTCGTGCGAACCTGAAGTGGAGTGGCCTTGTGGTTGTGTCAATTCATTTACGTGAATCAAAACAGGCACGTGTTCCTCTCTTGCAATGGCTGCCGCTTTTTGATAAGCATCTACAAGACCTGGGTAATCCCAACCTTTAACGCGAATGATTTCGTAACCTTTTGCATCTTCATCTCTTTGAAAACCTTTAAGGATTTCAGAGATGTTTTCTTTCGTTGTTTGGTGTTTGGCGTGAACCGAAATTCCGTATTCATCGTCCCAAACACTCATTACCATAGGTACTTGTAAAACACCTGCAGCATTAATGGTTTCAAAAAACAATCCTTCCGAAGTACTTGCGTTACCGATGGTTCCCCAAGCAATTTCGTTTCCGTTGATGGAGAAATTGGTTTTGTTATTGATTCCTGAAACGTTTCTATATATTTTTGATGCTTGTGCTAAACCTAATAAACGGGGCATTTGTCCTGCCGTAGGTGAAATATCAGCACTAGAGTTTTTCTGTAAGGTTAAGTTTTTCCACGAACCGTCTTCGTTTAAAGAATGGGTGGCAAAGTGCCCTCCCATTTGACGTCCGGCAGACATAGGTTCTTGTTCTAAATCCGTATTACCGTATAATCCGGCAAAAAATTGTTGGATATTCATCGCTCCAATAGCCATCATAAAGGTTTGGTCGCGGTAATATCCTGAACGAAAATCACCGTTTTTGAACGCTTTAGCCATTGCCAATTGTGGCACTTCTTTTCCGTCACCGAAAATTCCAAATTTAGCCTTACCGGTAAGTACTTCACGACGTCCTAAAAGACTACATTCTCTACTGGTTATTGCAATTTTATAATCGCTTAAAACTTCAGTCTTGAAATCTTCAAATGAAATTTCTTTGTGGCTTTGCGTTTTTGTCATAATAAATCTTCTTTAAGAATGTGATGCAAATTTAATTAAAAGGATTGATTTATCATAATTATCTCGTTTGATTGCGAAATGTATAATTTTGCAACCAATTTCAGCTCCTTTATAGAGAATATTGCAGTGGTATTGTGAGAATACTAGCTTACGTTTATACTTTTAATATAGTATCGATTTTATATATAAAGAATAATACCACTTCAATTGTGTCGAAATGGTATTATTTATATAATTCAATGTTATTTGTAATCAAGCTAAGGCTTTGGAGGAGGAGCAAATTGTTTCAAAGCTTCTGGATGAAATGTGGCTTGGTACATTATATATCCAAATATTGCAGCCACAAATAAAATAGCAGAGAAGATAAAGGCTAAAACTACAAATATTAAAAATCGTTTTAAAACTTGCTTAAACGGATATTCCTTATAAAACTCTTTGAAAAAATAAGGAATAATTATTAAAAATGATAGCGTTGCAATACTTGTCATAATCATTACCATGCTTTCATTGTCTTTGAATAAAAACATTAACGGGTAAAAAAGGATAATGGTAATACTATTATAATAAGCTAAAATAAAAGCATTCATTACTACATGTTCATAAAAATTGTGTCCCCAAGATTTAAACGACCATTTAGTAAATAAAGCGAAAAACGGAATTAAAGCTAAAAATATTAAGGAATTATAGGTCTGATTGAAAGCGTTAATGTCTTTCATCATGTCAGACTTTGCTATTTGCTCATCTTGCATCGCATTCATCATATCTCCTAATCCAACAATTTTAAAGGAAATAAACGCTGAAATTCCACTCAATATAAAAGCAAGTGCAATAGGTTTATAATGATTTACCCTATTGCCATCAATAAATGTTCGAGCGGTTTTCCCGGGATTCTTCAACGTATTTTTAAGAGAATAAAAGAATCCCTTGTTCATGTGAACGGTAGAATATTGTACTTCGTCCCAAATGTACTTTCGGTCGATGCGTTTGTATTTCTTTTGTCCACAATTGGCACAGAAATTTTGTGCTATTTCGGTATTGCAATTCAAGCAAGTTGCTTCCATTAACTAAAGATTACGTGATTTCTTTTCGGCACGAAGCATATTATAGCTCATGTATAATGGAAGTAAAGTTACGGGTATGATAAAAATAGGCACGAATAAAGCGATGGATACTTCGCCAAAGTTTTTGTTTAAAAACAAAAATAAAAGGATGGCTACTATAACGAAATAAATGATTATAAATGCCAGTAAGATTTGTTTTGTAAAAGTCAATTTGGAACTAAGTTCCTCATTAGTTAATTCTGAGTAAGTACTTTTTTTCATAGCTATTTTTTTTGTCAGTCAAAAATAGAATTATTTATTAACTGTCCGTAATAGTTGTGTGTTTATTTTAGAAAAAAGACAAACAACAAATGTTTACTTGCAAATCAGAAACGATTTCCGAAGTATATCGAAACGAATAAAAACGTACATTTGCACCCTAAATTTTATACTAGAAAACGATGAACAAGAAAGGTGCAATTATTATTATAGAAGACGATTGTGACGACCAAGCGTTCTTTACCGACGTTTTAGCCGAACTTAATTACAAAAATGAAATCATATTCTTTAGCGACGGACAAGAAGCTTTGGATTATCTGACGGCAAAAACCAGTGAGCCTTTTATTGTTTTTTCGGATATAAATATGCCTAAACTGAATGGTATTGAACTCCGAAAACAAATTCACGAAAACGAGGACATTCGGGTAAAAACAATTCCCTACCTGTTTTTTACTACAAGTGCCGAACAAGATGCGGTTATTGATGCGTATTCCAAATCGATACAAGGATTTTTTATTAAACCTTCTAGTTTTGACGAGTTAAAAAACACCATGAGAATCATTATTGAATATTGGCAGAAATGCGAATCGCCTAATTATGTAAGGTAAGTAGAGATACACTCTTTGTGCACTAGATGTACTACACTTTTTTTATTATAAAATGCCTTGCTATTCAAGGCATTTTTTTTTGTGATTTTATTTAGGAAATAAGTATATTTGGTAAACAAAACAGTACAATTTTCATGAAAAGCCACCAGAAAATCGCTACAGATTGATGTGAGTTTATTAAAAAAGCTTTAACCATTTATAAATAATTAGAAAGATGAAATACAGAGCACAACTAATAGAATTAATTTTAGACGATAAGGAGGATGCTATGATGGACTGGATTTTAAGCCAGCCTTTAATGGAGCAGACTGATATTTTTAGAGAATTAAAACAAATTGCAGAAGAAGCAGCCCTTGAAAACGGGGATGATATAAACCAAGTAGTGGAGGGTTTTGATAATTTTGAAAATCTAATTGAAAAAGACCAGGAAGCAATACTGGATATTAAACTAGCCGAAGCCAATTATATAATGGCTTTAGAAGAGCAAGAAATAGCATCAGATGATATCTTAGAAACATTTGAAGGAATTAGGGACTACGTTATAGAGTGTATTACAACTAACGCGCCTAATGCTGACGAAATGCGAGACTTGGCAGTAAAGCTGATAGCTCTTGAAAAGGATTCAGGAATTTATAAGGTCGAAAATTGGTGTGCCATTCTGTAAAATAATAAAAAAATCAAAATTTTATATTAAAAATCTTATAGCATCAGGAACCAATAAGAGTAAGAGCATCAACACGCTTTTACTCTTTTTTTTATTCGTTTTTATTATAAATATGTATCGTTACACGTGCAAATGAGCATTGGGAGATTCTACATCTTCATTTACACGTGCAAATAAGCGTTGGGAAACCCTATATATCCATTTACACTTGTAAATGAGCATTGGGAAACTCTATTTGTGCATTTACACGTGCAAATGAGCTTTGGGAAATTCTATCAATCCATTTACGCGTGCAAATGAGCATCGGGAAGTTCTATCTGTCCATTTACACGTGTATTTTATTTTATTTACAAATAAATACAACGTATTTCGATACATTTCAATAAAAGCAGTGTTTACAAGGCTTTTTATAAACCTCATGGCACTAGTTGGTTATGTTTTGTAAAAATGTGTAGACCAATTTAAAAATTTTTTATTCAATTTGATTTTTGTATTAAAATTTTTGCTAATTTTAATCTAATTATTAACGAAAATAATTTAAAAATGGAAAATTCAGAACAAAATTCAGAAAAGCCAAAGGTTGTAAAAAAGAGAACGCTTCCGGCTAAAGATTTAGAAATTGGAGCAGTGGCAACACTTGCAGTGGCTAAGTGGAAAATCAGTACTTGGCTCGTTTTATTATGGTTTACCCAAGCAGAATTTGCCACACTTGCGGCGCATTTTAATGCGATACTTAGAAGCAGAAACCAATCGGGTGGTACAAAAAAAGGCGTTGTGCAATCAGTAAAACTACTTAATGTAGAGATAAACGAGGCGGTAGTTTATGTAAAAGGCTATATTTTAGAAAAATTCAAAAAAGACAGAGCCACTAGCATGTATGATACCTTTGGCATCTATCATATCAATAAAGGCCATGAAATGCCACGCGATTATGAAGGCAGAAAAGAGGCATTGAACGTGATGATTGCCGGATTAGTTGAACATAAAATGGAGGATAAAGAATATGGTTTAGACTTTTGGAATGACATGAAAAAAAGGTACGACGCACTTGCCGACCAAACAGGCGCTTTGAGTAGCTCGATATCAGTAAGCGTGGGCGAAAAAAACCAAACAAAAAAAGAGGTAAAATTAGTGCTCAATTCACTTATAAAAAGCATTCAAGCGAATTATCCACATACCTGGAAAGAAGAACTTCGCGCTTGGGGTTTCCAAAAAGAACGTTACTAAAATGTTTTATTATTGCTGAAAATGCCTTGATGTTCAAGGCATTTTTTTTTGGGGTGAATGGGAGGAAAGGAGTATATTTGGGAAATATAAAACGAAATAAACTTTTTTATAGGCATTGTGAAATGGGTGGACTTAAAAGTTATTAACTTTAATGATAAACAAGAATCCGTGTAAATGGGAAATAAAATTTTTGAAACTGTTTTAAATCGAAAGATAGATATTTTTGCCTTGACATTTATGGAAGATAGTAGTTCTATTTTTTATGATGAAACTAAATTAATTCATCCTGGAGAATATGGTAAATATAGAGAAAATGCATTAAAAGATTTGTTAAGGTTAGTAACTAAACATCGAATTTCAGACGGTTTTATAATTACTCCAGACGATAAAGTGAGTACACAACTTGATATTGTAATTTATAAAAATGATGAAGCTCCTTTATTAGAGAACAATTATATAGATTTTTTTTCTGTAGAAAGTGTTTTGGGTATTGGAGAAGTGAAATCGACTTTAAGTAAAACCAAATTTTCAGAAGCTTTAAGGAAATTGGCAGAAAATAAAAAACTTCATGAGAACAAAAAAGGCATTTGCATTAAGAAGAATTATGATAGTTTTGAACACGATGATTTTATATCTTTTTTAGTTTGTGCTTCAACTTCGTTTAATCTTCAAACTATTGATTTTAATGATGTTTATAAAGACATTGAGCATAAATATAGGCATAATTTCATTCTGATAATTGAAAAAGGTTTGATTGGGTATCAATTTGAATTTTCTCAACTAAATGAAAAAGATTCAAAAAAAATTTCTAACAATAATGGTAATTTGGAGGCTAAAGTTTGGTATGAATATCCATCTTTTACATTTAATAAAAATTCATACAAAACTACAGATGTATTTCATGAAGTAAAGGAAAGCGATAAATACTATCATATTAAATTATTTCTTACAAAATTATCTTTAGTTTTAGGATATAAAAACTTGTACGATACAGATTTTGTTCATTATCTAAACCTGTCACAGTCTACTATTTTTCAAAAATAAATGCTTCCATAATTGTAAAGTTTTGTTGAGTCTGGAAGCCGAACAATGAAACTGTTGAAATTCTTGTTGCAATTATTACCCGTTCGCGCTTATTTTCAATCCTTGCCCATTAAAAAAAAAACAAATTCTGAATTAAACCCATGATTAAAACTACCTATTTACTATTCACCCTTTTATGCTCCATTTCTATATTTGGGCAAACCACAATCACTACAACTATAACGCCCCAACACCAAGAAATATACGGTTCTAAAATAAGTATAATTGCACCAAAAGAGTTTGCTATAGCTACTAGTTTTTTGGGATTTCAACAAGCAGAAACCAATTCGAGTGTGCTGATTATGGATATTCCAGGACCTTTTGCTGAGGTTTCAAAAGGTTTAACCAAGGAAAACTTGCTGAAGCAAGGGGTTCAAGTGGAAACAATTGAATCGGTTATCTTAAATGGAGTGCCTGGAGTATTGATTACGGCGGAACAAACCGCTTATGACGTTGTTTTTCGAAAATACTCCTTAGCTTTCGGAACCGATAAAGAGTCCATCCTCATCAACGGAATCGCTCCCAAAGGCAATTTAGAACTAGAACAAGCGGTAAAAGACGCCTTGCTATCGACAGTTTATCATGCTGATAAAGTATTGACACCATTAGATAGTGTTGACTTCGAAATCTCCACTGAGGGAACTGATTTTGTTTTTGCAAAAAGTATGTCAAATATGTTAGTGTACAATCGTGATGGGAAAATCCCCTCAGAAACAGATGACAAAGCATCCTTGGTTGTTGCTAAAGCCTTTTCTAAAGTTGAAATTGCTGATAAAAAGGAATTTGCTACCAATAGAATCAAGATGTTGCCTGTTCAAATTACTAAAATCAATGCAGTAGTTCCTATAGTAGTTCATGGTTTGAGCGGTTATGAAATTACAGCAGAAGGCGTAGACCGGAAAACAGGCAAGAAGGAACAAGCCTATCAAGTAATGCTTTTTGTAGATAAGAGTTATTACATTCTGTTTGGTTCTTCTGAAGCTGATTTTGAAAACAATTTAAGATTATTTAAAAAGCTGATTCGCACATTTAAACTGAAATAGGAGGGAACGGGTATCAATATAATTGACAATCTTTCTTGATTTTACTCCGCATAAAACATTCAATTAATGTAATTTTGCAAAAAATAAATATACCTCATGTTATACCAACCCGTTTTTGTTGAATTCTATGAAAAAGTAAAAGCAAGTATCAAAGCAGGTACGTTTGCAAAACTTACGTTGGCAAAAACCATAGGCGACACGGAACTTAAAAACATCTACGTCCGATTGAATATCTTAGAAACCGGCGGATACAATGTAGTCTTTACCACAAAATACAAAACCGAAGAAGTAGAAAGTTTTCATACTATTGATGAAGCTTTTATGCTTTTGAGCTCTTATATTAAAAGTCCGTTTCTTACGGCATTATTGTTTACAACTGAACAGGATTTGACGTTTAAAGTAAACAAAAAAAATGTAGGAAGCCTTGTTGAACAAGTTCCTACATTCAAGAATGCATCTCCGGTTATGTTAGAGATGATTGAGCAAGGAATCGTTTAGAGTCCCAATTTTTCTCTCTTATCGTTAAAGAATTCTTGCAGCATTTTCTTGCTACCCACAATCCATAGAATATCATTCTCTTGCAGAACAAGACTGGAGTCGGGGTTTAAGAAACGTTTTCCGTCTCTTTCAATTCCTACAACCATAGCTCGTGTTTTCTCTCTAATTTGTGAGTCTCGGATGGTTTTACCAATAAAGAGCTCGTTTTTTAGTTCCAACTGTTTCATGATGATGTCATTCTCCACCGACTTTTCAGGTATTTCGTATTCGTGTTGGTCTAAATATTCTTGAAACTTAGTCACCTGAGCATCCGTACCAATAACACAAATTTCATCTCCTGGAAACAAGCGCTCCGATTTATTAGGAATATCAATCGTGATTTCCCCTCGTTTTATAAATGCGACATTGATGCCTAGGGTTTCACGTAATTTCAGGTCGTCAAGTGTTTTGCCTGCAATATTAGATTCTTTGGCAATGTTAAAAATCGTCATGTGCCCGTCCCAAGGGGTCAAGTGGCTTCTACTTTTACTCGCTTGAATGATTTCTCGTGCATTTAAGTTTTCAACAAAGCGACGTTCAATTCTCTGGTACTGTTTGTTTAATTTTTTAGGAAATAAAACATAAGTACCAATGGCAATTACTAAGGCAACCAAAGCTACGACTGGTGAGAAAAAACTATTCAATAAAAATCCTAGGAAAAATAACGTAAGTAGCATTCTCAGTAGCACCATCATGATAATTGGGCCTCGGTATTTTCGCACTTTCATCAACTCATCCACTTGTTTTTTTGCCACACGTTTTATAGAAAGTGCATAGAAAAAGGGTGAAAGAACAACCAATGTAATTAATGCAGCTATTGGATTTCCAAAGCGAGAATCCTCAACCAATGGCAGGATAAATTCTGATGAAAGTAAAATCAACGCCACAATTATCACTGAGTGAATAACTACTTGCGTTAAGTAAGCTTTTAAAACAATTTGCCAATTGCTTACAGACTTAATGGATTCGGAGTTTGAACTGTAACGGTCGATTTTTTTTGCCCATTTCTTGGGTATTTTACTTTCAATAAAATTAGAGAACGGAACCGCTCCTTTAATCATGTAAGGAGTAGTAAACGTTGTCACTGCCGAAACTGCAACTACCATTGGATATAAGAAATCACTGGTTACTTTTAACGTCATTCCTAAGGTGGCAATTATGAACGAAAACTCACCAATTTGCGACAAACTCATTCCGGTTTGGATGGATTGCTTCAGCGGTTGTCCCGAAATTAAAGCACCAATTGTAGAACTTATGGATTGCCCGAATATCGTTACTAAGGTTAAAATCGCTACGGGAACAGCATATTCAATTAGCATATCGGGGTCAATTAACATTCCAACAGATACGAAGAATACGGCACCAAATAAATCCTTTACTGGTTTAACCAAATGTTCTACATGTTCCGCTTGCGTAGTTTCTGCAATGATAGAACCCATAATAAACGCACCTAAAGCGGGAGAGAATCCTACATTTGAAGCTAATATAACCATCATTAAACACAAAGCAATGGCTATAATCAATGTCATTTCGTCGGTCAGAAGACTTTTGGCTTTTCGCAAAAGTGTAGGTATGAAGAAGATTCCGCCTATAAACCATAAGGTTAAGAAGAACACTAACTTCAAGATGGATTGCAGTAATTCGCCACCTGAAAACTGTTGACTTACAGCAATTGTAGATAACAATACCATCATCAAAATTGCCACAATATCTTGAACAATTAGTGAACCCAACACAATTCCTGCAAATTTTTGCGTTTTGACACCAAGCTCATCAAAGGTTTTTAGAATTATGGTGGTAGATGATATAGAGAGAATAACACCTAAAAATATACTGTCCATTTTTTCCCAACCCATAGCAATTCCAACAAAATAGCCCAAAATAACCATAAAGATAATTTGAGTAGTTGCTGTAATAGAAGCGGAGCCACCAACTTTCATCAGTTTCTTAAAACTAAATTCAAGTCCGAGACTGAATAATAGAAATATAATTCCGATTTCGGCCCAAGTTTCAATTCCCGTTTTATCTTCTACGGACGGAAAGAAATCAAAGTTGTTTCCTGCCAAAAATCCAGCAACCAAGTAGCCTAATACTAAAGGTTGTTTGATTTTTTTAAATAATAGTACTGCAATTCCCGCCGTCATTAGAATCAAACCCAAATCACTGATTAAGGGTTTTAAATGAGAGGTGGCACTTGCCATTAATAAAAAGGTAGAGAAAAAATGAATCACTGGTAAAATTTTTGGATTTTGGAAAGATAAATAAAAACCAAATAAAATACTAAATTTAGAATGCCCTATTATTCACTTTTACGATAAATTTAAATAAAAGAATCTATCTGGTGGTATTACGTACTTGAAAGGGCAGGGATTTTGATAAATGAAGTAAATTGGAAAATAACTGCTTGAATGTATTTACATTAATTTTGTACGAACTTCATCCGATATTGCTAAAGTACGAGTAGGAGAAAGAGGTGCTTCCTTAATGATAGCTGGATTTAGGTGCAAACCCTTACGTCAAAACAAAAAAAAAGCGTAAAGAAGTAATTCTTTACGCTTTTTAAATATTAATAGTAGCTCTTAGTTCTTAATAAACTTAGAAGAAAACTTTTCTCCTGTATTGGTTGTAACGCTGATTAAATAAACTCCAACACTTAAATCAGCGATTGGAATGCTTATTTGATTGTTACTTCCGAAATCTGCATTCAATGCACTTACTCGTTGACCTAGTACATTATACACTTCAATTTTCGCATTTTCAAAAGATGTTTTTGAGTTTAAAAATATTGATTCTCCGTTTGAAGGATTAGGGTACAAGCTGAAAGCTGAATTAAATTTAGGATTTTCAACACCTAAAGGCGCTTGTTGAATTTCGATAGCAAATCGGTCAGCACTTTTAGAGGTAGGATTAGCATCACTTACTGTAAAGCTATACATAGAAGGGGTACCACCTGCTAGCAAAGTACTTTCGTTTGTATAGTAATCTTTTAAATACACTTCTTGACCTGTGAAGTCACTAATAGAAAATTCCATAATATAAGCGGTACTTCTATATTGTGTGATATTTAAAGGTAATAAATCTCCATTTTCAGCATTTCCTCTAGTTTCCATCGAAATTAGATTTTCTCCTATTTTACGAGAAATATTTTCATCTGAATTAGTAAATTTTACTGCATCATAATCGTCAACACCATTGTTTGCATTGCTGCTAAAATCTATTCTTAAACCATCAGAGGCACTTTCATTACTATTAAATGACTCTTGGTTGGAAAGAGATAAAGTTATAAATTGGTTATCAACAACTTCCCCATTTTCATTTGGACTTCTAAATACATTTGTATGCGTACTTGAAGTTGATTTATAATCTTCTCTAAAAGTTATTGTAGGTGCGGAACCAAGCGTATTCGTTTGAATGTAAAATGCTTGATACGGTTGCAAGAAATTTGTAACACCCGATAGCGCATTACTCTTTACACCAGTTAATGCATTTACCGAAACGTAAGCTCCTCTACCACCAGATTCTCCTACAGTTGGGGAACCACCTAATGTTGGATCGTAAACATAATAAATTGATTTAACATTTGTTGCATTACTTATAACTTGATTCATATCAACTATTGTTTGAAAAGGATTTCCAACTAGATTGTATGCATTGGATGTTGACGAAAGTCCAGTAACTGCAACCGGTCCTTTCAAAATTGTACCCGTTGAACGTAATATTGTATTAGTAGGAGCTGAAGCGTTTAACTGAATGTCAGTACTTCTACTTCCACGAATTAGCATTCGATAAGGAACACCAGCGGTTAAAACACCTGTTGTACTACCTACTGCTGACCAAGCTTGAGTCCCATTATTAAAAGTAAACATTGATGAAGCACCAGAAGGTTGCCAGTCAAAACCATTTACACCGTCGTTAGTTGACGGGCCAGAAGCGCCAAGTCCTGTAATATGCGTTCCATATCCTGGTTTTGGATTTGCATTCCAAGCAGATGCACCTTCTTGCCAGTTGGCACGGATAGAAGTGCTAGTGGTTACGGAAGAGGTTAGAAATCTAAATGCACGTCTTGCAGGAAAACACTGTTCCACGGTTACATTACCCGTAATTGATCCTGTCGAACCGATAGGACCAATTTGTGCCGTTCTTTTTGGGGAGAATCTACATACCAAATCAATTGAACTACCTGTCGCGAATGCACCTTCTCGAACTAATAGCACTTGTGTTATTTTCAGTGCATCTGCATTGGTTACACCTGCGGTATTTTCTATTGTTAAATTGGCAATATCACCGCTTAAAATAAGACCACTAGGAATCGTTTGTGCACTACTTCCAGAAAAATATAATACAGAATTATCAGTACTAGCAATAATTTTAGCCGATGCATCTTTAGTAATAGTTCCACTAATTGCAAATGTTCTTCCGTTTAAAGTGATGGTTGTATTAACACCTAAAGTTATATTTTTAGCACCTGCATTACCTTGTAAAACCGGGTATCTAGGTCTTCCTGTAGGGATTGTAACATCAGTATTTGCATTAGGTACAAACGCTGTTTGCCAATTAGCAGTATTACTCCAGTTATTATTTGCACCATTTCCTGTCCATATATTTGAGCCACAAGCAATATCTCCAATTATGTTGGTGGTAATTGCAGCATCTAAACTTGAATTTGAAAAACGAATCTGGTGATCTCCACCTACTTCAAACGATAATGTTGAAAACGTAGCAACTCCAAAAACGTCAGTTGTAGCTGTTAATGTACCCAGTAAATTACCTGGACCTGTCGCCATAGATGCTGTAATCGAAATCCCTGCTTGTTCAACCGGTAATCCATTACGGTCTTCTAAACGAACAGTAAAACTAGACGCCATTGTACCATCACAAGCAGATGTGGTAGGTTGTGCTGTTATTCCTAATTGAGTAGACACCCCTAAAGAAGGTTCGTTGAATGCTAAAAATGCCGGATCAGAATCACCTCCAGGGGTGTAAATCAAAGCTACTGCATTTGCATAATTACCTGCCGTAATTCCAAATGCACTTAAATCAGTTGCATAAAATTTTAAAGTTCGTTCAGTATTAACAAAAGTACTTGTTGTTTGAGTACTGTTGTTCTCGTAAAAATCAACATTCCAGTTACCTACAGTGGGATATAGTGCAGCACTACTCAATAATACACTTATTTCATTCCCCACAGTAACTCCTGATGAATTTACAAATTTAAATTTATCTGCTGCTGTAGTTGACGGTTGAGCAACTTGAGATATCAAAATGTCAGGAATACCATCACCTACATTTGACCAAGTTATTCCATTGGAACTCAAATTAAACCTAATCGGAGTTCCCGAGGGGATATTAGTTAAACAACTACCTAAATCAAGACCTTGAGTACCTTTAGTAAGATAGGTTGCTTTTTGTATTCCTGTCGTAATAGGGGCAAAGGGATTGGTACTTCCATTATCAACAGTTGTCGCTAATCCATCTACCAAAGCACCAAGACCAATAAAATATGCCGAACTTGGGCCAGTTAATGGTACCGAATTAATTGGTAAACCTCTAAATTTAGTCGCTGTATATGTTACACTATTAGCTGCTAATTTCGCATTGTTCACTCCAGTTGAATAATTAGTTCCATTCCATCTAAAAGCCAATAAATCATGAGCGGTATTGGGCTTTACAGCGTTAATACTAGAAGAACTCGAAGTCCAAAATGTACTGTAATCAGTCCAAATTTGGGTCACTTGAGCAGATCCGGAAAAAAAGCACAAAATTGCAAGCGTGAGTAGAAGTTTTTTCATAAGGATGCGATTTAATATTGTTTGTCTATATTTTATTTGTGAAATTTAATTTGTAGAGGTAATAGAATATACGGATAAACTAAAAAAGTTGAAATCAGTAAAACAAAGCGTTTTCAATATTTTAAGTATTAATCCATTCTAATTTGTTGGCACATTTTTAACTCTATTTAAAAGTGAAATTAAAATTGATTCCAATCGGTAAGTGTTATTTACTAATACTTTCTACTATCTTATTTTTTTTCAGTAACGAATAACCAAGTGCAATACCTAAAACCAGTAGGACAACACTATGGGAGTCAATTGGCAACTCGTCATTAACATCATCATCAAAAGGAGGAGGTGGTTGTGAAAACGTTAAACTAGTAAACATTAGAAATAGTATCAAAACTAATTTTGAAAAAATTTTTGAGATATTGAATGGCATATTTACAAAATATTGTGTGGAATTTTTATGCATACTTTTTGTTTAAATAATATAAAGGACTTAAAACTTTTATGAATTAAAGTACAGTTACAAATATTTTTTAATTATTTATTACTGCATCTTTAAGCTATTGGCTAAATGTCAAGTAAGTTAAGTTGCAAAAATACATATATTTACTGATAAATCATAGTTGCAAAGTTCTAAATTTAAGATAATTCGCTTTTTTTATCGATTTTATGAGTGAAAATCAGCAAAATAGGACTATACATATTAAATCTTTGCATTAAATTTCACATTTAATAACATCTTATTTATATGCCACTTTTTATTCAAGAGCTCGCATACAGATATTCTGTTCTAAATAGCATAAATTTAATTCAATTAGAATCTTAGGAAAATTTAATAGTTTGAAGCTTAGGAAACTTTGATGAATTATCTTATGCCTAACATAAAAAGCGAAAATTTTTATTGCGTAAATTGTAATTGAAAGAACCCAAAAAAAAATCCCTTTATCAAATTTTACTTGAAAAAGGGATTACTATATGATAATCTAAATATTTAAACTCCTAAATAGTTCCTAGGAGAAATTTTAAATAACTCACTTTTAATTTCATCTGAAACATCTAAAGTGTTAATAAAAGAATGAATCGCTTCTTTATTAATAGTTGTATTTGTTCGTGTTAAGCCTTTCAAAGCTTCATAAGGATTTGGATAACCTTCCCGTCGTAAAATCGTTTGAATGGCTTCCGCAACAACTGCCCAGTTTTTTTCTAAATCTTCGGTAAATTTTGGTTCGTTTAATAATAATTTGTTCAAACCTTTTAGCGTTGCTTCAAAAGCAATTAAAGTATGTCCCATTGGTACACCAATGTTTCTTAAAACCGTACTGTCGGTTAAATCCCGTTGTAATCGGGATAAGGGTAATTTTGCCGAAAGATGTTCGAAAATCACGTTTGCAATTCCTAAATTTCCTTCTGAATTTTCAAAATCAATAGGATTAACTTTATGAGGCATTGCCGATGAACCAATTTCTCCTTCTTTTATTTTTTGCTTGAAATAATCCATCGAAACATAGGTCCAAATATCTCTATCTAAATCAATTATAATGGTGTTAATTCGTTTTAAAGCATCAAAAAATGCTGCAAAATGATCGTAATGTTCAATTTGTGTCGTTGGAAACGAATGGTGTAACCCTAATTTTCCTACTACGAAATCAGTTCCGAATTTCTTCCAATCTGTTTGAGGATACGCCACGTGATGTGCATTGTAATTTCCTGTTGCTCCACCAAATTTAGCTGCAAAAGGAATCGTAAATAAGGAACGCATTTGTTCTTCTAAACGTTCTACAAAAACGGCAATTTCTTTTCCTAATCGGGTAGGAGACGCAGGTTGTCCATGCGTTCGAGCCAACATCGGGATGTCTTTCCATTCTGTGCTTAACTCTTTTAATTTTGAAATTAAAGCCACTAAACTTTTCAAATAAACATTTTCAAATGCTTCTTTTGTCGAAAGTGGAATTGCTGTATTATTAATATCTTGAGAAGTCAATCCAAAGTGAATGAACTCTTTGTATCCTGATAAACTTAAATTATCAAAAGCTGTTTTAATGAAGTATTCAACCGCTTTTACATCGTGATTCGTGGTCCTTTCGATATCTTTGATGGCTTGTGCATCTTCAGAAGAAAAATTCCTATAGATGTCGCGTAGTTTTTCAAAAACAGCAGCATCCACGTCTTTTACTTGTGGTAAAGGAATTTCGCACAAAGCGATAAAATACTCGATTTCTACTAAAACGCGGTATTTTATCAACGCTTCTTCAGAGAAATAGGGTGAAAGACTCCTTGTTCGAGCTCTATATCGACCATCAATTGGCGATACAGCATTTAATTCAGTCAAAAGATTCATTGTAGTTGTGTTTGGTAAGTCGGCAAAGATACGCTTTTACAGTCAAAAGACAAATGTAGAATTTCTACAAAGTCAGTGTAAAAAGCGATTTTTTACCCGTACAATCTAGGTCAACAATTGCTTTTTTAATAATTGCATTCCTTCCGACGCGGTATTTGCAAAAACAACCAATTTATTTCTAAGATTGGGAATTTTAATGGGTTTTGGGTCAATATAATAAATGGTTGATTGCTTTGGAATAAAATCAACTAGTCCAGCGGCAGGATAAACTTGCAGTGAAGTGCCGATGACGAGAAATAAATCTGCTTCTGTGGTCAATTGAACCGCTTCTTCTAAAGCAGGCACTTCTTCGCCAAACCAGACAATATGGGGTCGTAAATTAAATCCGTTGTCGTCTTTATCCGAATCTAGTAAATCAGTTTTCCAATCTAATATACGATTTGAATTTTGGGCACTTCTGACTTTTAAAAGTTCACCGTGTAAATGCAAAACGTTGGAACTTCCAGCTCTTTCGTGTAAATCATCAACATTTTGTGTGATAATTTGAACGTCAAAGTGATTTTCTAATTCTGCCAAAATATAATGTGCTTCATTCGGTTTTACTGTCAATAATTGTTGGCGTCTCTTATTGTAAAAATCTAAAACCAACGCTGGATTTTTTCGATAACCTTCCGGTGTGGCAACATCCATTACATTATGACCTTCCCAAAGTCCGTCGCTGTCGCGAAAAGTTTTGATGCCACTTTCGGCACTAATTCCAGCACCTGAGAGGACTACGAGTTTCTTTTTCATGTTTAAAATAGGAATTATTATTTAGGTTTTACGAATTTTACTTCGTCTAGGGGTGGAGGAGGTGGAAATATATTAGGAATTGGTAAAAGTAAAGAATCTTTATGATGAACATATTTTGCAAAATCTTTTTGCTTACGTTTCAATAATTCTAATTTTTTTCCGTCAAATAATTCAGGTTTGGAATTTTCAATAATGCTATCATATAGATTTTTATAAAGAAAAAATTTTGAGTTTTCGTCGTAATTTTTAGCTTGAAAAATAAATGACATTTCCTTTCCATTCGTGTAAGAAATTTTAATTCTAATTATTGGTCCGTCATAAATTTCTATTTCAGGCGTAACTTTCTCGACAAAAAACGTTTCATCTTTAAGCTTTGCATCGGTAGTAATTTGCTCTAGCAATTTTATTTCAATGGAAGAAGAATATCCAACAACATCATCAGAATTTGCATCTATTTTTCTTAAATTTATTGATTCCGCAGATGAATTTATAAATGAATAAATAATAAAATTCGGCGTGAGTTTTTGAATTGAATAATCAGGGGCATAATTATAAGCCATAATTTGTATGTTATTTAATTCCAATTTATTGGAATTACAACTTATCATAGAAAATACAAAAAGTAAAAGTAATTTCTTCATATTTTAAGTTTGTAATTAAGTTCACTATCATTTTTTACAAGTTCTAAAGTTACCAAATTTCCTTATTTTTGCCAAAATTAAAGTACAATGATTGACCTTAAATACCTTGAATTCTTAGAAAACATATTAACAGACAACCGAAAAGAACGTTTCGAAAAGGTGTTAGCCAATAGAACCAATCATTTTACGGTAGCGATGGAGGATATTTTTCAATTACATAACACCAGTGCGGTAATGCGAAGCTGCGAAGTTTTTGGCGTTCAAGAATTGAACGTAGTAGAGGAGAAGTACGGTAAAAGTATCGATAAAGAAATTGCCATGGGTGCTCAAAAATGGGTGGATGTCAATCGTTTTGAATCGATTGCGAATTGTATTGAAAGTTTGAAATCAAAGGGATACCAGATTATTGCTACAACTCCACATGAAAACGATTGTATGTTGGACGATTTTGACATCACAAAAAAATCAGCTTTCTTTTTTGGAACGGAACGCGACGGTCTTTCTGAAGAAGTATTGAAAAACGCCGATGGTTTTTTAAAAATTCCGATGGTGGGTTTTACGGAGAGTTTGAATATCTCCGTTTCTGCAGCAATCACGCTTCAAAACCTAACGCATAGATTACGCAAGTCGGATATTAAATGGCAACTTTCGGAAGAAGAAATTTTGGTGAAGCGAATGCAATGGGCAAAAAATACAATTAAAGATATTAAGCGAATTGAAGCTCGATATTATGAGGATAATCCGAAATTGTAATTTTGGAAATATTTCGTGATGGTTACCGGATGCGTTAGGGATGGAAGTGGAGCTCTCCCGATTTTTCATCGGGAAGCGGGAACGGACAGCCCGACCCTTGTGGTAACGCCCAAAATAAAATTTGCTGTATAATTTATCTTTTTAGAATTTTATATTCTTCGTAACAAGCACTGATTGCATCCATAATTTGCAAATCATTGGCACTTTTCACGAAAGCTTCGGAGTAATTACAACGCTCCAAAATTTCCGCAATTTCAGATTTTGTTACGCCTAAAAGTGCAGAAATAGTTTCTCTATCGAATTTTGATGCTAAAAGATTTTTAACGGTATCGTCTTTCTTCATTTCCTTCAAACGTCGTAATTCTTTGGGTTTTTTACCAAAAAAATTATACAACATATCTGCCGGATTAAAGATGGAACCTAGCACTCTTCCAAAAGCGTTTGGCGAATATTCTCCCGCTTCATATCCTTCGTGAAGTCCGGAAATACTATACCGGTAGTTTTCACGAGTAGGAATTAATTTTGCGTCAATTTCCAAATAGCCCGTTAAAATATAAGGACGAACCACAACCTCTTCCAAGGCATAGGCTTTTTCGGTCATTTGAATCGTTGTTGTTTTGTTTTTAATCCAGTCGTTCGTGACTTTAACTTTAATGGATTTGTAGCCTAGAAGTGAAATATGCAATGTGTCATTAGCGAAAGCCATCATCGAAAATTCTCCTTTGTTATCAGTTATTACTCCTTTGACGGTATTCACATTAATGACATTAATACCAGAAAGCAAAACACCTGAATTGTCGTCTTTGATAACGCCTTTAATAATAGAAGCCTCTTCTTTACCTTGTGCAAAAATGAGTTGGGATACTAAAATAAAAAAGAAAACTGCAAAATATTTCATGACTTGTTTTAAGACCCTAAAAGTAATAAAACAGTTGAAACAATCTTGCAGTTTGCCTATAATTATAAGAAAATTAACTAAAAAGTTTAGCTTTTTCTTGGTCTTCTTGGTTTAGGAGAATCACCGAAACTTTCGGAGCGTCTTGGTGCTCTTTCAGTACTTTCGCTTCTTGGAGCTCTATCTCCAAATCCTTCTCTTTTTGGAGCGGCGCTTCTTCTTCCAAAACCACCTTCAGATGATCTTTCGCTTCTGAAGCCACCTTCGCGTTTTGCACCAAATCCGCTACCACCAGAACCTTCACGTCTTGGACCGAATCCGCCTGATCTTCCACCAGAGCTTCTTTCGCCACCAGATCGTCCACCACCGGATCCACCTCTATTGTTATGGTCACGTCTTCCGCCACCATCATTCTTAGAAATTTCAACGTTGATTCTGCGTCCTTCGATTTGTGTATTGTTCAAAATTTCCATTACTTTTTCTGAGTGCTCAGCATCTGTATTAAAGAAAGAGAATCCTTCCTTTACATCTACTTTGTACACGTCATCACGACCTAAGTCTAATGTTTCTTTCAAGAAATCTTTCAATTGCATCCAGTCAAAATTATCTCTTGATCCGATGTTTACAAAATAACGAACCGCATCAGAATTGCTCATCGGTCGATCTCCACGTTCTTCGCGAGGACCAGCGGATTGATTTGACAAATCACGTGATTTCTTGTAATAATTGATGAAACGGTTAAATTCAACCGAAACCATTTTCTTGATCAACTCTTCTTTCGTTAAGTCTTCTAAAACATTGTTAATCGCTGGTAAATAAGTGTTTATTTCGCTATCAACTTCTGTATCTTTAATTTTATTTGCTAAGTGTAACAACTGAATTTCGCAGATTTCAATTCCAGAAGGAATCGTTTTTTCTTCAAATTTCTGTTTGATAGTACGTTCGATAGAAGAAATTTTACGCAACTCACTTTTCGTCACAATAACGATAGAAGTTCCTAATTTTCCTGCACGACCTGTACGACCTGAACGGTGGTTGTAAATTTCGATTTCGTCTGGCAATTGGTAATTTACTACGTGCGTAATATTATCAACATCAATTCCACGAGCGGCAACATCAGTTGCAACAAGCATTTGGATTTGACGACCTCTAAAAGATTTCATAACACCGTCACGTTGAGCTTGCGATAAATCGCCGTGTAATGCTGCAGCACTGTAGCCGTCTTCGATTAATTTTTCTGCAACAGCTTGTGTATCCCGTTTTGTACGACAGAAAACTACGGAGAAAATGTCTGGATTTGCATCAGCTAAACGTTTTAAAGCTTCATAACGGTCACGAGCGTTCACTAAGTAAAACTCATGAGAAACCGTTGATGAACCTGAATTTTTAGCTCCAACAGTAATCTCGATTGGGTCATGCATAAATTGTTTTGCAATTCTAGCAACCTCTTGCGGCATTGTTGCCGAGAATAACCATGTACTTTTCTCATCAGGCGAAGTTGAAAGGATGTTTACGATGTCTTCGTAGAATCCCATGTTCAACATTTCATCTGCCTCATCAAGAATACAATAATTGATTTTTGAAATGTCAACCAATCCTCGGTTGATCATATCCTGCATTCTACCTGGTGTTGCTACAATAATTTGCGCACCTCTTTTGATTTCGCGGGCTTGATCAGAAATACTTGCACCACCGTAAACAGCAACAACATTAATGTTCTTTTCGTACTTCGAGTAATCTTTAATTCCGTTTGTAATTTGCAAGCAAAGTTCGCGCGTTGGAGATAAGATTAACGCTTGTGTACTCCTGTTGTTAGCGTCAATTTTTTGTATAAGTGGAAAACCAAAAGCTGCCGTTTTCCCAGTACCCGTTTGAGCTAACGCAACCATATCAGTGTCTTTTTCCAATAATAGGGGAATCGCTTTCTCCTGTACTTCAGTCGGATTCTCAAATCCTAGATCGATAATCGCCTTCAGTAACGATTCACTCAATCCTAATTGTTCAAATTTATTCATATAGTAATTTAAAATATTTTGCAAAAGTACAATGAATTTTTCTGAAAAACTAATGTTAATTTGTGTTTTATTGAATGTCTAGTAATTGATATTCAATAAATTATGATATTGTTAACTTTGCGGTACCCATAAAAACGACATTATCTCTTAAATGTAGTATGAAGAAATCCCTTAAAAAAATATTTTTATTGATAAAGTGTCTTTTTATGGGTGTTACCCAGTCGCTATAGTAATCCACTCGTGCTTTTTTTTGGTTTCGTTCCAAAAAAAATATCCCCTAAGAGTTGCGTTGCAAACGCATTTCACTGAACTGCTGTAAAAATGAAAGTAAAGTAATGTAGTCCCAAATGCGAGGGTAAATCTAGAAGTTTATGTAGTTAAAAAATGCATTAACTGTTTTACAGCCAAGCCTCTATGACTAATTGCTGATTTTTCTTGCTGATTCATTTGTGCAAAAGTCATTTTGTAATTATTAGGTTGAAAAATTGGGTCGTAGCCAAAACCTTGACTTCCTTTTTGCGATGTAGTGATGTTACCGGTAATGATTCCAGTAAATAAATACTGCTCGTTTTTTATGTTTAAAGCGATAACGGTTTTAAATCGTGCGTTTCGATTTTGAACTCCTTCTAATTCTCGTAAAACTTTATCAATATTATCTTGGTCGTTTTTCTGTTCACCCGCAAATCGTGCTGAGAGAACGCCTGGAGCTCTATTTAAATATTCTATTTCTAAACCGGAATCATCTGCAAAGCAGTCATAACCGTACTTTTCAGTCACGTAGTTGGCTTTCAGAATGGCATTTCCTTCAATGGTATTAGCTGTTTCAGGAATTTCATCGAAACATCCAATATCCTTTAAACTTAAAATTTGAATAGAAGAAGATAATAAGTTTTGAATTTCTTCAATTTTATGAAGGTTGTTAGAAGCGAAGACAAGTTTCATCTTTATGATTTAAATTTTTTCTAATATTTCTTTTAATCCGTCAATTGTAACGGGCTTCAAAATATAGTTACTTACATTTGAATAGGTTTTTGCTTTCATAACATCTTCATTATCAATCGAAGATGTTATAATATAAATGGTTATTTTTTGTTTGCAAGGAATTTTAATAAATGCATCAAGAAATTCCCATCCGTCCATAATGGGCATGTTTAAATCAAGCAAAATTAAATCAGGTAAGGTTCCTTCGTTCAAAATAATTTTTTGTAACGTATCGAGCGCGTTTTTTCCATTATGAAAAATCATAAAGCTTTCGCATAAATTCCCAATTTTCATCATTCGCTGTGCTCCAAATATATATATTGGATCATCATCGATGATACAAGTTAAGGGTATTTTTTTCATTTTTTTAATTGTATCTTAAAGGTAGTTCCTTTTTTTAATTTGCTTTCAACCTCAATCTTACCACTCATTGCCTCTACTTGATTTTTTGTAATAAAAAGTCCGATACCTCGCGCATCCTTATTATTATGAAATGTTTTGTACATTCCAAAGATTTTATTGCCGTTTCTCTTCAAGTCAATTCCTATTCCGTTATCTTCAATAACCAGTTGTACCAAATTGTCAACTGTAGTGCAACTTAATGTTACATATTTCTCGCCCTCTTCTTTGCTGTATTTAATTGCATTTGTCAATAGATTATTGATAATACTGCTTATATAAGCTGTAATACCTTGAACTGTAGTTTCTTCGGTAATATTGTTATTAATTACAACATTCTTTTTATTTGCCAAAGCCAGAAGGTTTCTAATATTTAATTCTACTACTTCATGCAAATTAATTGTTTCTAAATTTTCAATCAAGGTTGTATTTAGTTGAACAACTTCATTTAAATGCGTTATAGTTTCTTTCAAGTCGTCTGAAGCTGTTTCAAGATAATTTATAAATTCATTCTCTTTAAATTCTGGGTGGTCATGGACCAATAAATCCAGCAACATTTTAAAATTAGAAGCATGAGAACGCAAATTATGTGAAACTATGTGTGCAAAATTTCGCAAACGGTCGTTTTGATCATTTGTAATTTCTAATAAGGAAGTTATTTCTTTTTCCGCTTTTTTAATTTCAGTCAAATCTATAGCAATTCCTAAATATCCTACTAATAAATTGTCTTGTTCAATTTCAGTAATTGTTAGTAAAACTGGTAAGTGATAGCCTTCTTTGTGCACATAAGCCCATTCACGGGTCTCAAAGCTATTATGAGATAAACTTGAAAATATGGCAAAATCATTTTCACTACCTGTAATCTCGAGCTCTGCTTTTCTGCTTTTTATTTCATTAGCGGAATGAATAGAAGTAATATTCTGTATGCCAATCATTTCACTGGCTTTATAACCTAGTAAGTTTTCAGCTCCAGAATTAAAGTTTTTAATCAAACCCATTTTATCTGTCGCAATAATACTTACATGTGTACTTGCATTAAAAACAGCTTGTTGTTTTCTGATGGCATCTTCTAATTTGTTTTTTGTAAGTATATTCGCGGTGATGTCTATTATTTGCGAAATATAATGATAAGGAGTACCGTCATTTTTTCTAACTACTGACACTGAAAGTCGCACATTAATTACGGATCCGTTTTTATGGAAATACCGTTTGTCCATTTGGTAGCTTTCTCTCAGTCCAGTTGACAATTCGTTTAACAATTCTAAGTCACAATCTAAATCTTCAGGATGTGTAATGTCTTGAAAGGTTATTTTTTTTAGTTCATCCTCATTGTAACCGATGATTTCACATAAACGTTTATTAACTTCTAGCCAGGCTCCTTGTTCATTTAAAATCGCCATACCTATTGCCGCATATTCAAAATTGCCTCTAAAAGTCGATTCGCTAATGCGAAGTTTTTCTGACTGCTCAATTTGTCGTGTAATGTCTTGAAAAACGCCAATAATTTTAAAAGGCTTTCCCTCCTTAAGAAAAATTCTTCCTGAACAGCGAACCCATTTTATGTTCTTTTTTGCTGTAATAATCCTACAATTTAAGTCGAAAGGTAAATGCTTTTGTATGGTTTCTTGTAATGCTGTGACAATTTTAGCACGGTCTTCAGGAAAATAAAAGTCTAATCCTGCATCGGCTCTAGGAACATAATCTGTTGCAACTTCGTGAATAGAATAAACTTCATTTGTCCATGTCACTTCTTCATTTAACAAATTTATTTCCCAACCACCAATTTCTGCAATTTTTTCTAACTGTGAAAAAATTTCTCTTTGAATAAAAATTTGATTATCAGAGGCTTCTTCAGACTTCTTCGAAAGTTCATTTTTAATTATTTTCGTGTTTGAAAAAATATAACCCGTAACTTTATGTTGAAAATCCTTTATTGCAAGAAAAGCGACCTCACAACTTAGTGAAATTAAATCTTTTTTAGTATAATTTAATGTAAAGTGATTTTCTACATCTGATAATTGTTCAATTAATTTTTCCGGATTACTTATACCTAATAATTTAAAAAGTGTGATTTCCGACTGTTCATTAACTGAATAATCTAGATTTTTTAAAAATAAATGATTTAAATACAAATTTTCACATGAAAAATCCCATATCCAAAAACCTTCAGTGGCTTTATTTTCTATAAAAAATAATGCTTCAGGATTAGATGCGTTTCTTTCAAAAATTGAATAAGTAGTTTCAATCATTTTTACTAAATTTCAAGTTGTGTTGATTTACAAAAATAAAAACGGTTTAAAAGTAGTAAAAAAAGTAGCTTTACTAACAGATTTTAAAGAATTTCCGTTAAAAGGCGGCTTAATCTCGTTGACATGATGTCGTAGCCGATATTATTAGGATGTACTCCGTCATTTGAATACTTAGAATTCATAACTTTATTTTCAGTTAATAAAGTATAATAATCTACAAAAAAAATATCTTTCTCGGTAGATTGTGATTTAAGAAAACAATTCAGAAGATTGATTTTTTCAAAAGGTTTAATTTTTTTATTCCAATAATACTCAGAAACAGGTAATAGAGAACATAAAACAATTGGGATTCCATTTCCGATGGCAACTTTAATCATTGACCGAAAATTATTTTGAATTTCCAACAAAGTAATTTGACCGTTATTCTCGGCTATATCATTTGTCCCCACTAAAACAACTACAATTTTTGGCTGTAAATCAAGGACATCTGCTTGAAAGCGATGCAATATTTGTGATGAAGTTTGCCCATTAATACCGCGATTTATGAAGTGCAGATTTTCTCTAAACAAAGACTGTTCCTTCCAACCTGCAATTATAGAATCACCAATAAATACAACCCTATTTTTGTCACGGAGCGACTTTAATTGTTCATTTTCACGTCGAAATTTTTCTAAATAGGCCCAATCTGTATTTAAGTTTTCCAAAGGGAAAATTTTATTATTTCTTTCCGTTTTTGTAACGTACTTTTTCAACAATCTCTATTTTTGGAGCTTGCTTTTTAGAACGGTCATTGCTTTTAAAAGCAGGCTTTCCAGTAGAAGAAGATGGTTTGCCTGGAGAATAAGGTTTGCCTGTTGATGATGGTTTGCCTTTTGGAGGATTTGAAACTGCAGGTTTTGCAGATTTAGCGCGATTATTAACTTCGTCGCGATTTTTAGAAATCACATCCATAGCATTCTTAGGTTCTTCCTTTGTTCCTCTTAAATGAATAATCAATCCGTTTAAAAAATTACGCAGTACTTGGTCGCCACATTCCATAAAATTAGGATGATCTTCTGCTCTAAAAAGCGCGTTCAATTCTGGTTTATCCATTCGGAAGTCAACTAATTCTAGAATTTCTAGAATTTGTTCGTCTCTCAATTGCAATGCAACTCGTAATTTTTTGAAAATGTCGTTATTAGTCATAAAGGAAATTTTTTGTAAAGATAATTTTTATTTTGGTAATGCTTGTGATTTTTCTCTCGCAAAGAAGCTAAGACGCATCGTTGGGTTACGCTTGCTTTGCGTCTTTGCGACTTTGCAAGATATTTTTTTAAAAGTAAGCGAGAAAGTATTCCTTTTAAAACAACCATTTCACAGCTTGCTCAAAGTTTTCACGCCATAATTTTTCATTATGTTCACCATCTTTCACAATAACCGACTTATTTAGATTTAAGCAATAACAACGGTTTCGGTCGAGTAGGGTTTCCATTTTTTTTAAATCTGAAACCATATTTTCACTTTCTTTATCGCCACATAAAAGGAAAATTCGTGCTTTCGTTTTCTCTGAACTTTCCATCAATGTATAAATTTCTGCTGAAAACCAAAATGATGGCGAGAAAACACCTGCTTTTCCAAAAACTTCTGGATATTTTAAAACAGCATAAAACGAAATCAATCCACCAAGTGAACTTCCGAAAATCGCTGTGTTTTTAGTATTCGATTTAGTTTGATAAACACTATCGACTTTTGGTTTCAAAGTTTTTACAATGAATTCCAAATAGTTATCGCCATTTCCACCGCCGTATTTTTCGTTTTTATAAGGCGTCAATTCGTCGATTCTTTTTTCATTTCCGTGTTCAATTCCAATGACAATTATTTGTGCATTCATTTTATTCAACGTTTCATCCACTTCCCATTCACCGACATAAGACGTTTTTGCATCAAATAAGTTTTGAGCATCGTGCATGTAAATTACAGGATATTTCTTGTTAGAAGTTGAATAATCCTTCGGCAAATAAACCCATATTTTTTTCTGCACATTTAATTCAGGTGAAAATATTTCAAAAGTAGTTACATTTTCAGAAACAGTAGATTCTTGAGCATGAACATTTGAAGAAAAAAAGACAGTAATTATGAAAATAAAAATCTTTTGCATAAGGTGTTAACTTGTAATTTTAAATAAAAAGAAATAGTTTAGCTAAAAATAGCTATTTAATGGACACACACGCGACAAAAATAAATTTATTGAGCGAAATGATTGCTTTTTCCATTGTTGATGGCGAACTGCATGAACGTGAATATCAGTTTTTGTCATTAGTGGCAAATGAACTAAAAATAACCAAATCGGAATTTGAAGATTTATTTCATCAAGAGCGTTTTGTAATTCCTATAAAATCTGAAAATCAGCGTATTCAGCAATTTTATCGTTTGGCCTTATTAATGCATATCGACGGTGTTTTACACGAAAAAGAAGCCATTGCCATTAAGCAAATTGCGATTGATATGGGACTAAATCCATCAGCAACTTCCCGTTTTTTAGAATTAATTCGCAAAACTAAAAATAGAATTATGGAGCCAAATGAAGTGTATGCTTTATTTAAAGAGCAACGGAATTAAAATACTTTTTCCTGCAATGCTTTAATATCATCTCGGAATTTTGCCGCTTGCATAAAATCCAATTCTTTTGCGGCTTTTTCCATTGATTTTCGTTTTTCACGAATCAATTTATCAACCGCATCTTTCGTCATATAAGTCGTGTCGGGCTCTGCAGCAATAGAAGCTGTGTTTCCCAATTCATAATCGACCAACTTGTTTTTCGTAAACGCGCTTTCAATTTTCTTGTTTAGTGCCATTGGCACGACATTATTATCCGTGTTGTACTGAATTTGTTTTGCTCTTCGATATTCCGTGTCGTCAATTGTTTTCTGCATACTAGCTGTCATTTTATCTGCGTACATAATTGCTTTTCCGTTCAAATTTCGAGCCGCACGACCAATAGTTTGCGTTAAAGAACGGTTGCTTCGAAGAAATCCTTCTTTATCAGCGTCCAAAATGGCAACTAATGAAACTTCGGGTAAATCCAAACCTTCACGTAATAAATTGACACCAATTAAAACATCAAAAATCCCTTTTCGTAAATCCTGCATGATTTCAATTCGCTCTAAAGTATCAACTTCCGAGTGAATATAACGACAACGAATATTCAATTTTGTTAAGTATTTTGCCAATTCCTCTGCCATTCTTTTGGTTAAAGTTGTTACCAAAACTCGTTCGTCAATTTCTGCACGAATCTGAATTTCCTCAATTAAATCGTCAATTTGATTCAAACTAGGACGAACTTCGATAATCGGGTCCAACAATCCCGTGGGACGAATAATTTGTTCGACATAAACGCCATCTGATTTTTCTAACTCATAATCCGCCGGAGTTGCCGAAACGTAAATTACTTGGTTTTGCATCGCCTCAAATTCTTCAAAACGCAAAGGTCGGTTGTCCATTGCAGCTGGAAGTCGGAAACCATATTCCACCAAATTTTCTTTCCGACTTCTATCGCCTCCATACATGGCATGCACTTGCGAAAGCGTCACGTGACTTTCATCCACAATCGTTAAGAAATCTTTTGGAAAATAATCCAACAAACAGAACGGTCGTGTTCCTGGAAGTCGGCCATCGAGATAGCGCGAATAATTTTCAATACCCGAACAATAACCCAATTCCCGAATCATTTCTAAATCGAAATTTGTTCGTTCTTCCAGTCTTTTGGCTTCAAGATGTTTTCCAATTTCCTTGAAATAATCCACTTGCTTCACCAAATCTTGCTGAATTTCCCAAATCGCTCCATTCAAAACATCGGGCGAAGTCACAAACATATTTGCAGGATAAACCGTCAGCGTCTTATATTTTTCAACCACCAAAGAAGTTTTTGCATCAAAAGCTTCAATTTCTTCAATTTCATCACCAAAGAAATGCACCCGAAAAGGTTCGTCGCCATAACTTGGGAAAATCTCTACCGTATCACCTTTAATTCTGAAAGTTCCAGGAGTAAATTCGGCTTCCGTTCGTGAATATAAACTTTGAACAAGCTGATGTAAAAGTTTTGTTCGGGAGATAATTTGGTCTCTATCTAAAGTGATTACGTTTTTTTGAAACTCAACCGGATTTCCAATTCCGTATAAACAAGAAACGGAAGCTACAACCAGTACATCGCGTCGTCCCGAAAGGAGTGAGGACGTCGTGCTCAAACGCATTTTTTCCAATTCTTCATTAATAGACAAATCCTTTTCAATAAAAACGCCGGTAACAGGCATAAAAGCTTCTGGCTGATAATAATCGTAATAAGAAACGAAATATTCCACCGCATTGTTTGGAAAAAACTGTTTAAACTCCGAATACAATTGAGCGGCCAAAGTTTTATTGTGTGCCAAAACCAAAGTGGGTCGTTGCACTTCTTGAACCACATTTGCCACCGTAAACGTCTTACCCGAGCCGGTAACTCCTAAAAGTGTTTGGAATTTTTCCCCATTTTCAATTCCTTCCGCCAATTTTTTAATCGCTTGGGGTTGATCGCCTTTGGGTTGGTAATCGGATACAACGTTGAATTTCATAAATGCAGTTTTTCAGACTACAAATTTACTAATCTTTTGCGTTTAAAAAGAATAAGGAAAACTTAAATATTTATATTGTTTAAGCAAGTTACGGAAAGTTTCTACAAAAAATAGTAAAATTTGGGCGTTACCACAAGGGTCGGGCCATCCGCTCCCGCTTTTTTTTGAGGCAAAGAAAAATTGCCTCAAAAAAAGAGCTCCACTTCTGTCCCTAACGCAAAATGTGCTCAAACAGAAATTCTATGTTACAAATCAAAAATCATTTTCCTCACTAGGCTTTTGCTCATCAAATCGTCCATTATTCATGCGACTTTCGGTCATAAAAGTCCAAGCCAAAATCCGACTCGTTTTCTGACCTTGTTTCATTTCAATAACTTTGATTTCGGTCGGCTCAATTTTATCTAGGACTTTCATCAAACTTTTCAAATGTTCGTTTTTTGAAACTAGAGTCGTAAACCACATCACTTGTTGTTGGTATTTCGCACTTTCAAAAATCATTTGCGTAATGAATTTTACTTCGCCACCATCACACCATAATTCATCTGAAATCCCGCCAAAATTAGGTGTTTTATCAACCGCCTCTTTCTGCAATCCTAGGTTATTCAATTTTCGAGTTGTTCCTTTTTTCGCTTCCGACGCCGACATGTGAAAAGGAGGATTACACATTGTAAAATGAAATTTATCTTCTGGTTCAATGATGTCTTTGAAAATAAAACGAGAATTCAACTGCTGTTGCAACGCTATTTTTTCACCTAAATCAGGATTGTGTTGTAAAATCGTCGAACAGTTTTTTAAAGCTTTCAAATTTGTATCTGTCGCCACAAAATCCCAGTTGTAAAAACTAGCTCCAATCAATGGATAAATGCAGTTGGCACCCACACCAATGTCCAAACCTTTGACATAACTTCCTGTTGGAATTTCTGCCTTATTTCCTTTAATTAAATCCGCGATGTAGTGAATATAATCCGCTCTTCCAGGAATTGGAGGACAAAGAAAACCTTCTGGAACATCCCAGTTTTCAACGTTGTAATACTGCATTAAAAGCGATTTATTCAAACTTTTAACCGCTTTAGGATTGTCAAAATCGATGGTGAGTTGGTCTGTGTTTTTTACTTTTTGAACAAACTGCTGTAATTTGGGATTGGTTTGCACTAAAAGTTCAAAGTCGTAACGCGAACGATGACTGTTTCTGGGATGCAAATTATTTTTTTCTGTAGATTCCATTTAGTTGATTAACTGATTAATTTTTGCGTATTGCAAAAGTAGTATTGTTTTGGCATCGACAATTTCGCCAGAAGCAATCATGTTGTAAGCCGTTTCAAAAGGAAGTTCGATGACTTCAATGTTTTCGTGTTCTGAAGCTAAACCGCCGCCTTTTCCTTTCTTCATTTCATCATCGTATTCAGCTACAAAGAAATGAATAATTTCTGTAACCGCACCCGGAGACATGTATGCTTGAAATATTTTTTTTACGGCGTGTAATTCATAACCCGTTTCCTCTTCAGTTTCACGTTTGATGCATTCTTCTGGATGCTCAATTTCCAAAACTCCTGCACAAGCTTCAATCAAAAAACCACTTTCGTTCTGGTTTAAATACGTAGGAAGCCGAAACTGTTTAATTAAGACAACTGACTTTTTTATTTTATTGAAAAGCAGAATTGTCGCTCCATCGCCACGGTCGTATACTTCTCGTTTTTGCTCTTCAACTTCACCGTCTTCTTTGGTGTAGTCTAGCGTTATTTTGGAAAGTTTTGCCCATTTATCAGACAATATTTCTGTCTTTTTGATAGTTATATTTGGGTTTTTCATAGAAATTTTAGTTTTTAATCGTGGCATTCCATTAATAATAAATCGCCATCAGAATGTGTAATCGTAACCAATCCATCGCTTAAAACCGAGTTGCTACTTCCTGTTCGGTAACCAATAGTTAAGGTATCATTTTCCAAAGGATATTCTAAATTTTCGGATGAAATTCCTTCAACCAAACCAATAGGAATCAACGACAATATACTTTTCGCTGGATACCATTTTTGAAATTTTCTCGGCAACTGATAGATTTTTGAATAATCATCGAGAATTACAATTTTCAAATCATTTTGATAACGAACAATATTGGTCACATTTGTAATAGTGTGGTCGGCTCTTCGTCCGGTTGCCCAAACTACATTTACAGCAGGAATTTTTCGTTCAATTAAATAATCAAACGCTTTTTCCAGATCGGTTTTATTTTGATTTGGTGTATGTACAATTTCAATTGGATATTGTGAATCTTTATATTTTTCCGCATTAAAATTCCGGTCGAAATCTCCTAACAAAACATCCACTTTTATGCCTAATTCTAAAACCCTAATTATAGCAGAATCAAGCACTACCACAATGGGCGACCATTCTAGTAACTGTCCTAAAAGTTCTGGGCTGCAACTTTCGCCATTGGCAATGATTAAAGCAGGTTCTTGGTCGTCACGAACGATGTGATGAGATGACATTGATTGTAATTAGAATTAAGTTGTAAATATAAAAAAAGACGGCCTTTAAAAAGCCGTCTTTTTCAAAATCCTTTATAGAATACTATTTTAATTTTGCCAAAGCAGCATTAAAAGTGGCACTTGGTCGCATTGCTTTGTCTGTCAAATTATAATTTGGATTGTAATATCCTTTAATTTCTTGACGTGAACCTTGGGCAGCAATTAATTCCGCATTAATTTTATCTTCATTTTCGGATAATTCTTTCGCGATAGGAGAGAAGGTAGTTTTCAATTCAGCATCTTTATCTTGAGCTGCTAATGCTTGAGCCCAATATAAAGCTAAATAAAAGTGTGAACCACGGTTATCTAATTGTCCCAATTTTCGAGCTGGAGACTTATCTGTTTCCAAGAATTTTTCTGTAGCAATATCCAAAGCATCTGCAATAACAAGCGCTTTTGAATTATCGTTATTTTGACCTAAAAATTCAAGAGAAGCACCTAAAGCCAAAAATTCACCTAATGAATCCCAACGTAAATAGCCTTCTTCAATAAATTGTTCAATATGTTTTGGAGCAGAACCTCCAGCACCTGTTTCAAATAAACCACCGCCATTCATCAAAGGAACGATAGAAAGCATTTTAGCAGATGTTCCAACTTCTAAAATTGGAAACAAATCCGTTAAATAATCACGCAGTACATTTCCAGTAACCGAAATGGTGTCAAGACCTTTTACGATTCTTTTCAAAGAGAAATTTGTAGCGTCAATTGGGTTCATGATTTGGATATCTAAACCAGTTAAATCATATTCTTTTAAATATAATTGTACTTTTTTAGTCAATTCACGGTCGTGAGCTCTGTTTTCATCCAACCAGAAAATTGCAGGAGTATTCGAAAGTCGTGCACGATTAACAGCTAGCTTTACCCAGTCTTGAATTGGAGCATCTTTCACTTCACACATTCTGAAGATGTCTCCAGCTTCTACTTTTTGTTCAAATAAAACAGCATTATCACTATCTAAAACTTGAACAGTTCCATTTGAAGCCGCTTTAAATGTTTTATCGTGGGAACCATATTCTTCCGCTTTTTGAGCCATTAAACCAACATTGGCAACACTTCCCATAGTTGTTGGGTCTAACGCGCCATTTTCTCTACAAAAATCAATTGTAGCTTGGTATAATCCTGCATACGAACGGTCTGGAATAATCGCCAAAGTATCTTGTGATTTTCCTTCCGTATTGTACATTTTTCCTGAATTACGAATCATCGCTGGCATAGATGCATCAACAATCACATCAGAAGGAACGTGCAAATTGGTAATTCCCTTATCAGAATTTACCATAGCAACCTCAGGACCATTTTCAAAAGCACTATTTAAGGCAGCCTCTATTTCAGTTTGTTTTGGGTGACCTGCTATTTTAGCATACAAAGCAGCTAAACCATTTTTGGCGTCTACTTTCAATTCTGCAAATTCAGCAGCATATTTTTCAAAAACAGAAGCAAAAAACACTTCTACAATTGCACCAAAAATGATTGGGTCAGAAACCTTCATCATCGTAGCTTTTAAATGCACAGAAAACAAAAGACCTTTAGCTTTAGCTTCTGCCATTTCTTTTGCGATGAATTTTTTAAGTGCATTTATATTTAAAGTAGCACTGTCGATAATTTGACCAGCAGTCAATGCACTATTTTCTTTTAAAACGGTAGTCGTTCCATCTTGAGCAACGAATTGAATGCTGTAGCTTTTTTGATTTTCAATAGTTAGCGATTTTTCACTTCCGTAAAAATCACCTTCTGGCATACTTGCTACGTTTGTTTTAGAGTCTGTAGACCAAGCACCCATAGAGTGTGGATGTTTTTTTGCGTAATTCTTAACCGCTTTTGGAGCACGTCTGTCAGAATTTCCTTCACGTAAAACAGGGTTAACTGCAGAACCTAATACTTTAGCGTAAGCCGCTTTAATTTTAGTTTCCGCATCATTTGCTGGATTGTCCGGATAATTAGGTACCAAAATTCCGTGTGATTGAAGTTCTGCAATTGCTTCTTTTAATTGAGGAATTGACGCTGAAATATTAGGAAGTTTGATGATGTTTGCTTCTGGTGTTGTAGCTAATTTACCTAGTTCAGATAAAGCATCTTCACGTTGCTGGTCTTTTTGAACCATTGCAGGGAAATTTGAAATTATTCTTGAAGCTAAAGAAATGTCTTTTGGTTGAATATGAATTCCTGCAGGAGCTGTGAATGCTTGAACAATTGGTAAAAAAGAATGGGTAGCAAGCATTGGAGCTTCATCGGTAATTGTATAGAAAATCGTAGATTGTTTTGACATATAATAATTATTTATGCTGTTTATTGCGACACAAATATACTAAAAACCACTCAATTTTAAATAATTACAACTTCCGAAAACCTTATAATTGTTAATTTGATAATAGGAAGGAAGAGAATTGTCAAATTGTTAATTATGAAGTATAAAATTTACGAATTTGTAAAAATAGATTGCATTTTTTACGAATTAAAACTCAAAAAAAAACTCCGATGCAAATCGGAGTTTTAATAATACTGAAAGAAAATTAGAATCTTCTTTTATCTTTAATTTTGGCTTTTTTACCAGTAAGTTCTCTAAAGTAGAAAATTCTAGCTCTACGAACTGCACCTTTTTTGTTGATTTCAATTTTTTGTAAAGCTGGTAAATTCACAGGGAAGATACGCTCTACACCAATTGAACCTGACATTTTACGGATTGTAAAAGTTTCTGTAGCTCCAGAACCTCTTCTTTGAATCACAACACCTTTAAAAAACTGTGTTCTTGTTTTTTCACCCTCTCTAATTTCGTAGTAAACAGTGATTGTGTCTCCAGCTCCAAAAACTGGGAAATCTTTTTTAGCAACAAATTCGTCTCTAACGAATTTCATTAAATCTGCCATGATAATAGTTATTATAGTTTATATCAAATCAACATTCACGCCTTTCGCCAGAGGTTAATTCAATGAGGGTGCGAAAGTAAAAAATATTTATGAATTATAAGTTATGAATTGTGAATTATTTTCATCACGTAAATCAGGTCTGTGATTTTTAGTATATTCCTAAAATTTATCTTCATGTCACTAGCTTTTTTTGCTTAAAAACGTAGATTACCCAAGTGTCGTTTTAATATAATTCCCTTCTTTATCAAAAACGACGACGGTAAACCTATTATTGATGTAAATCCCTAGCTCAAATGTAACTTCTTTTTCACCTCTTGTAACCATCATCGCCTCAGTAACTCCGCGGTCGGTATAGTTTTTTTTCATATAATCAATTGCTTTTTTCGGAATTTCATTTGCTTCAATAGTTGCCGCAAAGGCAATTAGAGTTCCATCTCTATTATAAACCGCTGATGAATAGCGATTGTCAAATATAAATCGGGCTTCGTAAACCAATTTGTCATTATAACGGCCTTGGTATTGTGAAAACCAAACAGGCTCGTTTTTAGAAAATTTAGTTTGAAACGCTTCTGCAACGATTATTGGTACATTTTTTTCAGGTTTTGGAGCAACGATGTCTTGCGCAAACAAACTAGAAAATTGAAAAACGAATAGTAGTAATACCGATAATTTAAGTAATTTTTTCATAGTGTAATTTTTCTACAAGTTAGCAATCATGAGAACCAATTGAAAATGAAACCGCTAACTTTATGAAAACATTAAAAAAATTACTCTTCTAATAAATCAGGACGTCTATTTTTAGTGTGTTCGTAGGCTTTATCCTCTCGCCATTTATCAATTTTTGCAAAATGTCCACTGGTCAAAACTTCTGGAACTTTCCAACCTTTATAGTCGGCGGGTCGTGTATAAATGGGTCCTGAAAGTAAATTGTCTTGAAAACTATCGGTTAGTGCAGAAGTTTCATCACTCAAAACACCTGGAATTAATCGAATTAAAGCATCAGAAAGGACCAAAGCTCCTAATTCGCCTCCCGATAAAACATAATCACCAATTGAAATCTCTTTGGTAATAAAATGGTCGCGAACACGTTGGTCCACTCCTTTATAATGACCACATAAAATGATGATGTTTTCATACATCGACATGGTGTTGGCCATTTTTTGATTCAAAGTTTCGCCATCAGGACTCATGTAGATGATTTCGTCGTACGTTCGCTCTTCTTTTAATTTTGAAATACAAGCGTCAATAGGTTGAACAGTCATTACCATTCCAGCACCACCGCCAAAAGGATAATCGTCTACGCTTTTTTGTTTATTAGTAGTGTAATCCCGCAAATTATGAAAGTGAACTTCCACTAATCCTTTATCAATAGCTCTTTTCATAATGGAAGCTTCAAAAGGACTTCTCAATAATTCCGGTAAAATAGTTACAATGTCAATCCGCATTTCAAAAAATTTTGTCGCAAAGTTACCAATATTAATTGGTAGATAGTTTGTAAAACTAAGTCGAAATAATTTTAACAACATTGTATTTGCAATACTTCAAATTTAAAGTACTTTTAGCTTTCAATTTTAAACTCTAGAAATGAAACATCCAAATCCGAAATGGGTTCATGCAAATGTTGCTGTTCTGTTAATGACGATACTTCCGAACACGAATATTTCTGCACAAAATAATCCTAAAATGAGCAACCCTTTACTTCAACGAAGCACTTTGCAATACCAAGCACCTGCTTTTAACTTGATTAAAAATGAACATTTTAAACCTGCTTTTGAATTCGGTTTGAAATCCCACGATAAAGAAGTGGAGCAGATTACAAATAACGCTGAAAGACCAACATTTAAAAACACGGTTTTAGCTTTAGAACTCAGCGGAGTCGATTTAAATCGTGCTCGAACAATTTTTGGTAATTTATCAGGTTCCAATACAAACCCGGAATTGCAGAAATTAGACGAAGAATATGCGACCGTTTTTGCAGCTCATCAAGATAAAATTTATTTAAACAGTAAGTTATACCAACGTTTTAAAGCAATTGACTTAAATTCACTAAAAGGCGAGGATAAAAAACTGACCGAATATTATTTGCAAAAATTTGAATTAGCTGGAGCAAATCTCTCTGAAAATGCCAAAGAAAAAATGAAAGTTATCAATGGCGAATTAGCGGCTTTGAGCACTGCATTTGGAAATAAATTATTAATAGTCCGAAAAAATAACGCTATTTTATTTGATGATGTTTCTGATTTAGAAGGTTTATCGGAACAAGAAATTGAAGCTGCAAAAATGCAAGCTACCGAAGTGGGAGAAGAGGGTAAATATTTAATTTCATTACAAAACACCACACAACAACCCGTTTTACAGTATTTAGTAAACAGAAATTCTCGCGAAAGAATATTCAAAGCTTCTTGGAACCGTGCCGAAAATAAGGATGACGGCGATACCAGAGAAACACTAGAGCAAATGGTTCGCTTGCGTCTTCAAAAAGCCCAATTGATGGGAAAAAGTAGTTTTGCCGAGTGGAAAATTCAAGACCAAATGGCTAAAACGCCTGATGCAGCGATGAAGTTATTGGCACAAATTGCAGCTCCTGCTGTTGAAAAAGCGAAACGTGAAGCAGATGAAATTCAGAAGATTATTGACGAACAAAAAGGAAACTTTAAACTACAACCTTGGGACTGGAATTTTTACGCAGAACAAGTTCGGAAAGAAAAATACGATTTAGACGACAGCGAAATCAAACCTTATTTTGAAATTCGTACCGTCTTAGAAAAAGGCGTATTTTTTGCCGCAAAGCAGATGTACGGAATTACTTTTAAAGAACGAAAAGACTTACCCGTTTACCATCCAGACGTGGTTGTTTATGAAGTTTTTGACAAAGACGGGACTTCAATGGCAATATATTACAATGATTTTTATACCAGAGACAACAAAAATGGAGGTGCTTGGATGAGTAATTTCGTTGACCAATCGCATTATTTAAAGCAAAAACCAGTGATTGTAAATGTGTACAATTTTGCAAAACCGGTTAATGATAATCCTTCTTTAATCAGTTTTGATGATGTTACCACTATGTTTCATGAATTTGGGCATACCTTACACGGGCTTTTTGCCAACCAGCAATATGTTTCGCTTTCAGGAACGAATGTACCTCGTGATTACGTAGAATTCCCTTCGCAAATTAATGAGCACGCCGCACTTGACCCAACCGTTTTGAAAAACTACGCGATACATTACAAAACTAAAAAAGCAATTCCGCAAGACCTTGTCAGCAAAATCCTTAAATCAGGAACGTTCAATAGTGGTTATAATGTCACTGAATTACTTGCAGCTGCAACTTTAGACATGGCGTGGCACAGTGTGACGGATGAAAATGATTTCAAACCCACTTTAGAATTTGAGAAAGAAGCTTTATCTAAATACGGACTTTTAATGGAAGAAGTGCCTACGCGGTACCATTCTCCTTACTTTGCACATGTTTTCAGTGGCGGATATTCAGCAGGATATTATGCCTACACGTGGTCAAAAACACTAGATTACAATGTATACGACTGGTTGAAAAAGAATGGAGGAATGACCCGTGAAAACGGCGAACGTTTCCGAAAATACATCTTATCTGTAGGAAATAGTGTCGATTTAAACAATGCTTTTGAAGAGTTTGTGGGGCACAAAATGGAAGTCCAGCCTTACCTTGATAATGAAGGATTGAACGATAAATAATACCCATAAAAAAAGCGACTTCTAATCAAAGTCGCTTTTTTTTATTTGCATATCCACAAAGCCTGATAAACCCAAAAAGTAACCCATTAAAAAGGGTTTAGTGCCAAAAAACACTAAACCCTTAGCCACTTTTCTCAAAACCCTCCCATGCATATACCTTTCAAATGCATCCCACCACTACGAGGCAACAAATAAAAAACAAACCCAACCAACATTCACAATAATATAGTCATTATATATAGGAGCATAAACCATAAACCAATCCTATAGAATAAAGACCAACACCAATAGGCCAAAAAAACAACGAACACCGCAAGCCTATAGTCAATCAACCCGCTTAAAAACCAAAACCATCCCATCAGCCCCAACCCAAACAAAAAAAAGTCATTCTCAAACCCCACACTTTTAACCAATTAAAAAATACTTTACAATTACTTTACAAAGACGCTTGTATAAGAGAAAAGAAGTGTTACTTTTGCACCCGCAATAAGGCGCAAGTTCATACAAATACTGACATTCCCCCTCAAGAAAAGGATTAGAAATAATCTAAAAATAAATTTGCGAGATGAGAAAAGAAGTATTAGTTTTGCACCCGCTAACAAGGCAAAGTTCATCAGACATTTTGAGGTTAAGAATTGGAGAGAATAAGCTTAAAAATATTTTCAAAAAGGCTTGCCAGAAATAAAAGAAGGATTTACCTTTGCACCCCGCAAGAGAGGATGTTCATTGAGAGATTGAGTAAGTAATAGAGAAGAAAAAGGGAAGCGAAAGTTTTCAAAAAAACTTCAAAAAAAGCTTGCCAGATTAAAAATAAGATGTACTTTTGCACCCGCTTCGAGAAACACGCTAAGTGAAAAACGAAACGAAAACAAGAATGACACGTTCATAGACATATTGAATTGACAGCCGTTTTGAGAAGAGATTCTCAGAACAAAGAAAAAAAGAGTAAGGTAAATCGTTAAGATTTACGAGTTAGAAATTCGTCAACAATTAGAGGCTTGATTTATTAAGTCTCACACAATATACGATGAAGAGTTTGATCCTGGCTCAGGATGAACGCTAGCGGCAGGCTTAACACATGCAAGTCGAGGGGTATAGAGAGCTTGCTCTCTAGAGACCGGCGCACGGGTGCGTAACGCGTATGCAATCTACCTTTCACAGAGGGATAGCCCAGAGAAATTTGGATTAATACCTCATAGTATATCGAGTTGGCATCAACATGATATTAAAGTCACAACGGTGAAAGATGAGCATGCGTCCCATTAGCTAGTTGGTAAGGTAACGGCTTACCAAGGCAACGATGGGTAGGGGTCCTGAGAGGGAGATCCCCCACACTGGTACTGAGACACGGACCAGACTCCTACGGGAGGCAGCAGTGAGGAATATTGGTCAATGGAGGCAACTCTGAACCAGCCATGCCGCGTGCAGGATGACGGTCCTATGGATTGTAAACTGCTTTTGTACAGGAAGAAACCCTACTTCGTGAAGTAGATTGACGGTACTGTAAGAATAAGGATCGGCTAACTCCGTGCCAGCAGCCGCGGTAATACGGAGGATCCAAGCGTTATCCGGAATCATTGGGTTTAAAGGGTCCGTAGGCGGCCTAGCAAGTCAGTGGTGAAATCTCCCCGCTCAACGGGGAAACGGCCATTGATACTACTAGGCTTGAATTATTAGGAAGTAACTAGAATATGTAGTGTAGCGGTGAAATGCTTAGATATTACATGGAATACCAATTGCGAAGGCAGGTTACTACTAATTGATTGACGCTGATGGACGAAAGCGTGGGGAGCGAACAGGATTAGATACCCTGGTAGTCCACGCCGTAAACGATGGATACTAGCTGTTGGGCGCAAGTTCAGTGGCTAAGCGAAAGTGATAAGTATCCCACCTGGGGAGTACGAACGCAAGTTTGAAACTCAAAGGAATTGACGGGGGCCCGCACAAGCGGTGGAGCATGTGGTTTAATTCGATGATACGCGAGGAACCTTACCAAGGCTTAAATGTAGATTGACCGGTTTGGAAACAGACTTTTCGCAAGACAATTTACAAGGTGCTGCATGGTTGTCGTCAGCTCGTGCCGTGAGGTGTCAGGTTAAGTCCTATAACGAGCGCAACCCCTGTTGTTAGTTGCCAGCGAGTCATGTCGGGAACTCTAACAAGACTGCCAGTGCAAACTGTGAGGAAGGTGGGGATGACGTCAAATCATCACGGCCCTTACGCCTTGGGCTACACACGTGCTACAATGGACGGTACAGAGAGCAGCCACTGGGTGACCAGGAGCGAATCTACAAAACCGTTCTCAGTTCGGATCGGAGTCTGCAACTCGACTCCGTGAAGCTGGAATCGCTAGTAATCGGATATCAGCCATGATCCGGTGAATACGTTCCCGGGCCTTGTACACACCGCCCGTCAAGCCATGGAAGCTGGGGGTGCCTGAAGTCGGTGACCGCAAGGAGCTGCCTAGGGTAAAACTGGTAACTAGGGCTAAGTCGTAACAAGGTAGCCGTACCGGAAGGTGCGGCTGGAACACCTCCTTTCTAGAGAAAGACGCAATAATAACGAAGTAAGTTAGACTTACTTTACTCTTTTCGCTGTTGATTTAAAAAAAAAAGTAATAAAACAGAGTCTCGTAGCTCAGCTGGTTAGAGTACAACACTGATAATGTTGGGGTCGGCAGTTCGAGTCTGCCCGGGACTACTATTTTATACTTAAAGGAAATTTTAGAGGTTGAGAAACCAGTTTACAGTATACGGTATACAGTTTACAGTACATTGCGA